>JBBQZM010000063.1:0-17333 GCA_038207685.1 Burkholderiales bacterium
GATCGGCGACGACAAGCTGCAGCGCCAACCGTCCGGCACGCTGCGCCCCGAAAGCTTCACCCATGGCACCAGCGCGCAGCGGGTGTCGTGGTTCAAGCGGGGCCTGGGTGGCGGCCGCATGGCCGAGTGCAACACCTTCGACACACGCCAGCTCTGATCTGGCGCGAGCCGCGAGTCTTGGGGCTGCGCGGCAGCTTACAAACGTCAGAGGGCCGCCCGGTCGAGGCGGCAGGAGGCAATCCATGAACGTTCCGTCCCACGCCCACACCCACGCCCACGCCCACGACCGCATGCTGGCGCTGCGTAACGCCGGCAAGGGCAAGCTGGTGAGCGCCGCCGATGCGGTGGCGCTGCTGGCCGACGGCGACATGCTGGCCACCGGTGGCTTTGTCGGCATCGGCTTTGCCGAGAACCTGGCGGTGGCGTTGGAGGCGCGTTTCCTGGCCACCGGCACGCCGCGCCAACTGGGCCTGGTCTATGCCGCGGGACAGGGCGACGGCCAGTCACGCGGCCTTAACCACCTCGGCCACGCGGGCCTGGTGGGGCGGGTGATCGGCGGCCACTGGGGTCTGGTGCCGGCGCTGCAGAAGCTGGCGGTGGCCGGCGAGATCGAGGGCTGGAATCTGCCGCAGGGCGTGATCAGCCACCTGTTCCGCGACATCGCCGCCGGCAAGCCGGGCCACCTCAGCCGGGTCGGACTGGGCACTTTTGTCGATCCGCGCCATGGCGGTGGCGCGATCAACGCCCGCAGCACCGACGAGCGGGTGCGTCTGATGGCCATCGACGGCGAGGACTACCTGTTCTACAAGGCCTTCCCGATCGATGTGGCCTTCATCCGCGGCACCACCGCCGACACCGACGGCAACATCACGATGGAGCGCGAGGCGCTGACGCTGGAGGCGTTGGCCATTGCGATGGCGGCGCGCAACTCGGGTGGCATCGTCATCGTGCAGGTCGAGCGGCTGGCCGAGGCGCATTCGCTGAATCCCCGGCAGGTCAAGATTCCCGGCGTGCTGGTGGATTGCGTGGTGCTGGCCGAGAAGCCCGAGTACCACCCGCAGACCTTTGTCGAGCCCTACAGCGCGGCCTTTGCCGGCGAGATCCGCGTGCCCGAGGGTGAGGTGCAAGCCATGGCCAGCGGCCCGCGCAAGCGCATCGCGCGCCGCGCCGCGCTGGAATTGCGGCCCAACCAGGTGGTCAACCTGGGTATCGGCATGCCCGAAGGCGTGGCCGCGGTGGCCGCCGAGGAACGGGTGATTGACCTCATCACGCTGACCACCGAGCCCGGCGTGATTGGCGGCATACCGGCCGGCGGTCTGAACTTCGGCGCCGCGGTCAACACCCAGGCCATCATCGACCAGCCCTACCAGTTCGACTTCTACGACGGCGGCGGCCTGGACATCGCCTTTCTGGG
The DNA here is from genome assembly GCA_038207685.1 of Burkholderiales bacterium. GTDB lineage: Bacteria > Pseudomonadota > Gammaproteobacteria > Burkholderiales > Burkholderiaceae_C > Pseudaquabacterium. The sequence continues at coordinate 1,415 of JBBQZM010000063.1, forward strand.
CATGGCCCAGGTCGATGCCGAGGGCAATGTCAATGTCAGCCGCTTTGGCAAGCGGCTGGCCGGCGCCGGTGGCTTCATCAACATCAGCCAGAACACGCGCCGCGTGGTCTTTGTCGGCAGCTTTGCCAGCGAGTCAACGTTCGGCGCGCTGCAGCCCAAGTTTGTGCAGCAGGTGGAGCAGCGCACCTTCTCCGGCCGCGAGGCGCACCGACGTGGTCAGCTGGTGCTGTATGTCACCGAGTGCTGCGTCTTCCGGCTGCATGCGCAAGGCCTGGCGCTGGTGGAGATCGCGCCGGGGCTGGACCTGCAGCGCGACATCCTCGACAAGATGGGCTTTGCGCCGGTGATCGATATGCCGCCGGCGATCATGGACCCGGCGATCTTCCGCGACGAAGCCATGGGCCTGCGCGCCCGCTTGCTGATGCTGCCGCTGGCCGAGCGCTTCCACTTCGACGCGGCGCAGAACACCTTGTTCATCAACTTCGAACACCTGGCGGTGAAGAACCGGCTCGACGTCGACGCGGTGCGCGGCGTGATCGAACGGCAACTGGCGCCGCTGGGGCGCCAGGTCTATGCGGTGGTCAACTACGACCACTTCACGCTCGACCCCGAGGTGGCCGACGACTGGGCGGCGATGGTGCGCACGCTGGTCGACCGCCACTACCTGAAGGTGACGCGCTACACCACCTCGGGCTTTCTGCGCGCCAAGCTGGGCCCGGCGCTGGCCGCGCGCGGCGTGGCGCCGCACATCTTCGAGACTGCCGCAGAGGCCAGCGCCAGCTTGCGCACAGTCTGAGTCTGCAGGGCGGGGGCAGCGTTGTGGGGCGTACGCCCAAGGTGACGATCGATGGCCAGTGCAACTGCCGCACCAGTGAACTGGTCGAATCCATAGCAGGCTGCCGAAGCGGTGACTCTTGAAGGTTGCCACGCCATACAACGACGCGAATGCCACATCGGTTGGCGATCCGAGGCTGTTCTTCTCACATTGCTATCTTCGTGCCAGGGATTCCGAGCCTGGGTAGGCATACTTAGGGTGCGTCGCCCTGTGCACTTCGTTCCCCCCCGATGGCCACGACGCCGACGACTTGGAGCCTTCAAATGTTCATTACACGCGTCAGACTCAAGAACTGGCGGAATTTCAGGATGCTCGATGTGCCGTTGGGCGACGTTTCCTATCTTCTCGGCCCAAACGCTTCGGGTAAGTCGAATCTGTTGGATACATTCAGGTTCCTCAGAGATATATCCAAACCCAGGGGCGGCGGTCTGCAGACGGCCGTTAGTGATCGGGACGGGATAAGCAAGCTTCGCTGCTTACACGCTCGTAATGACCCGGAAGTTTTGATTGAAGTGCACATATCTAGCGCCCTCGAAGGTCCGATTCGGTGGCGTTATCTGGTGGGCTTCAAGCCCGAAGGCAAAGGCGCGCAAAGAATACTGGTGTCGCGCGAGGAGGTGTGGCTGGAAGGCAAGCAGTTGCTCGCCCGGCCCAATGATGAAGATAGGCTTGACGGCACGCTGTTGACGCAAACTCACCTTGAGCAAATCCAGGCCAATGGAAAATTTCGGGAGTTGGTGGAATTTTTTGGCAGCATTACCTACCTCCACTTAGTTCCACAGTTGTTGAAGTACGCTGACCGAATTGGTGGGCGGCTACTTGAAAACGACCCGTTCGGACAAGGCTTTCTTGAGCGACTGGCGAAAACACCAGAAAAGACCCGAAACGCGCGCCTTACCAAGATCGGCGCTGCATTGCAAATGGCGGTCCCACAGTTCCGCGAATTGAGATTTGCGGCGGATGACGTTGGTCACCCTCACCTTGAAGCTCTTTACGCACATCACCGACCAAACGCTGGATGGCAGAGGGAGGAGCAATTTTCGGACGGGACGTTGAGACTGGTGGCATTACTCTGGAGCTTACTCGACGGAGTATCGATGCTGCTGCTTGAGGAGCCGGAAATTTCGCTTAATGATGCGATCGTGAAGGAAATACCGCTCATTATTCGGCGCCTACAGAGAAATCGAAAGACCCGTCGTCAAGTCCTGATCAGTACGCACAGTGACGCGCTATTGAGCAACCCAGGAATAGATGGGCGCCATGTAGTGGTCTTGGAGAGCGGGCCGGAAGGGACGAAGGGCCGTACGCTGGATGCCGATGAGGCCGCTGCATTGCGGGCCGGACTCTCGGTCGCGGAAGTGGTTCTTCCGAAGACCCGTCCTACTTCGGTTGACCAACTAGTGCTTTGGTAATGGCTACAGTCGCGTTGGCTACCGAAGATGTTCTCAGCGAGTCTGTCGGCCTTCGCCTCTTGGCGGTGTATCTGCCTCAGGAAATCGAGCCACTGCTCTTGCGGAAAAACGGTGCTGGCTATCTTCGATCCAACATATCGAAGTGGGCTCAACTTGCGCGACGTCACCCAGTAGTTGTTTTGACGGACCTCGATCGCCTTGCCTGTCCAGTGGATCTTCTGGCGAGTTGGCAGATTGGCCTCCACTCCAGTCGCGACCTCTTCCTTCGAATTGCAGTTCGGGAGGTCGAGTCTTGGTTGATGGCCGATCATCAGGCGCTGCGTAAGTTGATCGGTCCGCGGGGTGCATTGCCGGCGCACCCCGACGAAATTGCCGAGCCCAAGCAATACTTGCTTCGAATGGCCGAGCGGGCGCCACGGAAGGTGCGTTCGGAGTTGCTGGTGCCCGCGGGGGCATTTTCAAGTCAGGGCATGGGTTAGAACAGCCTGCTCTCGAATCTGATTCGTACTGAATGGAGTCCACAGCGGGCGGCCTTGCGTTCACCAAGTTTGCAACGGACCTGCGACCGGTTGGAACAACTCGGTCGACGTTTGGGTCGAACGAATTGACTCGTTTTCGCGGGTGCGGGTCAGTGGCGGCAAGGCAGAACTCACCCAAGATCAGCCGGTATTTCGCAATCCCGCCGCCACGCCGTTGATCGAGATGTGAATGCCACGCTGCAGCCGCTCGTTGCCCGGATCGCCTTCCTTGCGCGCGCGGTAGCGGCGCATCAACTCGACCTGCAGGTGGTTGAGCGGGTCGATGTAGGGGAATCGGTGCTCGATCGAACGGGCCAGCGCCTGGTTGTTCTGCAACCGGCCGGCTTCGCCGGTGATCAGCGACAGCACATCATGGGTGCGCTGCCACTCGGCCTGGATGGCAGCGAAGATGCGCTTGCCCAGCTTCTTGTCCTCCACCAGTTCAACATAACGCGCGGCGATGCGCAGGTCGCTTTTGGCCAGCACCATGTCCAGGTTGGACAGCAGGGTGCGGAAGAACGGCCATTGCTTGTTCATCTTCTGCAGCAGCTTGAGCCGCTCGGCGCGCTGCGCACCTTCGCCCAGGAAGACCTCGATCGCCGAGCCGAAGCCGCACCAGCCTGGTAGCGCCACCCGGCACTGGCCCCAGCTGAAACCCCAGGGAATGGCGCGCAGGTCTTCGATCTCATGCGTGGCCTTGCGTGAGGCTGGGCGCGATCCGATGTTGAGCTCGGCGATCTCGCGGATCGGCGTGGCCGAGAAGAAGTAATCGGTGAAGCCGGGCGTCTCGTAGACCAGCTTGCGGTAGGCGGCGTAACTGGCGTCGCTGATCTGCGCCGCAGCCGTCAGGAAGGCCTTGGGCGCGCCGGCGGCGCCGCCATTGGCGCCGTGCAGCAGCGTGGCTTCCAGCGTGGCAGCGACCAGGGTTTCGAGGTTGCGGCGGCCGATCTCGGGGTTGGCGTACTTGCTGCCAATCACCTCGCCCTGCTCAGTGAGGCGAATCTGGCCGTTTACCGTGCCCGGCGGTTGCGCCAGGATCGCCTGGTAGCTGGGGCCGCCGCCGCGGCCCACGGTGCCGCCGCGGCCGTGGAACAGGCGCAGCGTGATGCCGGGCTGGCCGTCCGCAGGGCGGCGCAGCGGGCCAAACAGCCCGACCAGCGCCAGCTCGGCACGGTACAACTCCCAGTTGCTGGTGAAGAAGCCGCCGTCCTTGTTGCTGTCGCTATAGCCCAGCATGATGTCCTGCTCGCCACCGCTGCGCTTGACCAGGTCCGTGATGCCGGGCAGAGCGTAAAAGTCGCGCATGATCGGCTCGGCCTCGCGCAAGTCGCCAATGGTCTCGAACAGCGGCACGACGATCAGCGCCGCCACGGCGCCAGCGTCCAGCGTGCCGCCATTGGGGCCGGCCAGCAGGCCGGTCTCCTTCATCAGCACCAGCACCTCGAGCAGGTCGCTCACCGATTCGGTGTGGCTGATGATGTAGTGGCGCAGCGCCTCGCGGCCATAGCGCTGCAGCATCGTGCCAGCGGTCTCGAAGATCGCCAGCTCGCTGCGCGCCAGCGCACTGTAGTCAGCGCCCTGCACCCGCAGTGAGCGCGCGTCATCGAGCAACTGCATCAGCAGCACGCGCTTGGCCGGCTCGTCCAAGGCCGAATAGTCGTCCTGCAGCCGCGAGGCACGCAGCAGTTCGGCCAGCACCGCTTCATGCTTGTCGCTGCTCTGGCGCAGATCGACCGTCGCAAGGTGGAAGCCGAACACCTGCACCGCGCGCATCAATGGTGCCAGCCGCGGCGCCACCAGCGCCTGGGCATGGTGCGACTTCAGGCTGGCCTCGATGACCCGCAGGTCGGCCAGCAGTTGTGCCGGGCCTGCGTAGGGATCTTGCGGCGTCACGGCATGGCGTAGCGCCTCGGTTCCGGTCAGCGTGTGCAGCGTGGCCGCCAGCCGGGCATATACGCCGATCAGTGCGCGGCGGTAGGGTTCGTCTTCGCGGTGCGGGTTGCGGTCAGGCGAGGCATCGGCCAGCGTCTGCATCGCCGGTGTCACGCCGGCCAGCATCTGGCTGATCGACAGCTCGGCGCCGAGCTCGTGCACCTCGGTCAGGTAGAAGCGCAGCGCTACCTCGCTCTGGCGCGACAAGGCCATGCGCAACGTGTCCGCGGTGACGTTCGGGTTGCCGTCGCGGTCGCCGCCTATCCACTGGCCCATGCGCAGAAAGCTGGGTACCTCGAAGCCGGCGAGCTGCTGTTCGATCTGGCGGTAAAGCTTCGGGATCTGCCGCAGGAAGGTGCTCTGGTAATAAGACAGTGCGTTCTCGATCTCGTCGGCCACCGTCAACTTGGTGTAGCGCAGCATGCGGGTCTGCCACAGCTGGGTGATGCGAGCGCGCATCAAAGCCTCGTTGTCCAGCCGCTCGCGCTCGACATGCAGCTCATCGCGGGCGCCGATCAGCGCGGCGATGGCGCGCTCGGCGTCGAGGATGCTCTTGCGTTGCACCTCGGTGGGGTGAGCGGTGAGCACCGGCGAGATGTAGCTGTGGGCCAGCATCTGCGCCACGTCGGCGGACCGCACGTCGGCCTGGTGCAGGCGGTCGAAGCACACCGCCAGCGAGCCCTCCTGCTGGTGACCCTGGCGTTCGTGGTGCAGGCGGCGGCGCACATGGTGGCGGTCTTCGGCGATGTTGGCCAGGTGCGAGAAGTAGCTGAAAGCGCGGATCACGCTCACCGTCTGGTCGCCCGACAGGTTCTTCAGCAGCCGGTCGAGCACGCGGCCGGCCGAGGCATCCTTCTTCAGCCGGTAGGCCACCGACAGCTGGCGCACCCGCTCGATCAGCTCGAACGCCTCCTTGCCTTCCTGCTCGCGGATCACGTCGCCCAGCAGCCGGCCCAGTAACCGGATGTCTTCCATCAGGGGCTTGTTCTTGCTCGCCGCGTCAGTGGCCTCCGGATCACCAGCAGCGGAAAAGGCCTGGTTGCCCTGGCGACTGCTGCGCTTGGAACGTGACGAAGGTGTCGGCATGATTGTCTCCCTGGATGTAACTTAATTACCAATCGGCATGCTGAGCGGCATCCTAGCAGGCGCGGCCAGCCGCTGCCGGTGGCGGCCGGCAGCGACAAACTTGCTAGCGATAATCGGGCCACCATGACGTCAATCACCCCCAGCGCTGCTGCCGCCCCGGCCACCACCCTGATCGCCACCCGCGAGAGCCGGCTCGCCCTGTGGCAGGCCGAGCATGTGCGCGACCTGCTGGCCGCGCGCTTCGGCCTGGCCGTGGGCTTGCTGGGCATGACCACCCGTGGCGACCAGATCCTCGACCGCGCGCTCAGCAAGGTCGGCGGCAAGGGCTTGTTCGTCAAGGAGCTCGAGGTGGCGATCGAAGAGGGCCGCGCCCACCTGGCAGTGCATTCGCTCAAGGACGTGCCGATGGAACTGCCCGACGGCTTTGTGCTGGCGGCGGTGCTCGAGCGCGAGGACCCGCGCGATGCCTTTGTCTCCAACCGCTATGGCTCAGTCGCCGACTTGCCGCAGGGCGCGGTAGTCGGCACCTCCAGCCTGCGGCGGCTGGTGCAGTTGATGAACCAGCGGCCTGATCTGCGCATCGAACCGCTGCGAGGCAACCTCGACACCCGGCTGCGCAAGCTCGACGAGGGCGGCTACGACGCCATCGTGCTGGCGGCTGCCGGTCTCAAGCGGCTGGGGCTGGCCGAGCGCATCCGCTGTGCCTTTGATGAGGCCGAGATGATCCCGGCCGCCGGCCAGGGTGCGCTGGGCATCGAGGTGCGTGCCGATGCCACCGAGCTGCGCGCCCAGCTGGCGCAACTGGTGCACGCGCCCACCTGGCAGGCGGTGCATGCCGAGCGTGCGGTGTCGCGCAGCCTGGGCGGCAGTTGCAGCATGCCGCTGGCCGCCCATGCGGTGTGGCAGGACGGGCAGCTGGTCATCAGCGCCGCGCTGGGCCATGCCGAGGACACGGCGCGGCCGCTGCTGCGCACAGAGGCCCGGGCCATGGTGCCCTTGGCCATCGACGCCGACAGCACCGCCGCCGCCACGCGGCTGGGTGAACAGGCCGCGGCGCAATTGCGGTTGTTGGGCGCCGAGGCCTACCTGGCCGCCGCGCCGGCTTGAGGCCGACCCGCCGGGCAGCAACGGATGACCCTACCGACGCAGGCAGCAGGCGCGCGGGAACTGCCGTTGTTGTTGGTGACCCGGCCGCAGCCGCAGGCCGACGAGTGGGTGGCGCAGCTGCAGGCGCTGGGCTGCCATGCCGGTGCCTTGCCACTGCTGGGCATCAGTGACCCGGCCGATTCGGCGCCGGTGCATGCGGCCTGGCAGACCATCGCGCGCCGTTCCCAGGGCGCCGAGGCGGCTCTGGCGATGGTGATGTTCGTCAGCCCGAATGCGGTCGAGCGCTTCTTTGCCTTGCGGCCCAAAGGGCTGGCCTGGCCGGCTGAACTGCTGGCCTGCGGCCCCGGGCCGGGCACCCGCGCCGCGTTGCGACAAGCCGGCGTGCCCGAAACTGCGCTGCGCACACCGCCCGAGCAAGGCGGCCAGTTCGATTCAGAAGCGCTGTGGGCGCTGTTGCAGCCGCAGCTGGATTGGCGGCACAGGCAGGCCTTGATCGTGCGCGGCGAGGACGGACGCGACTGGCTGGCCGATACGCTGCGCCAGCAAGGTGCCGAGGCGCACTTTGTCGAAGCCTACCGCCGCACCGCGCCGGTGCTCGACGCAGCAGGCCAGGCCTTGCTGCGGCAGGCGCTGCTGCGGCCGGAGCAGTGCCGCTGGCTGTTCTCCAGCAGCGAGGCGGTGGGGCATCTGCCAGCGCTGGCGCCGCAGGCGGACTGGTCACGCTCGCGGGCGCTGGCCACCCATCCGCGCATCGTCGAGGCGGCGCGGCGGCTGGGCATGGCCGATGTACGCCCAGTGGCGCCCTCGGCCGAGGCCGTGGCCGCAGTTTGCGGACCCGGCGCGGCCGCCTGAACCTGCCGCCGTCGGGGCGCGGCCAGCGATGGTGCGGTGAATACAATGAGGTCGACCGTGACTGACCAGACCAACCCCGCCGCTGAGGCCACCGCGACCACTGCCCCAGTTGCTGCGCCGGCGGCCGCGCCCGCCGCCGCGCCAGCGGGCAGCAGCCCCGCCGTCGCCTTGCCCGCCAGTGGGTGGATCGTGCTGGCGGTGCTGGGCGCCATCAGCGTGGCGGCCATCACGCTGGCCTTGCTGGGCCAGCAGCGCATCAAGTCGCTCGAGCAGGAGCTGGTGCGCCGGCAGCAGGACAGCCAGGGCCAGGCCATCGAGGCGCGGACCATGGCCCAGCAGGCCCAGGAGGTGGCGCGCTCGGCCGAGACCAAGGTGGGGTTGCTGGAAGGCCGGGTGGCCGAGACCGCGCTGCAGCGCACCCAACTCGAAGAGCTGATTCAGCAGTTGTCGCGTTCGCGCGATGAGAACGTGCTGGCCGATGTGGATGCCGCGATCCGCGTGGCCATCCAGCAGAGCGCCATCACCGGCAGCGCCGAACCGATGGCGGCCGCTTTGAGGCAGGCCGAGGAGCGGCTCGCCCGCATCAACCAGCCGCGTATCGAGCGGGTGCGGCGTGCGCTGGCGCGCGACCTGGACCGGGTGCGCGCGGTGGCTGTCTCGGACATCGCCGTGCTGACCGCCAAGCTCGACGACGCGGCGCGCGCAGTCGATGACCTGCCCTTGCTGGCCCAACCCGAGCGACAGTCGGTGGCACGCAAGGCGGCGCGTTCGGCGGCGGCTGCCGCCTCGGCGCCCGTTGCCGAGGGCAGCGCCTGGATGAACTGGCTGCAGACCCGCGGCGCATCGATGGGTGAGCGGGTCTGGCATGAGGTGCGCGGCCTGGTCCGCGTCACCCGCATCGACAACCCGGAGGCCATGCTGATAGCGCCCGAGCAGGCCTGGTTCCTGCGCGAGAACCTCAAGCTGCGCCTGCTCAATGCCCGGCTGGCCTTGCTGTCGAGGCAGTTCGACACTGCCCAGTCCGACCTGCGCGACGCGCAGTCGGCGCTGGACCGCTATTTCGACCGCAGCGCGCGGCGCGTGGTGCTCACCGCCGAGCTGGTGCGCCAAGTGGCGGGCCAGGCGCGCCAAGTCAGTTTGCCGCGGCCCGACGAGACGCTGGCCGCGCTGGCCGCAGCGCAAGCCGGCCGCTGAGCCGGGCGACTCGCCATATCATGCGCAACGTCGTCTGGCTGGTGCTGTTGTTCGTGGTGGCGGTGGTGGCCGCGCTGACGCTGGGCGACAACGACGGCATCGCCTCGTTATACTGGCAGGATTGGCGCGTCGACCTGTCGCTGAACTTCTTTATCGTCTGTGCGCTGCTGCTCGGCTTCGTATTGATGACCGCGGTGCAGGCGGTCAATGCACTGGTCGGCCTGCCGGCGCGCGCCCGCGAATGGCGGCTGCTGCGGCTTGAGCGTGCGGCGCAGGCGGCGCTGCGCGAGGCGCTGGCCGAGTATTTCAGTGGCCGCTACAGCCGGGCGCACAAGGCGGCGCAGCGGGCGATCAACCTGCGCGACGATGTGTTGTCGCCGGCCGAGGACCATGAGTTCCGCACGCTGGCGCTGCTGCTGGCCGCCGGCAGCCTGCACCGGCTGCAGGACCGGGGCCGCCGCGACGACATCCTGCGCCAGGCGCTGAAGTCGGCCCGCGGCCTGGTGTCGTCGGCTGCCGACGACGGCGCCCGCCTGCTGGCGGCCGAGTGGGCGCTGGATGACCGAGACGGTCCGCGTGCCGAGGAACTGCTGGCCGAGCTGCCGCCGGGCGTCTCGCGCCGCACCCAGGCCTTGCGGCTGAAGTTGCAGGCGGCGCGGCTGGAGCGCCGGCCGATCGATGCGCTGCACACCGCCCGCCTGCTGGCCAACCACCAGGCCTTTTCCGGTACCGCGGCGCAAGGGTTGCTGCGCTCGCTGGCGATTGCGGCGCTGGACTCGGCCTATGACGCCGACCAGCTGCGCCGCGCCTGGCTGGCCTTCGACGCTGCCGATCACCGCGACCCCTTTGTCGCCGCCCGCGCCGCCCAGCGCGCCGGCCAGTTGGCCGTGCCCGAAGAAGGCCGGGCCTGGCTGCGCCCGCTCTGGGACCGGCTGGACAGCTTGGATGTCGATGGTCGGGCTGAGGTGGCGCTGGCGCTGGTCGATGGTGTCAGCGGCCTGGGCGCCGACTGGCTGCCGCGGGTCGAGGCCGCGCAGCGCGCCTACCCGACCGAGCCGGCGGTGCAGGCCTCTGTAGGCGCGGTGCTGGTCGAGCAGCAACTGTGGGGCAAGGCCAAGCGGCCGCTGGAACTGGCCGCGGCCGATGCCCGCCTGGCGCCGCGTGCGCGCCGCCAGGCGCTGCGCGCCTTGTCGCGACTGGCCACCGAAGCGGGTGACGAGGCCAAGGCCATAGCCTACCTGCGGCAGGCGGCGGCCATCGACTGACGGCCTGTGTCGGGTCCGCGCTGCACCTGGCCTCGAAAAATGGCGCGGATTTCGACAGCCTTAAGCAAACCGCAGAAAGCAATATATACTGCGAGGCTTCGCGGCTGTAGCTCAGCTGGATAGAGTACTTGGCTACGAACCAAGGGGTCGTGGGTTCGATTCCTGCCAGCCGCACCAGTAAAGACGAGGGTTAGCACGTTAGCGCGTGCTAACCCTTTAGTCTTTTTGGTCACCGGAAGTCGTTTTGGTCACCGTTCAGTCACCGTTCAGCGCTGGCTGCGTGCGGATCAATCAGACTGGTCTGACTTGTCCGGCCAGTTTCCGCGACCGTTGATGTCTGTGACTGCTTTGCTGCGCGTTGCGCACCCTCGGTGTCAGTCGCTGGCGTTTGCGCCGCCAGGTGTACCGGGCGGTCTTCCGCGACGGCATGCCACCAGGTTCGACACCGCGCGAAGCCGCGTAGAGACACTGTAGGCCTCCGCTTCGCTGCCAACGGTAGTCTTGGCAATTTCGGCCATGACCTCATGCCGAGACAACTCTGGCGCTTCGTACGCCGCACCGTCCGCGCCAGCGGCTTTTAGCCGCCTCACCTTCTTGGTCTTCCTGACAACCTCGGCCAAACCACGTTTGATAAGGGCTTGGCACGCCGGGCTGTCAGGGCTGCGCCTTGGCGTCTTTGCCTTGTTCTGTCGGCTTGCCTTCGCTGTTACTGGATGGATGACCAGCCGCCATTCGCCCAGTGTTCGCTGACGCTGAAAGGGCCGCAGCAGGAGACTTAGGAAGGGTAGCCCGCTCTTGAAGCCTCGCGCCGATGCTTCCAAGCGCACTGGCGGCCACTTTTCGCGGCCTGCAGGGCGGAATTGGACGACTGGCATGCGTCCATTGAGCAGAAGCTGCGTAGTCCAGCGCTCAAACAGCGTCCGGAAGTCGTTGGAGTTTGACCCTCTCGCCTTTGTGAAGGCGAACCACACCCACATGACCGGCGACATCGTCAATCCGTTGGTCTCGTCACCGAAGCTGGCCTTGATCTTGGCACTCAGCCGCTTCAAACACTCGTACTGAACATCGCTGTCGGTGGGCGCGGGTCTGCGCAAAGGGTCCGCCATCCAGGCGCGCGCCACTTTTAGCCGATCTTCGTCCGGGTGTTCGTTGCCCGTACCGATGTGCAGGAGAGCTTGTTCGACGGTCCAAGCTTTGGCCTCAAAGATCGTGGTCATGGCATCACAATTACATCACATATGAGAAGAAATCGCCGACTCGGTAATTGATCTGTGCATGGGTTGCCCACCTGTGCAGGCGGACCCCTTGATCGATCAGGAAGTCGGTGCGCTGGCGTAGCGCGTCCTTGGCGTCAGCGCCAAAGCCCAGTTCGCTCAACCCCTTGCCACCGCCGATCAGTTGCTGATCCAGCCATGTGGCGCCAATCACGCGCGCCTGCCGCTCGATGGGCAAGCGTGATTTCAGCTCCACTGCCACCCCGCCGCCCAGGCGCTGCGCGTCGTACTGACGGCCGCGCTCGGCCAAGTCATCCGGCACCTGCCAAACGCCTTCGGCCAGCCGCTCCACGCTTCTCGCCCGGCGCAAGGCCTCCAGCCGCCGCACATGGGCATCGACCACCTCATGCGGATCGCGCCCGGCCTGGGGCTGAGCCTTTGCAATCGCCAGATGACGATCTGTGCGGTAGAGGCCATTGGCAGCCATTGCAGCGATGGTCTTGTCCGCTGTCCGGACCGCCGCCGAGCCTTTGACCTCCACCACCGCGCCGGTCGGGTACTGCTTCAGCTCCGTGCGGGGTGGCAGCGCGACGTAGTGCGCCTTGCCGTCGGTGCCATCAACGATCAGGTAAACCTTGTCGTACAGCTCGTCGTAAAGCCCCTTGCCGACTACGCGGCCGACGATGTGGCGGCTATCCTCGCCCAGCTGGAGTACCGCCAAGTCGCGATGTTTTCCGCCCATGGCCTTCTGCCTGGTGCGGATGATGTCGCCGCGCTCGCCTATCGCGCGCAGGGTGGCTTCGGCCCCTTCGTGAATGGCCCAAGGCGAGTGCAAGCGCTGTTTCGCGATCGGTACATAGGCGTCGTGCGAACGGGACATCTCCTTGCCCAGGGCGAGATCACTCCCCCTCGATTTGTTTTGGGCAGGAACATCAGTGTGTCGCGGGAGGGCTTCGAGAAGGGGCCCATCGATGAAGCCTTGCAGCCGTTCGGTCTGGAACGGGTGATCGCCACCATCGTCAGTGGCTTTGCGAGTGCGGTGACCCTGGCTCGGGGCTCTGACCTGATTACCACGGTTCCCGAGCGTCACACGGGAAACCTGCGTACGGGCATGCACAGCTTTGCCCTGCCGGTCACCACACCGGGATTCACCGTTGCCATGCTCTGGCACCCACGGCTGGACGCCGAACCGGCGCATCGCTGGCTGCGCGGGTGCGTGCGCGACGTTGGCGCTCAGCAACTCACCGACTCGGCGACGCAGGGAAGGGCCGCCGAAGCTTGAGCAGCGCCGCTTTGTACATCCTGACCGCTCTACCAACGCGGTGCAGCCTCCGCTGCAAAGTGCCCTGTATCGGCCAATTCGCGCACACGATTTTGGAAGCGGTAAGGGGCCCCGGAGCAGCCCTTCACCGGGGACTGCAGATGGCCGGGACTGCAAGTACCAAACGTCAGCAACTCGGAAGCCTGGTTTTGATGTCGGCTGACGGATGGCCTGAACGCGAAAATGAGCGGCGCGACCCGGACCCGTTGCCGACATCCAGCCCGGCAGTCTCGGCCGGCGGTCGCCGCTGCCGCGAGGGCAATGCTCGCAGTCGAACTCAAAGGCCAGCTTGAGCAGACGGTCCCAGCTGATGCGCGCCGGCCGGCCGTGCCGCAGCCTGACTCGGTGGGTGCAAGCTCCGACTCGTTCGATGGCCTCCTCACGCCTCACGCCCCTGAGGCACAACCATAGCCCGCAGCTTGGAGTTCGGCGGCAGCACACCATGCAATCGGATTAGGTGCAGTCTGGGCAAGGGCACCAGCGCAGCGAACTGCATCAACTCCAGCGGTGACATCACGATGTGCGTTGGGCCGTTCCGCCACGCGGTCTTGAGTTTGAGCACTACCTGCCCGGCGGCGCTGCATTGCGCGCGCTCGTTGGCCACGGCTGGGCGCGTGATGGATTGACAAAGCCGCTCCAGTCGGTGGCGCACTGGGCGGCGCAGCGCACCGCCCAGTGCGGGCTGAAACCCTGCCCGTGGCTTGCACCTTGAAGACCTTCTGTCCTGCACGCGGGCCGAAGGCGATGCGGTAGGTTCCGGCACAGGATGCACGCGTCGGGTTGACGCTGCTCGATGGCGCCACGCTGAGCTACCACCCAGCCGCGCGGCGCAGGCTCTGCCTCCATCTGGCGCGCGGCGGGCTTCCGGTCAACGGGATGCCCATCGCCAAAGGCGACGCGGCCTTCGTCGAAGACGAGGCCCTCGTGTCGCTGGCCGCCGTGCCCGGCACCGCAGCCGAGCTGCTGCTGTTCGACCTTCGCCGATCGTGAACGGCCCAGGACCGACATCGCTTGACCTTGCCACAGCGGCAATCACGAGCATGACGGCATTGCAATCTCATCAGGAGCCTTTCGTGTCCAAGTTCTTCTCTCCCGCCCTTCGTCCGATGCACCGGACGCTGGCCACCGGCGGCGCGGCCGTCATCGCAGCCGCCGCGCTCGTGGCCTGCCAACCCGCCGTGACGGAGGCACAGACCACAGCAGCGCCTATCGCCCAGCCGCCAGCGGTGGCGGTGGCCCCCGTCGTGACCGCGACGCTCGACGCCGCAACCCCGCAGGTGGGGCGCGTCGAGGCGGCGCAGCGGGTCGAGTTGCAGGCACGCGTGGCGGGTCTGGTCGAGGCCGTGCTGTTCCGCGAGGGCGAACTGGTGCGCGCCGGCCAGCCGCTGTTCCAGATTGACCCCCGTCCCTTCGACGCCGCGCTGGCCCGCGCCCGCGCCGAGCTGGAACTGGGACGCGCCCGCGAGTCGCTGGCCGCCAGCGAAGCCGAGCGCGCACGCCAGCTGCATGCCGAGCGTGCCATCGCTGCCGAGGAGTTCGAGCGCCGCAGCGCAGCGCACGCCGAGGCGCGAGCCCGGCGTGCCGCCGCCGAGGCGGCGTTGCAGACGGCGCAGCTGGAGCGCGACTTCACGCTCGTGCGTTCGCCCATCCACGGCCGCATCGGCCGTGCCCTCGTCACCGCCGGCAACGTCGTCAGCGCGGGCAGCAATGCCACCGCGCTGGCGTCACTCGTCAGCGTCGCACCGCTGCATGTGCACTTCGATGTGGCCGATCGGGGGGTGATCGAGCAGCTGGCCGCAGAGCGGGGCACCCGGGGCTGGAAGGCACGCATCCTCGACGCCGATGGGCAGCGCGAGCTGGCGCAGGCGCCGATCGATTTCAGCAACCACTCGATCGACGCAGCCACGGGCACGCTACGCCTGCGCGCCCGCGTCGACAGCGCGCAGGCGCAGCTGATGCCGGGCCAATACGTGCGCGTGCAACTCGTCACCGGCCGCGCAGATCCAGCGCTGATGGTGCCCGACAAGGCCATCGGCACCGACCAAGGCCAGCGCTTCGTGCTTGTCGTGGATGCGCAGGGCCAGGTGCAGTACCGCCCGGTTTCGGTGGGCGCTGCGCATGCGCAGCAGCGCATCGTCACCGCCGGCCTGCAGGCTGACGAACGGGTCATCGTCTCCGGCCTGATGCGGATACGCCCGGGCATGACGGTCCGGCCGCAGGTGGCGGTCGAGCCGGTCGGTGCCGCGGCCTCTGCGCCGCAGCGTTCCTGAGGAGACCGCGATGAACCGCTTTGCCAGAATCTTCATCGACCGGCCGATCGTCGCAATCGTGCTGTCGTTGGTGCTCGTGGGGGCCGGCCTGCTCGCCATGGGCCGGCTGCCGCTGACCGAGTACCCTAACGTGATGCCCACCACAGTGCAGGTCCGGGCGTCGTATCCTGGCGCCAGCCCGCAGGTCATCGCCGACACCGTGGCCACGCCGCTGGAGACCGAGCTCACCGGCCTGCCTGGCCTGCAGTACATGGGATCGAACGCGTCCGGCGACGGGCGCTACCTGCTGACGCTGACTTTCGGCGCGCAGACCGACCCTGCGCGCGCCGAGACCGACGTGCAGAACCGCATTGCCCGTGCCCTGCCGCGGCTGCCCGCCGAGGTGCAGCGCCTGGGCGTCGTCAGCGAAAGCGTGGCGCCCGACATTCTGATGGTCGTGCACCTGTTGTCGCCGCAGGGTCGCTACGACCTGCTGCACCTGTCGAACTTCGCGCAGCTGAACGTGCGCGATGCGCTGCTGCGCGTGCCAGGCGTCAGCAAGGTAGTCATATGGGGCGCGGGCGATTGCAGCCTGCGTGTCTGGCTCGACCCCGACCGCATGGCCGCGCGCGGCCTGGTGGCCGGCGACGTGGTAGGTGCGATCCGCGCGCAGAACCTGCAGGTCGCCGCCGGCTCGGTCGGCCAGCAGCCCGATGCGCGCAGCGCGCACCAACTGCCGCTGACGGTGGCCGGGCGGCTGTCGTCACCCGAGGCCTTCGGCGACATCGTGCTCAAGAGCGGCCCGAACGGCGAACAGTTGCGCCTGAAGGACGTGGCCCGCGTCGAGCTCGGCGCGAGCTCGTATTCGCTGCGCAGCTTGCTCGACGGCGAGCCCGCAGTGGGCATCCAGATCGTGCAGGACCCGAACGCCAGC
>JBBQZM010000064.1:0-16739 GCA_038207685.1 Burkholderiales bacterium
CGACGAGGGCGCCGACTGGACGCCCGACCTCGACGACATCCGCCGCAAGATCACGCCCCACACCCGCGGCATCGTGGTGATCAACCCGAACAACCCGACCGGCACGCTCTACCCCGAGAGCGTGCTGCGCGAGATCGTCGAGATCGCCCGCCAGCACCAGCTGATCGTCTATGCCGACGAGATCTACGACAAGACGCTGTACGACGGCGTCACCCACACCAGCATCGCGTCGCTGGCCGATGACGTGCTGTTCGTGACCTTCAACGGCCTGTCCAAGAACTACCGCAGCTGCGGTTACCGCGCCGGCTGGATGATCGTCTCGGGCGACAAGCGCCATGCCAAGGACTACATCGAAGGCCTGAACATGCTGTCGTCGATGCGGCTGTGCGCCAACACGCCGGGCCAGCTGGCGATCCAGACCGCGCTGGGCGGCTACCAGAGCATCAAGGACCTGGTGGCGCCCACCGGTCGGCTCTGCCGCCAGCGCGACCGCGCCTACGATTTGCTGACGCAGATCCCCGGCGTCAGTGTGGTCAAGCCCAAGGCCGCGCTGTACATGTTTCCGCGGCTCGACCCCAAGATGTACCCGATCGCCGACGACCAGCAGTTCGCCTACGAGTTGCTGGCCGAGGAAAAGGTGTTGATCGTGCAGGGCAGCGGTTTCAACTGGATTCAGCCCGATCATTTCCGGCTGGTATTCCTGCCCAATGTGGACGACCTGGCCGAAGCCATTGGCCGCATCGAAAGATTCCTGTCGCACTACCGTCGCCGCCACGCGGCTTGAAAGAACCCATGAAAACACCAAGTGTTTCGGCGCAGACTCATGTCGCGCAGCGGCGTGATGTCGAAGCCAAACCCATCCAGGTCGGCCTGCTCGGCATCGGCACTGTTGGCAGCGGCACGTACAAGGTTCTGCTTCGCAACCAGGCCGAGATCCGCGGCCGCGCCGGGCGTGGCATCGTCATCAGCATGGTGGCCGATCTCGACACCGCGCGGGCCCAGGCCCTGGTGGGCAACGATGTGCAGGTGGTGGCCGACGGCCGGGCCATCATCGCCAACCCGGAGATCGACATCGTGATCGAACTGATCGGTGGTTACGGCATCGCCAAGACGCTGGTGATGGAGGCGATCGCCGCCGGCAAGCATGTGGTCACGGCCAACAAGGCGCTGCTGGCGGTGCATGGCACCGAGATCTTCGCCGCCGCCCAGGCCAAGGGCGTGATGGTGGGTTTTGAGGCCGCAGTGGCCGGCGGCATCCCGATCATCAAGGCGCTGCGCGAGGGCCTGACTGCCAACCGCATCGAGTGGATCGCCGGCATCATCAACGGCACCACCAACTTCATCTTGAGCGAGATGCGCGACAAGGGCCTGGACTTCGGCGTCGTACTCAAGGAAGCACAGCGCCTGGGTTATGCCGAGGCCGACCCGACCTTCGACATCGAGGGCGTGGACGCCGCACACAAGGCCAGCCTGATGAGCGCCATCGCCTTTGGCACGCCGGTGCAGTTTGCCCAGGCCCATGTCGAGGGCATCACCCAGTTGCAGGCCGCCGATATCCGTTATGCCGAGCAACTGGGCTACCGCATCAAGCTGCTGGGCATCACCAAGCGCCGCGACGATGTGCGCGGCATCGAGCTGCGCGTGCATCCCACGCTGGTGCCGGCCAAGCGGCTGATCGCCAACGTCGAGGGCGCGATGAATGCGGTGGTGGTGCAGGGCGATGCCGTAGGCACCACGCTGTACTACGGCAAGGGCGCGGGCAGCGAGCCCACCGCCAGCGCGGTGGTGGCCGACCTGGTCGACATCACCCGGCTGCACACCGCCGACCCCGACCACCGCGTGCCGCACCTGGCCTTCCGGCCCGACGCCACCGCCGCCACGCCTATCCTGCCGATTGGCCAGGTCATCACCTCGTTCTACCTTCGGCTGCAGGTGGCCGACCAGACCGGCGTGCTCAGCCGCATCACCACCATCTTGGCCGACCACGATATCTCGATCGATGCGGTGCTGCAGCGCGAAAGCGCCGAGGGCGAGAAGCAGACCGACCTGATCATCCTGACCCACGACACGGTGGAAGGCCGCATGCGCGACGCGCTGGCGCTGATGCAGGCGCTGCCCACGGTGCTGGCGCCGATCGTCAACATTCGCAAGGAAGAGCTCAGTTGAACATGAAGCCCCCACGCTCACCTTGTTCGCTGCCCCCCGAGGGGGCGCGTCATGCCCTTCGGGCGGCCGGGCGGGCATGACATGACCAAGCCCCCACGCTCACGTTTTTCGCTGCCCCCCGAGGGGGCGCGTCATGCCCTTCGGGCGGCCGGGCGGGCATGACGATGAAGTACATCAGCACCCGCGGCGACAAGACCGAGCGCCGCTTCTGCGAGATCCTGCTTGAAGGCCTGGCGCCCGACGGCGGCCTCTACCTGCCTACGCATTACCCGCAAGTGGATGCCGCCACGCTGTTGCGCTGGCGGGCCTTGAGCTACGCCGACCTGGCCTTCGAGGTCCTGTCGCTCTACATCGACGACATCCCGCCGGCCGACCTGCGCGCGCTGGTGCACAAGACCTATACCGCCGCCACTTATGGCACCGAGGCCATCGTGCCGGTGCGCCAACTTGAGCCCGGCCTGCACATCGAGGCGCTGTCCAACGGCCCGACGCTGGCCTTCAAGGACATGGCGATGCAGTTGCTGGGCAACCTGTTCGAGTACGAACTGGCGCGCCGCGGCGAAGAGCTCAACATCCTGGGCGCCACCTCGGGTGACACCGGCAGCGCCGCCGAGTACGCGATGCGCGGCAAGCACGGCGTGCGGGTGTTCATGCTCAGCCCCGAAGGCCGCATGAGCCCGTTCCAGCAGGCGCAGATGTTCAGCCTGCAGGATCCGAACATCCACAACATCACGATCGACGGTGTGTTCGACGATTGCCAGGACATCGTCAAGGCGGTCAGCAACGATCTGGACTTCAAGCGAAAGTACAAGATCGGCACCGTCAATTCGATCAACTGGGCGCGGCTGCTGGCCCAGGTGGTGTATTACTTCGCCGGCTACTTTCAAGTTACGAAAAGTAGTGATGAACAGGTCAGCTTTGCCGTGCCCTCGGGCAACTTCGGCAATGTCTGCGCCGGCCATGTGGCGCGTTGCATGGGCCTGCCGATCAAGCAACTGGTGGTGGCCACCAACGAAAACGACGTGCTCGACGAGTTTTTCCGCACTGGCCCGGGCCACTACCGGGTGCGTGCCAGCGCTGAGACGCACGAGACCAGCAGCCCGTCGATGGACATCAGCAAGGCCAGCAATTTCGAGCGCTTTGTCTTTGATCTGCTCGAGCGCGATGGTGCGCGCGTAGCCGAGTTGTTCGGCCCGGCGCTGGCTCGTGACGGCGGCTTCCAACTCAGCGCCGAAGAGACAGCGCGTTTCCAGCGCTACGGCTTCGTCTCGGGCAAGAGCAGCCATGCAGACCGCCTGGCGACCATCCGCGCCAATTGGAAGGCGCACCAGGACATGATCGACACCCACACCGCCGACGGTCTGAAGGTGGCGCGTGAGCACCTGCAGCCCGGTGTGCCGATGATCGTGCTGGAGACCGCCTTGCCGGCCAAGTTTGCCGCCACCATCGAAGAGGCGCTGGGCCGGCCACCGTTGCGGCCAGCGGCGCTGGAGGGCATCGAAGCCCTGCCCAAGCGCTTCACCGTGATGCCGGTGGATGCGGCGCAGGTCAAGGCCTACATCGTGCAGCACTGCGCATGACCAAGGTTGTCTGTTTCTGTGGCCCTTCGGGTGTGGGCAAGACCACGCTGATCGAGCAACTGATCGCCGGCCTGAAGGCGCGCGGCGAGCGGGTCTCGGTGATCAAGCATGCGCACAAGCGCTTCGACATCGACCGGCCTGGCAAGGACAGCTTTCGCCACCGCGAAGCCGGCGCCACCGAGGTGCTGCTGGCCTCGGCGCAGCGGCTGGCGCTGTTGCGCGAGTACGAGATCGAAGGTGTGCCCAGCCTGCCGGATTTGCTGGCCGAGCTGTCGCCCGCCGACTGGGTGCTGGTCGAAGGCTTCAAGCATGCCGCCTGGCCGAAGATCGAAGTCTGGCGCGCCGCGCTGGGCCAGCCGCCGCTCTACCCCGACGACCCGTTCGTCACCACCATCGTCACCGACGACCCTGCGGCGCTGCCGCTAGCCACCGGCCTGCCGGTACTGGCTATGGCCGATGTGACAGCCGTGCTGCAGCACCTGATGGACACTGCCGAGCGGTACCTCTACCGCCCCGAACAACTCGCCCCCGACCATGGCTGACCAACCCCGCCCCAGTTTGCTGAGTCTGGACGAGGTGCTGAGCCGCCTGCTGGCCGTGGCCCGCGATCGTGTGCTGCCCGATGTCGAGAAGGTTGACACCTTTGATGCGCTGGGCCGCGTACTGGCGCGTGGCGTGGTGTCGGCGCTGGACGTGCCGCCGGCCGACAACAGCGCGATGGACGGTTACCTGGTGCGTGCAGCCGACGTGCCGGCGGCCGGCACGGTGCTGCCGGTGAGCCAGCGGCTGCCGGCCGGTGTGGTCGGCCAGCCGCTGCAGCCCGGCACGGCAGCGCGCTTTTTCACCGGCGCCCAGGTGCCTGCCGGTGGCGACGCGGTGGTGATGCAGGAGTTGTGCGAGGCGCTGCCGGCGGCCGCCGAGGGTGGCCTGGGCAGCGTGCGTTTCCAGGCCGTGCCACAGCTTGGCCAGTGGATCCGCCGCCGCGGCGAGGATGTGCAACACGGCGCCGAAGTGCTGGCCGCCGGCGTGCGGCTGACGCCGCAGGCGCTGGGTCTGGCGGCGTCGGTGGGTGCCTCCCGGCTGACGGTGCGCCGCCGGCCACGTGTGGCGCTGTTTTCCACCGGCGACGAACTGGTGATGCCAGGTGAATCGCTCAAGCCGGGTGCGATCTACAACAGCAACCGCTTCACGCTGCGCGGCCTGCTGTTGGCGGCCGGCTGCCAGGTGGAAGACCTGGGCATCGTGCCTGATCGGCTGGACGCCACCCGCGCCGCGCTCAAGCAGGCGGCGGTGGGCAATGACCTGATCCTCACGTCGGGGGGCGTGTCGGTGGGCGAAGAAGACCACATCAAGCCGGCCGTCAAAGCGGAGGGCTGGCTGGAGGCCTGGCAGGTGGCGATGAAGCCGGGCAAGCCGCTGGCCTTTGGCGCGGTGCGCCGCGACGGAGGCGACAGCGAAGCGCTGTTCATGGGCTTGCCGGGCAACCCGGTGTCGAGTTTTGTCACCTTCCTGCTGGCGGTGGCACCTGTCCTGCGTGCCATCCAGGGCTGCACCGAGGCCATGCCCGCCGCGGTGCAGGTGCGCGCCGATTTCGATTGGCCGCAGCCCGACAAGCGCCGGGAGTTCCTGCGGGCGCGTTTCAATGCAGAAGGTGGCGTTGAACTGTTCCCCAACCAGAGTTCGGGGGTATTGACCTCGGCGGTGTGGGCCGACGGCCTAGTCGACAACCCCTCGGGCCAGGTGGTACGGCCTGGCGACATGGTGCGCCTGTTGCTGCTGTCTTCGTTGATAGGCGCCTGAACATGGACGCGTCCACCACCGCCATCACCGTGCGCTACTTTGCCTCGCTGCGCGAGGCGCTGGGCGCCAGCGAAACCATCGATCTGACTGCTGGCCTCACGCTGGGGCAGTTGCGCGACACACTGGTTGCCCGCGGCGGCCGCCATGCCGAGGTGCTGGCGCGTGGCCGCGCGCTGCGCTGCGCGCTCAACCAGGTGATGGCCGACGAGGCCACGCCGGTACCGGCTGGCGCCGAGGTGGCATTTTTCCCGCCGGTCACTGGTGGCTGATTTGCCAAAGCCCGCTGCCATGGTCGGCACACCGCGTGTGTTCATCCAGACCGAAGACTTCGACCTCTCGGCCGAGGTGGCGGCGCTGCGTGCCGGTGACGGCGGCGCTGGCGCGGTGACCAGTTTCATCGGCACGGTGCGCGACCGCACGGCCGGCGTGGCCGGCGCCATCAGTGCGATGGAGTTGGAGCACTACCCCGGCATGACCGAGCGCGCCATCGAGACCATGATCGACGAGGCGTTTCGACGCTTTGATCTGCGTGGCGCGCGGGTGATCCACCGCGTCGGCCTGCTTCAGCCGCTCGACCAGATCGTGCTGGTGGTTGTCAGTTCGGCGCATCGCGGCGAGTCGTTCAAGGGCTGCGAATTCCTGATGGACTACTTGAAGACCCAGGCACCGTTCTGGAAGAAGGAAACCACGCCCGACGGCGCACGCTGGGTCGATGCCCGGGTGGCAGACGACCAGGCCCTGGCGCGCTGGGGCTTGGCTTCGGGCAACTTGCCGCCGGTGGCATGAGCACGCCGGGCCGCTCCCAAGCGCGAATCCCGAAGCGCAACGCGCGCAGGGCAGTCCAGTGAGCGGCAGCGGACTGGCCACCGGCTTAACCCTGCTGCAGGCCGGTGCGGTAGCGGCCGGCGCGGCCGTTGGCGCGCTGCTGCGCTGGGCAGTGGGCATGGCGCTGAACAGCCTGTGGTCTGGCTTTCCGCTGGGCACGCTGCTGGCCAATGCGCTGGGCGGGCTGCTGATCGGCATCGCCATGGTCTGGTTTTCGCGCTCGCCCGACGATCTCATGCGCCTGCTGTTGGTGACCGGGCTGCTCGGTGGCTTCACCACCTTTTCATCGTTCTCGGCCGAATCGCTGGGCCTGCTGCAACGCGGCGACTGGGGCCTGGCGCTGCTGCACAGCGCCGCCCACCTGCTGGGCGCGCTGGCCTGCACCGCGCTGGGCTATGCGCTGGCGCGCGCGCTGCTGCGTTGAGGCGCAGCGATCGCCACGGCGTCTTTCTTACATTGGGAGTGCGATGACGCCACCACATTTACCCGCAATCGCGGCCACGCAAGCAGATACCGATGCGGACATCCATGCGCCAGACCTTGCGCTGACGCCCTTGGCCCTGCGCGCGGCGCTCGGGCGTTTTGCCACCGGCGTCACCATCATCACCTGCAGCGATGGCGACGGCCTACCGGTGGGGTTGACGGCCAATTCCTTCACCTCCTTGTCGCTTGATCCACCGCTGGTGCTGTGGTCGCTGCGTCAGGCCAGCAACAGCCTGCCGGCCTTCGCCGCGGCGAGGCACTTCGCGGTCAATGTGCTGGCCGAGACCCAGGTTGATCTGTCGCGGCGCTTCGCCTCGTCACTCGACCACAAGTTCGTCGATGACGGCTGGTCGACGGGCCTGGGCGGCGTGCCGGTGCTCGCCGGCAGCGCGGCGGTCTTCGAGTGCGCGGTCGACAGCCAGCAACTGGCGGGCGACCATGTCTTGTTCATCGGCCGTGTGCTGCGGTTGTCCGAGCTGGCGGTGGCGCCGCTGCTGTTCCAGGGCGGGCACTACCGGATGCTGGGAGAGGTGCTGTGAGTAGAGGTTCGAGCGGTGCCGAGCGCATCGAAGCCAAGTGGATCGACAGCTTCACCGAGGTGTTCCGTCTCTGTGGCGTGCAGCCGGGCGATGCTTGCGCCGTGCTGTCGGAGACGCAGTCACGGTCCAGCCTGGTGCAGCTCAGCGAGCTGGCGCTGGCCCGGCTGGGCGCACGTTGGTTCCATGTCGTGTTGCCTACACCGCGTCAAAGCGCGCCGGTGCCGGTGCGGTCCACCGGCGCGTCGGATGCCATCGGCCGGCTCGAGCCGGTGGTGGCGGCGCTGGCCGGCAGCGTCTTCATCGCCGACTGCACCGTCGAAGGTCTGCAGCATGCGGTGGAGCTGCCGGCGATCCTCAAAGGCGGCGCGCGGGTGATGGTGGTCAGCAACGAGCACCCCGAAATCCTGGAGCGCACCGCGCCGCGTGCCGAAGACGAAGCGCCGGTGCGTGAGGCCATGCGCCGGCTGAAGACGGCGCGTGAGATGCGCGTGACATCGGCCGCCGGCACCGATTTGCGCATCAGCCTGGCCGGCGCACGGGTGGGCGGCGTCTGGGGCTTCACCGCCAAGCCAGGCTCGCTGAGCCACTGGCCGGCCGGGCTGGTGCTGGCCTTTCCGGCGGCCGGCGCGGTCAATGGCACGCTGGTGCTGGCGCCGGGTGACGTCAACCTGACCTTCAAGCGCTACCTGGCCGACCCGGTGACGTTGCGCATCGCCGACGACCATGTCACTGCGGTGGAAGGCCAGAGCGTGGATGCCGAGCTGATGCGCGGCTACCTGGCCGCCTGGGGCGATCGCGAGGCCTATGCGGTATCGCATGTCGGCTGGGGCCTGAACCGCCGCGCGCGCTGGGACGCGATGAGCTTCTACGACAAGGCCGATTTCAACGGCACCGAGCTGCGCGCCTTTGCCGGCAACTTCCTCTATTCCACCGGCGCCAACGAGGTGGCTGGCCGCCACACGCTGGGCCATTTCGACCTGCCGATGTGCGGCTGCACGGTCACGCTCGACGGCGTGCCGGTGGTTGAAGCAGGGCGGCTGCTGTGAGCACCGGCTCGTTGCCCAGGCTGGTGACTGACTCCCCGTTGGCCCACTTGCGCTGGGACGGTGCCGGTCCGCCAGTGGTGTTGCTGCACGGCGTGGGCGGTGGCCGCGGCGCCTGGGACGCCGACGGCTCGGACACTGGCGCAGCGTTGGCCGCCGCCGGCCATGCGGTGCTGGCGATGGATTTCCCCGGCTACGGCCTGTCGGCGACCATCGAGCCCCATGACCTGGCCGGTTTGGCCGCCGCGCTGCAGGCCACGCTGGCCGCCTTGGCGTTGGCGCCGGTGGTGCTGGTCGGCCACAGCATGGGCGGCATGGTGGCGCAGGAATTGGCGGCGCGTGCACCGCGGATGGTGGCCGGGCTGGTGCTGGCCAGCACCAGCCCGGCTTTCGGCAAGCCCGGCGGCGATTGGCAGCAGGGCTTTCTGCAGTCGCGCTTTGCGCCGCTGGATGCCGGCCTGGGCATGGCCGGACTGGCCGCGCAGCTGGTGCCGGCGATGGTGGCGCCGGGCGCTTCGGCGGCCGCCATCACCGCTGCGCAGGCGCTGATGGCCGGCGTGCCCGAGGCCACCTACCGCCGCACGGTGGCCGCGCTGGTGGCCTTCGACCGCCGCGCCGATCTGCCGAAGATCGCCGTGCCTACGCTGGTGATCACCGGCGAGGCAGACCGTACCGCGCCGCCCGAAGTGGCGCGGCGCATGGCCGAGCGCATCCCCGGCGCGTCTTGCCAAGTGGTGCCCCACGCTGGGCACTTGTTGAACCTGGAGCAGCCGGCGGCTTTCCATGCCGCGTTGCTCGCCTTTCTTGCTTCTTTCCGTCCTTGATGCCAGGAGACGATCATGTCCGCCGCGCCCGCCTCCCCCACCGCAGCGCCTACCCGCTACCAGCCCTCGCACATCTGCGGCAACCCGGCGACGCTGACATCACTGCAGCGTGAGCTGATAGACCGGGTGGCGGCGCTGGGCCCACGCTGGGCGGCGCGCGCCGAAGCCTACGACCGCGACGCCCGCTTCCCGTTCGAGAATTACGACGATCTGCGCGAGGCCGGCTTGCTCGGCATCTGCATCCCCAGCACCTACGGCGGCCTGGGCGCCGATTTCGCGAGCTATGTGATGGTGTCGGCCGAGATCGGCCGCTGGTGCGGCGCCACTGCGCTGAGCTTCAACATGCATGTCAGCTCCTGCCTATGGGCCGGCGAGATTGCCGACGCGCTGGAAATGACGCCCGAGCAGCGCGCCAGTCACGAGGCCAACCGCGCGCTGCACTTCGGCCGCATCGTGCGTGAGGGCAAGGTCTACGCTCAGCCTTTCTCCGAGGGTGGTGCGGCAGCGGCCGGCGCCGCGCCCTGGGGCACGATCGCCCGCAAGGTGGACGGCGGCTATGTGGTCAGCGGCAAGAAGATCTTCGCCTCGCTGGCCGGCGCGGCCGACACCTACGGCGTGCTGTGCACGCTGGATAGGCCCGACCGTGCCGCCGGCGGCGGCCGGCGCGACTCGATGTACCTGGCAGTACCGGCCGACGCGCCCGGCGTTCAGGTCGTGGGCGACTGGGACCCGCTGGGCATGCGCGCCACCGTCAGCCGCAACCTGCTGTTCAACGAGGTCTTTGTGCCCGATACCGCGCGCATGATGCCCGAGGGCCTATACTTTCAGGCCGCCAGCCGCTTTCCTCACATGTTTGCCACGCTGTCGCCCACCTACCTGGGCGTGGCCCAGGCGGCCTACGACTTCACCGTGCAGTACCTGCGTGCCGAGGTGCCGGGCATGCCGCCGGTCAAGCGCCGCATGTACCCGACCAAGCAGTACGCAGTGGCAGAGATGCGCATCAAGCTGGAGGCGACGCGGGCGCTGTTTCTGCAGAACGCGCGGGACGCGGGCATCGACCCCGACAAGGACACCCGCATGCGGCTGTACGCGGCGCACTACACCATCATGGAGAGCGCCAACGACATCTGCCGGCTGGCGATACGCACCTGCGGCGGGCAGAGCATGCTCAAGAGCCTGCCGCTGGAGCGCCTGTACCGAGACAGCCGCTGCGGCAGCCTGATGCTGCCGTGGACGGCAGAGCTGTGCATGGACCGGCTGGGCCGCGAGTGCCTGTACGAGGCAGGCGAAAAGGACGAGGCGATCGAGTGAGCGGCTGGTGAGCCCCCTCTACGCGCGTCTGGCCGCGCAGGCCGAACGCCGTCCTGACGCACTGGCGCTGCAGATCGACGAGCAGGCGCTGACTTACCAAGCGCTGATCCAGGCGGCCGATGTCCAGGCCGCCGCTTGGCAGGCCGACGGCCTGGGTGCCGGCAGCTTCATCGGCTGGCTGGGTCACAACAGCCCGGCGATGTTGGCAGGGCTGCTGGCCTGCGCCCGGCTGGGGGCCGTGTTTGTGCCACTGAACTGGCGGCTGGCCGCGCCTGAACTGGCCGCGATCATTGCCCATGCCGGCTTGTCGACGCTGCGGCATGGTCCTGAACTGGCGGATTTGGCCGCTCAGGTGCTGGCCCTGAGCGCCTGCACCGGGCCGGCCGCGGCGGCCCTGCCAGGCGACGTGATGTTGGTCTACACCAGCGGCACCACCGGCGAACCCAAGGGCGCGATGCACAGCCAGGCCGGCATGTGCGCCAACATCGACATGGCGCTGGCGGTGCAAGGCCTGAGCGAGCGCGACCGCGTGCTGGCCGTGCTGCCCCTGTTTCACGTCGGCGGTCTGTGCATCCAGCTGCTGCCGGCACTGGCGGTGGGCGCCGCGGTCAAGCTGCAGGCCCGTTTCGACCCCGGCGCCTGGTTGCGCGACCTGGCGGACTGGCAGCCCAGCACCAGCCTGCTGGTGCCGGCGGTGATGCAGGCGCTGCTGGCGCATCCCGATTGGCCAGCGGCCGATCTGGGCTGTTTGCGTTTTGTCAACAGTGGTTCGCAGGTGGTGCCGCTGGCTTTGATCGAGGCTTTTCACGCCCGTGGTCTGCCGGTGGCCCAGGTCTACGGCAGTACCGAGACCGGGCCGGTGTCGATCGCGCTGCGGCCACAGGATGCGCTGGCCCGGCCCGGCAGCGTGGGCCAACCGGCGCCTGGCGTGCGCTTGCGCCTGGTCGACGCGCAAGGTGCCGAGGTGACCTGCGGCGAGGTTGGCGAGATCCAGTTGCAGGCGCCCAACCTGATGCGGGGTTACCACCGCCGGCCGGCGGGCAGTGGCTTCGATGCCGGCTGGTTTGCCACCGGCGACCTGGCCAGCGCCGACGCCGAGGGCTGGATCACCGTGGTGGGCCGTTGCAAGGATTTGATCATTTCCGGCGGCGAGAATATCTACCCGGCCGAGATCGAAAACCTGGCCATGACCTGGCCCGGCGTGGCCGAGGCGGCGGTGGTTGGCCTGGCCGACCTGCGCTGGGGCGAGGTGCCGGCGCTGGTGCTGACCGTGCGGCCCGGCGAGACGGTGGATCTGGTGGCGCTGCGCGAACACCTCGCGCAGCGCCTGGCCCGGTTCAAGCAGCCGCGTCGCGTGATGCTGGTCGACAGCCTGCCGCGCACCGCGCTGGGCAAGGTGCAGAAGGCCACGCTGCGCGAAAGCCTGGCGGCCGAAGGCCCGCCGCCGGCAAGCTGAGCGATATCAGTCGCTCAGTTCAGCACCACCGGCGCAGCGGGTTCGGCGCTGGGGGCCGTCGCCTCGGGCGCGCTGAAGCCCCAGTCGGCCTCTTTCAGCGCCTGCTCGAGCAAGCGCAACAGCGCAGTGGCCAGGTCGTCATTGAGCTTGAGCGTCATGCGTCGGCCGCCGCCTTCGCGCAGTTGCAGCTGCAGGCCCTTGCCGTCGGCGCCCGGCCCCAGGTCGATGGCCTCGGGCAGCAGTGGTTCGGGGCCCAGCGGCTGGGTTGCAGCCTGGGCATCAAAGGGCTCGTTGAAGCGTGCGGTAGCCAGCGGCCGCGCGCGTGCGGCCTGGGCCAGCATCGCTTGCGCCTCGGGCAGCACGGTGGCATGTGGCGCCACCTGGGCCACATCGGCCTGGGTGACGAGCTTGTTCATCGGCGGCCACAGCAGCCTGAGCATGCGCCGCGTCAGCCACACGGCAAACAAATCGCCGGCGGTCGTGCGCACCTGCCACAACACGCGGTCAGCGGCGGGCTGGTAGCGAACCTGCATTTGATGGATGTTCACCGCCTGATTCTAGAAGCGCGGTGGCACGGCTGGTACTCCCGCATCGCGGCGTCCGGCACCCTGGGCCAAAGGCTGATCTGGCTCAGAACTGGCAACTGTAGAGACCTGACGGGGCTTGAAAAACACCTGAGCCGGCCCCATGTCCCTGTCAATCTGGAGGACATTCACCATGAGTCTCGACAAGCTCACCACTGCATTTCAGCAAGCGCTGGCCGAGGCGCAAAGCCTGGCCGTGGCGCGCGACAACCCCTACATCGAACCTGCCCATGTGCTGGCGGCGATGCTGGCCCAGCCCGATGGTCCCAAGGCCTTGCTCGACCGCGCTGGCGCCAATACGGCGGCCTTGAAACAGGCCATGGAGGTGGCCATCAACGGCCTGCCTGGCGTGCAGGGGGGTGGCCAGGTGCAGGCCGGGCGCGATCTGGGGCAGTTGCTGCAGGCGGCAGACAAAGAGGCCGGCAAGCGCGGTGACCAGTTCATCGCCAGCGAGATGTTCCTGCTGGCGTTGGCTGACAGCAAGAGCGACATTGGTGGCATCGTGCGCGGCCATGGCCTGTCGCGCAAGGCGCTGGAGGCCGCGGTGTCGGCGGTGCGCGGCGGCGCCACCGTCGATTCGGCCGACAGCGAAGGCCAGCGCGAGGCGCTGAAGAAGTACACGCTGGACCTCACCGAGCGCGCCCGCCAAGGCAAGCTCGACCCGGTGATTGGCCGTGACGACGAGATCCGCCGCGCCATCCAGGTGCTGCAGCGCCGCAGCAAGAACAACCCGGTGCTGATCGGTGAGCCGGGTGTCGGCAAGACCGCCATCGTTGAAGGGCTGGCCCAGCGCATCATCGCCGGCGAGGTGCCCGAGTCGCTGAAGGACAAGCGTGTGCTGGTGCTGGACATGGCCGGCCTGCTGGCCGGCGCCAAGTACCGCGGTGAGTTCGAAGAGCGACTCAAGGCCGTGCTGAAAGAGGTGTCGGCCGACCAGGGCCGCATCATCCTGTTCATCGACGAACTGCACACCATGGTCGGCGCCGGCAAGGCCGAGGGCGCGATCGACGCTGGCAACATGCTCAAGCCGGCGCTGGCGCGTGGCGAGTTGCACTGCATCGGTGCGACCACACTCAACGAATACCGCAAGTACGTCGAGAAGGACGCCGCACTTGAGCGCCGTTTCCAGAAGGTGTTGGTCGACGAGCCGACGGTGGAGGCCACCATCGCCATCCTGCGCGGTCTGCAAGAGAAATACGAGGTGCACCACGGCGTGGAGATCACCGACCCGGCGATCGTGGCAGCCGCCGAACTGAGCCACCGCTACATCACCGACCGTTTCCTGCCCGACAAGGCGATCGACCTGATCGATGAAGCCGCGGCCAAGATCAAGATCGAGATCGACTCCAAACCCGAGGTGATGGACAAGCTCGACCGCCGGCTGATCCAGCTCAAGATCGAGCGCGAGGCGATGAAGAAGGAGCATGACGAGGGCTCGCAGCGCCGCTTGGCCCTGATCGAGGAAGAGATCGTCAAGCTGCAGCGCGAGTACGCTGATCTGGAGGAGATCTGGCAGGCCGAGAAGGCCACGGCCCAGGGCAGCGCCCAGGTCAAGGAAGAGATCGAGAAGATCAAGTTCCAGATCGAAGAGCTCAAGCGCAAGGGCGACTTCAACAAGGTCGCCGAGTTGCAGTACGGCAAGCTGCCCGAGCTGGAAAAGACACTCAAGGAAGCCCAGGTCAAGGAGAGCGGCAAAGCCAAGGATGCCAAGGACGGCACCGGCGGCCCGCAGCTGCTGCGCACCATGGTCGGTGCCGAGGAAATTGCCGAGGTGGTGTCACGCGCCACCGGCATTCCGGTGAGCAAGCTGATGCAGGGCGAGCGCGACAAGCTGCTGCAGATGGAAGACAAGCTGCACCAGCGCGTGGTCGGCCAGGACGAAGCCATCACGGCGGTGGCCGACGCCATCCGCCGCAGCCGCGCCGGCTTGTCGGACCCGAACCGGCCGCTGGGCAGCTTTCTCTTCCTCGGCCCCACGGGTGTGGGCAAGACCGAGCTGTGCAAGGCGCTGGCCGGCTTCCTGTTCGACAGCGAGGACCACATGATCCGCGTCGACATGAGCGAGTACATGGAGAAACACAGCGTCAGCCGCTTGATCGGCGCGCCGCCGGGCTATGTAGGCTACGACGAGGGTGGGGCGCTGACCGAGGCGGTGCGCCGCCGGCCTTACAGTGTGCTGCTGCTCGACGAGGTGGAGAAGGCCCACCCGGACGTTTTCAACGTGCTGCTGCAGGTGCTGGACGATGGGCGGCTCACCGACGGCCAGGGCCGCACCGTGGACTTCAAGAACACCGTGATCGTGATGACCAGCAACCTCGGCTCACACCTGATCATGCAGATGGCCGGGCAGGACAGCGAATTGATCC
This sequence comes from Burkholderiales bacterium, assembly GCA_038207685.1. Taxonomy (GTDB): domain Bacteria; phylum Pseudomonadota; class Gammaproteobacteria; order Burkholderiales; family Burkholderiaceae_C; genus Pseudaquabacterium. The sequence continues at coordinate 14,978 of JBBQZM010000064.1, forward strand.
GCGAGGCGGTGTGGGGCGAGGTGAAGGCGCATTTCCGGCCCGAGTTCCTCAACCGCATCGACGAGACGGTGGTCTTCCACGCGCTGGACGAAGCCAACATCAAGTCCATCGCCCGCATCCAGCTCAAGCTGCTGGAGGCGCGACTGGCGAAGCTGGAGATGAAGCTCGAGGTGTCGGAAGAGGCGCTGAGCGAGCTGGCCAAGGTCGGCTTCGACCCGGTGTTCGGCGCGCGGCCGCTCAAGCGCGCGATCCAGCACCGCATCGAGAACCCGGTGTCCAAGCTCATCCTGCAGGGCCGCTTCGGGCCCAAGGACGTGATCCCGGTGGATATCCGCGATGGGCAGTTCGAGTTCGGGCGGGTAGTGCACTGAGCGTTGTTGGACGGGCCCGTCGCTGGCGGGTTTGCCCTTTTGATAGAGGCTCTACGGCAGCGTCGTCTGGCGCACGATACCCAGCCGGGCCAGTCCGGTGACGAACTCCTCGCACTCCATCGCCGAGCCGTTGTCCGTCCTCAAGGCCCTTGGCAGGTTGCGCTTCATGAACGCCTGCGACAGGCCATGCACGAGGGTCTGAGCCGTCTCGTCGAGGTCCCACTGCAGGTGACAGACCAGGCGCGAGCGGTCGTCGATGAAGCCGAGCAGCATCGGCGTGGCCCAGAGGCCGCTTCGGGTGAGGACCTTGCGCGGTCAACGCCAGCGCCTCGAACAGCAGCGTGAAGCCACTGCCTTCGCGCGCCCACGGCACCGGCACCTGCATGGTCTTACCGCATGCCGAACACGCCACGCGGGGCACGTCGGCGTGCGGCCAGGCCTCGAACTGGACGAAGTCCAGGTGCCGCCAGGAACGCGACAGCCTGTCGTGCACGGGCTGCGCGGCTGCGCCACAGCCCGGGCAGTCCAGCAACGCTCGGCTGCACTGCACGTCGAAATCGATGCGGTGCTTGACCACATCGAGCCGGACATCGCGGACTTCCCAGGGCGCCTGCAAACCCAGCGCGCTGGTGAACAAGGCTTCGACTTGAACGCTCATGATCGGACTCCTAAACACCGCCCGGTGGACATGTGGACAGGCTCAAATGCAGCCTGCCCACACGTCCACCGGGCTCGACGACGACCAGCTATTCTGAGTGTTGGGTTCCACACGAAACGACGAGGGGCCACCGGCAGTTTGCGGTGTGGGGCAATTGGGCGAGAATGAAATGAAGCCCAAGGCCGGCCTGCCGCAAAATGTCCGGTTGAGCGCTGAGCGAGAAGCAGGCGGAAGAGATGATCTTCGGCTTCGTCATCCTGAACGACTGGAGCGCGCGCGACATCCAGCAGTGGGAGTATGTTCCGCTGGGCCCGTTCCAGGGCAAGGCGTTTGCGACCTCGATCAGCCCGTGGATCGTTACCCGCGAGGCGCTGCAGCCGTTCTGCGTGTCGGGTCCGATGCAGGATCCGGTGCCGCTGCCCTATCTGCAGCAGACGCAGTCGCACAATTACGACCTGCAACTCGACGTGTCCATGCGCGCCGCCGAGATGAACGAGGCCGCCACGATCTGCCGCACCAACTTCAAATACATGTACTGGTCGTCGGTGCAGCAACTGGTCCATCACGCCTCATCAGGCTGCGCCATGAATGTCGGCGATCTCCTGGGGTCCGGTACCATCTCCGGCCCGGAAAAGGACCAGCGCGGGTCCTTGCTGGAAATCAGCTGGAACGGCAGCGAGCCGATCGAGCTCGCGGCCGGTGTCAAGCGGACCTTTCTGGAGGACGGCGATTC
>JBBQZM010000065.1:0-16688 GCA_038207685.1 Burkholderiales bacterium
GCGGCCGGTTGGGGCTAAAGACTTCCTTCTCGGGTCATCCGCCCTGGCGACCGGTTCAGGCAACTCACGCGCTGAGCCGCGTCACGCCGTCGAGCTTGCAGGCATAGACCGCGTTGCGCAGCGCGGCGATCGCTTCATAGCGGGTGAAGCTGCGGCGCCAGGCCAGCACCACGCGGCGCGTCGGCACCGGCGGCTCGAACGGGATGTAGACCACCTGGCCGGGGCCGTCGCCGCGCTCGCCGCCCGGCACGCTGAGCTGCGGCACCACGGTGATGCCCATGCCCGAGGCCACCATGTAGCGGATGGTCTCCAGCGACGAGCCCTCGAAGCTCTTGCGTATGCCCTCGGCATCGCTGGCGAAGCGGGCGAACTCAGGGCAGACCTCGAGCACATGGTCGCGAAAGCAGTGGCCGGTGCCCAGCAGCAGCATGGTCTCCTGCTTCAGCTCTTCCGAGCTGATGCGCTGGCGTTTGGCCAGCGGGTGGCTGACCGGCAACGCCACCATGAAAGGCTCGTCGTAGAGCGGGGCGATGGCCAGGCCGGTGTCGGGAAATGGCTCGGCCAGGATCGCGCAGTCGAGCTCGCCGGTGCGCAGCATGTCCAGCAGTTTGACGGTGAAGTTCTCCTGCAGCATCAGCGGCATCTGCGGCGTGTGCGTGATGGTGTAGCGCACCAGCTCGGGCAGCAGGTAGGGGCCGATGGTGTAGATGATGCCCAGGCGCAGCGCGCCGCTCAGCGGATCCTTGCCACGCTTGGCAATCTCCTTGATCGCCGCCGCCTGCTCCAGCACCGACTGTGCCTGGCGCACCACCTCCTCGCCCAGCGGCGTGACGCTGACCTCGGCGCCGCCGCGCTCGAACAGCTTGAGCTCCAGCTCCTCCTCCAGCTTCTTGATCGCCACGCTCAGCGTGGGCTGCGACACAAAGCAGGCCTCGGCGGCGCGGCCGAAGTGCTTCTCGCGGGCGACGGCGACGAGGTAGCGCAGTTCGGTGAGGGTCATGGTGGGCGGATTATTGGAGCGGTGCGGCGCGGTGGTGCCGCGGGGCATGAAAAAGAGGCGCCGAAGCGCCCCTTTCGAGTATCAACCGGATCGAGTCTGGCCAGCGGCTCGACTTACCAGCCCAGATCCTTCAGCAAAGGCAGGGTCAAATCCTTCGGCGCTGTCAGGGTGGTGGTCAGGTCTGCGTTGATGGCGGGCTCCATCAGCAGGTTGGGCGATGCACTGGTGTCCCAATGCGACACCGACGAACCCGGCTGCCGCGGGTTGGGTGTGTACAGCAACGGCCGATTCGATGCGTCGGCGCCTGCGTACAGGCCACTGAGCGGTGCGACCAGGCTAGCGGTCAACACCGGTGCTGCTTGGCCACGGCTGCGGTTGGCCAAACGCGCCTTGATCGCATCACCATCCGTGCGCAGTACACGCACTGAAGGTATGGTGATCGTGGCATCCGCGCCGCCCAGACCGGAGATCGGTGCCACCACGTTATCGACCACCAGCACAGCCTTGGCGCCGGCATTCTGCAAATTCTTCACTTTGACCGCGAAGGCGCAGACTCCGCGATCTACCAGCGCCATCTTGCCAGCCATTGCCGCTGCATTGACCGCCGACAGTGCATTGCAAGCCAGACCGGTGCCCGCATTGTTGTCGACCAACTGCGCGATCTGGCCGGTCACCGCAGTGGGGCTGAGCGCAGGCCCGAACGAGGCCTCGCCCAACGCCTTGTTGCCGGCCACAGGGCCCGCGCCCGCGCCGCCGATGGTCAGCGTAGGCGTTGATCCGGGCTTCAGAACGAAGGGGGTCAGTGCGTTGGAGATGGCGCCGTTCCAGGCTAACTTCTTCGGGTTGATGGCCGATGCCACCCGCTCGGCCTTGGTCATTTGCAGCCAGGTCTTGCCCACCGTGCTGTCAAACATGTTGGCTTCCCACACGCTGGGCAGGCTGATGTAGCGTTCTCCAGTGCCCGAGTTGGTGGTCAGCAGTGAGAAGCCCAGGCCGTGGCCCAACTCGTGCAACAGCGTGGTGACAAAGTTGATGTTGTTGCCGATGTTGCCATCAATGCCAAGGTAGAACTTGGTACCTGTCAGGCAGCCGGCATTTCCCAGATTGACATTGAACTGGGTCTTGATGTCAACGTTGCCATAGCCACTGCCGTCGTCGTCCTGCTCGTAGTAGGTGGCCAGATCCTGACCGCTGAGCTTGTTGGCCAGCGCTTGGGGATACCAAGTGCCCGTCTTGGGTGCGCCCGGAAAGTCGAGCCAGACGTTCCACGAGCCGGCGCTTCCCAGCACCGCGCTGGACGCATCGCAGGTCAAGGCCTCCCAGCCGGCGTTGACGGTGATCTTGACATTGCTCTGCAGGGCTGCGCCCCAGATGCCGGCCACGTATTGGTAAACAAACATGCGTTGCTCACCCAATGTGGTGCCAGGGTTGCCGCCGACTGGCGCAACCGGCGTCGGGTCGTTGAAGCCCACGCCGGCGGGATCGCGGCTGGTCACCTCGACCGTGGCTGCTTGGGCTGCGCTGAAGGCCAGCAATACGGCGGGGACGATGGTCTTCAATGCAAAACCGATGACTGGTTGACTCATGGAATCACTCCGTTTCGGCGGCAGTGCTGCGCTGGGCAGCGGGAAGGGGGCTCATGGCCTTGGCGGCGGCCTCCATGCCCTGCACGCAGGATTGGTCCAGCGTGCCGTCGGCGTTCTTGCGCGCCACCGAGTAGCTGGCAAATTCCGGCGTCAGCCGGGCGCTTCGGGCGCCCGAGGCGTGGGTGCGCAGCAGCGGTTCAGCCACTGGCGGGGCGGCGCCGATGCGGGCCGCCTGCAGGGCCTCAGCGCGGCGTTGCAAGTTCTGCACTTCGGCGGCTGTGGGTGCACGCAGCAGGCCAGTCTCGCGGTCGCGCACCACGGTCAATGCATCGGCCGTCGGGGTGGGTGACGCGGTGGCCGACTTGGCGTTGCAGTCGGGGCAAGCTAACGCAGGGCTGGCCAAAGCGGCGCCGAGCGTGAGCAGTACCGCGCCATGCGCGGTCATCAACTTGTTCATGAGATTCATCCTGTTTGAATGAGTTGAGTCTGGACCAGGCCGGTTGGGCCTGATCCAGCCGGTGCGCTCAAGCCGCAGCGCGGCGGCGCAGGCCGGCCAGGGCGGCAACGCCCAGGCCCATCAGCAGCCAGCTGCCTGGTTCGGGTACCGACGTGATGGTGACGCTGTCCACGCCGATGTAGTTGCCGGCAAAGCTGGTGTCCTGGATGTAGTACTCGAAATAGAAGCGGCCGCCCAGCGGCGTGCCGATCACGCCTTGGCCCGGCAGGTAGACGGTGTATTTGGTCCAGTCCTCCGGGTAGGCGCCGACATCTGCGGTTTCGTTGATGGCCTTGAGCGCGATGTCATTGCCGCCGACGAGGGCGCCGACGTAGAGGCTCTCACCATACGCGTTGCCGGTCAGCGTGCGGGTCCAAAAGCTCATCGTGGTGGGGCCGCTCATGTCCACGTTTGCCGTGCGCAAAAAGCCATCAGCCAGCCCAGCAGGATTGCCGTTGATGTCGACGGGTGCGATGTACACGCTGCTGGCAATGTAGGTGTCCGGTCCGCCAGCTTGCGCCGCGAACTGGCCACCATTGCCCTGGAACCAGCCGTCGCCCACGGGCGCCGACTCGCTGAAGTTGTTCTTCAGCCATCCGCCACTGGTGAACAGCGTAGTCAGGTCTTCGAACCCTTCCGTCAGCAACACGACATCGGCCGCCATTGCAGACGAACCGGCAACCGCCAGCAAGGCCGCGGCTGCGGCGCATTTCAACTTTCGCATGGTCACGATGGACCCTCCTGCTTGTTAAGAAAGGGGCAACAGCCCCGGCACCCACGGCGATGAGTTCACCGCAAGAAGTTGCCAACTGTGTAAAACGTCACGCTCTGCCACAACCCCGGCAAACCCGATTGAGTTCCCTCAATTCGGCGCAACCCCCCGCGCTTGAGGGGGTGTCGTGCACACGAAAGAGGCTTTTCGGTGGCGCGTCAGGCCTTCAGGTACTCCGCCCGCGTATCCAGCCAACGCGCCACATGCGCCTGGGCAGCCGCCGGGTGGCGAGCCAGCAGTTCAGGCGCCGCAGCGCGGGCGCGTTGCAACAGCGGCGCGTCTTCGGTCAGGTCGGCAAAGCGCAGCAGCGCATCACCACTCTGGCGTGCGCCCATGAATTCACCCGGGCCGCGGATCTCCAGGTCGCGGCGGGCGATCTCGAAGCCGTCGGTGGTCTCGGCCATGGCGCGCAGCCGGTCCTTGCCGGTGGGTGACAGCGGGCCCTGGTAGAGCAGCACGCAGACGCTGGCCGCCGCGCCGCGGCCAACACGGCCGCGCAACTGGTGCAGCTGGCTCAGACCAAAGCGCTCGGCATGCTCGATCACCATCAGGCTGGCATTGGGCACATCGACACCCACCTCGATCACCGTGGTGGCCACCAGCACCGCCATCTGGCCGCCAGCAAACAGGGCCATCACCGCAGACTTCTCGGCTGCCGGCATACGGCCGTGCAGCAGGCCGACCATCAGACCCGGCAGCGCGGCGGCCAGCCGGGCATGGGTCTCGGTGGCGTTTTGCAGGTCGACATGCTCGCTCTCCTCGATCAGCGGGCAGACCCAGTACACCTGCGTGCCGCGCGCCACTTCGTCAGCAATGCGCGCCACCACCTCGGCGCGGCGCTCGTCGGCAAACAGCTTGGTCAGCACCGGCGTGCGGCCGGGCGGCAGCTCGTCGAGGGTGGACACGTCCAGGTCGGCGTAGTAGGTCATGGCCAGCGTGCGCGGGATCGGCGTGGCGCTCATCATCAGCAAATGGGGTTCGAGCGGCGGGCTGGCCTCAGCTGCTTTGTCCGCTGCTGCTCCTGCCTCCCCGGGCGCGGGGGTGGGCCCGGTTTGATCGACGAGCTTGCGCCGCAGCGCCAACCGCTGCGCAACGCCGAAACGGTGCTGCTCGTCGACCACCGCCAGGCCCAGGCGCTTGAAGTGCACGTCGTCCTGGATCACCGCATGGGTGCCGACCACCAGCGCCGCCTCACCCGAGGCCACGCGCGCGACCATCGCCGCGCGCGCCTTGCCCTTGCGGCTGCCCGTGAGCCAGGCGATCGATTGGCCGCGTGCGGCCAGCAGTGGCTCCAGCCACAACACCAGCTTGCGGAAATGCTGCTCGGCCAGCAGCTCGGTGGGCGCCATCAGCGCGCATTGCCAGCCGGCGTGGATGGCCACCGCAGCAGCCAGTGCCGCCACCACGGTCTTGCCCGAACCGACGTCGCCCTGCAACAGCCGGTGCATCGGCACCGCGGCCAGCGCGGCGCCGGATGGCGAGTTGGCAGCGCCAGGCGCCAGCCGCGCCAGGTCGGCAGCGATCTCCTCGCCCACCCGGCGCTGGGCGGCGGTGAGCTGGAACGGCAGTGCGGCCAACAGCTGCTCGTGCAGGCCGCCGGGCGATGCGCGCAGCAGCGGCGCGCGCAGCTGCTGGCGCTCACGCTGCGCCGTCAGTTGCGACAACTGCTGGGCCAGCAACTCATCGAACTTCAGCCGCTGCCAGGCCGGGTGGCTGCGGTCTTCCAGCGCAGCCAGCGATTCACCGGCCGGTGGATGGTGCAGCCGCTGCAGCGCTAGGCGCAGCGTCGGCAGGCCGGGCGGCACGGTGCCGGGCGGCAGCAATTCTTGCAGCGGCGCGCGCGCCAGCGCGGCGGCCACCGCCTTGCGCAGATAAGCCTGTGGCAGCTGGGCGCTGGTCGGGTAGACCGGTGTCAGCGCACTGGCCAGTGGCGTGTGCGCGTCCACTGCCTTGAACACCGGGTGCACCATCTCGCGGCCGAAGAAGCCGTTGCGTGCCTCGCCGCGTACCCGCACCCGCGCGCCCACCGCCAGCGTCTTCTGGTGGCTGGGGTAGAAATTGAGGAAGCGCAGCAGCAGCGAGTCGCTGTCGTCGGCGATGCGCACCAGCAGTTGGCGGCGGCCGCGCTGCTCGATGCGGCACTCGCTGACCACGCCCTCCACCTGCACCGGTTCGCCGTCGGGCGCGTCGGCGATGCTGACCACCCGCGTCTCGTCCTCGTAGCGCAGCGGCAGGTGCAGCGCCAGGTCGATGTCGCGGTGCAGCCCCAGCTTGTCCATCGCCCGTTGCGGGCCGGACTTCTCCCGAGGCGGGCTGGTGGACGCGGGCAGGGCCGGGGGCATGGCGCTGATTCTGCCGCGCGCCATGCGGCGGGCTGCTCATAATCAAACCTCAACCCGCCGTCCATGCCCCAAAGCGCCGCTCAGCCTCCGCATCCCCGTCGCCATCTGCTGCGCGGCCTGCTGATCACTGTCATCGGTGCGGCCATGGTCGGGGTGATGTTGGTGGTGGTCGCGGTGGCCTGGTATGGGCCGCAACTGCCCTCGCTGGACCCGGTCACCACCTACCAGCCACGCCAGCCGCTGCAGGTTTTCACCGCCGATGGCGTGGAGATTGCGCAGTTTGGCGCCGAGCGCCGGCAGTTTGTACCCATCGACAAGATACCGTCGCTGCTGCAGCAGGCCGTGCTGGCGGTGGAGGATGCGCGTTTCTACCAGCACAGCGGCATCGACTTGAAGAGCCTGCTGCGCGCGGTGCTGGCGCAGTTCACCGGCGGGCTGCGCCAGGGTGCGTCGACCATCACCCAGCAGGTGGCGCGCACCTTTTTCCTGTCGCAGCGCTTCACCTTCGAGCGCAAGATCAAGGAGGCGCTGTTGGCGCTGGAGATTGAGCGCAGGCTGTCCAAGCCGCAGATCCTCGAGCTGTACATGAACCAGATCTACCTGGGCCAGCGCAGTTATGGCTTTGCCGCCGCCGCCGACGCTTACTTCGACAAGCCGCTGGCCGACTTGTCGATCGCCGAGGCGGCGATGCTCGCCGGTCTGCCGCAGAACCCGCATTACGCCAATCCGCTGACCAATCTGGCGCGTGCCACCCAGCGCCAGCGCATCGTGCTGGCGCGCATGCTGGCCACCGGCGCCATCAGCGCCGAGCAGCAGGCCGAGGCACGTGCCGAGGTGCTCAAGCTGCGCGGCGCAGGGCAACAGCCGCTGCACGCCGAGCATGTGGCCGAGATGGCGCGGCGGGTGGTGGTCGAGCGCTTTGGCACCCAGGCCTATTCACAGGGGCTGCGGGTGGTCACCTCGCTGCGGGCGGCCGACCAGCAAGCGGCCTGGCTGGCGCTGCGGCGCGGCGTGCGCGCCTACGACGTCCGCCAGCGCTGGCGTGGCCCCGAGGGCCAGGAGCCGCTGCCGGCAGCCGACCAGCCCGATCTTGAAGCCGCCGCCGCACTGGCGCTGAAGGACTACCGCGACGACGAGGAACTGCGGGTGGCCATCGTGCTGCGCCTGGCGCCTGGCGAGTTGCTGGCCCAGTTGGCCAATGGCGAGCGGGTCACGGTGCGCGGCGATGGCCTGCGCCTGGGCCAGCCCGGGCTGCAGCCCCAGGCCAGCAGCGAGCTGGCGATCCGCGTCGGCTCGGTGCTGCGGTTGGTGCAGGCGCTGCCGGCGCGCCCTGGCGGCTCCCCCGGCGCCTGGCAGCTGACGCAATGGCCTGAGGTGCAGGCGGCGCTGGTGGCGCTGGATCCGGCCAGCGGCCGGGTGCGTGCGCTGGTCGGCGGCTTCGACTTCAGCCGCCAGCCCTTCAACCATGTCACCCAGGCGCGGCGCCAGCCGGGCTCGGCCTACAAGCCCTTCCTGTATTCAGCGGCGCTGGAGGCCGGCGTGATGCCCGGCACGCTGATCAACGACGCGCCCTTTGCCGCCGCCAACGGCTGGGCACCGCAGAACAGCGACGGCAGCTTCGACGGCCCGCTGACCTTGCGTGAAGCGCTGGCGCGCTCCAAGAACCTGGTCAGCATTCGCGTGCTGCAGTACATCGGCGTGGCCAGGGCGCGCGCCTGGGGCCAGCGTTTCGGCTTTGCGCCGGCTGATCTGCCCGACAACCTGACCCTGGCGCTGGGGGCCGGCAGCACCACGCCATTGCGCCTGGCCCAGGCCTACGGCGTGCTGGCCAATGGCGGTTGGTCGGTGGCGCCGGTGGTCATCGAGCGCATCACCGACGCCCAGGGCCAGTTGCTGTTCGAGGCGCCGCCGCCAGTAGCGCGCAACGACGACAACCGGGCGCTGCCGGCGCGCAATGTCTTTGTCACCAACAGCTTGCTGGCCGACGTGACCCGCATCGGCACCGCGGCGCGGGCGCAGCAGCAACTGGGCCGCGGCGACCTCTTTGGCAAGACCGGAACCACCAACGAGGCCATTGACGCCTGGTTTGCCGGCTTCCAGGGTGGCGCCGGCGATGGCCTGGTGGCGGTGGCCTGGATGGGTTTTGACGAGCCGCGCAGCCTGGGTGCCCGCGAATCGGGCGGCGGCCTGGCCTTGCCGATCTGGATCGATTACATGGCGCAGGCGCTCAAGGCGGTGCCGGTGGCGGCGGCGCCCGAGCCGCCCGAGGGCCTGGCGCGGCGCTTTGACGACTGGGTGTATGCCGAGTATGTCGAGGGTGGCGCCGTCACCGACATCGGCCTGGACGAGCCGGTGCTGGCGCCGGCGGGCGGCGGCCCCGGCTTCGGCCCGCCAACGGCGGCCGGCGGCCCGCCGCCCGCTGCGGCCTCGGCGGTCTGGCCGGCCGCCGCAGGGCGCTGAGTGCGGTGCTTGCGCTGCCTGGGGCAGCGGCGAGAATGGCCGCTCGATTCCACTCTGCCCAGCGCATACCATGCAACGCCGACACCTGATCACCGCGGCCGCCGCCGCACTGCTTTGCACCTCGCTTGGCGCCGCCGCAGCGGCGCAGGCCTGGCCCACCCAGCCGGTGAAGATCGTCGTGCCGACGGGTGCGGGCAGTTCACTGGACCTGATCGTCCGCCTGATGAGCGACAAGCTCGGCGCGCGCTGGGGCCAGCCGGTGGTGGTGGAGAACCGGCCGGGCGCCGGCGGCATGCTGGGCGTGGACATCGCAGCCAAGGCCACCGACGGCCACACCATCGCCATCGGGTTCAACGGCCCGCTGGCCTATGCGCCCTATCTGTACGCCAAGACGCCCTACGACCCGACCAAGGACCTGAAGGCCATCGTGATGACCACGATGCAGGCCAATGTGCTGGCGGTGAATGCCGAGAAGGTGCCGGCCAAGACCGTGGCCGAATTTGTCAGCTGGGCCAAGGCCCAGGGCGGCAAGCTCAACTACAGCTCGCTGGGCCAGGGCAGCTCGGCGCACCTGACGATGGAGTTGTTCTTGTCCGAGGCCGGCCTGCAGGCGGTGCATGTGCCCTTCAACGGCTCGCCGCCGGCGGCGATGGCGGTGGCCCAGGGCACGGTGGATGCCACCTTCATGGTGGCGCCGGCGCTGCTGCCCCATGTGCAATCGGGCAAGGTGCGGCTGCTGGCCGTCAGCGCCCAGGGCAAGCCCGAGGGCCTGAAGGATTTGCCTTCGCTGGCTGAAGCCGGTTACCCCAAGGTGGAGTCGCTGGCCTGGAACGGCCTGGTCGGCCCGGCTTCGCTGCCCGAAAGCACGGTGGTGCGCATCAATGCCGACGTCAACGAGCTGCTGGCCAAGGACACCGCGCTGCGCGAGGCGATGTCGCGCAGCGGCCTGAGCATCGTCGGCGGCAGCGCTGCCGAGTTCCGCCGCTTCATCGATGCCGATGTGGCGCGTTGGGGCCCGGTGATCAGCCGCCTGGGTGTGAAGTTGAACTGACCGCGCCTGGCTGCGCCCCATGACGGACGACCTTCCTTCCGCGCCGGCCGGCGTCCTGCGGTCGGCTGAGCCGGCGCTTGAGCGCGGCCCGGACAAGATCGACCTGCGCATCCTGCGGGTGCTGCAGGAAGACGGTCGCATCAGCAACCTGAAGCTCGCCGAGGCAGTGCACTTGTCGCCCACCGCGGTGCTGGAGCGGGTCAAGCGGCTCACCCGCGATGGCTACATCCTGGGCTACGAGGCCCGGCTCAACCCGGTCAAGCTGGGCGCCGGCCTGCTGGTGTTCGTCGAGATCCTGCTCGACCGCACGGTGCAGGACGTGATGGACAGTTTTCGTGCCGCGGTGCAGGTGCGCGAAGAGATCCTGGAGTGCCACCTGGTGGCCGGCGGCTTCGACTACCTGCTCAAGACCCGGGTGGCCGACATGGCGGCCTACCGCGAGTTTGTCGGCAACGTGATCTGGACCTTGCCCGGCGTGCGCGAGACCCGCACCTATGTGGTGATGGAAGAGGTCAAGCACAGCACCCGGCTGAAGCTCTAGCCGCCGCCGCTCCGGCCAGGCTCAGGGCCGCGCCCGCTCGCCGAAGATCGCCGTGCCCACCCGCACCAGGGTGGCGCCTTCGGCCACCGCGGCCTCCAGGTCGGCGCTCATGCCCATGCTCAGTGTGTCGAGGGCCAGGCCCTGGTCATTGAGGCTGGCCAGCAGCTCACGCAGCGCGCGGTGTGGTGCGCGCTGGGCCTCCATGCTGCCCGCCGGCTCGGGGATGGCCATCAGCCCGCGCAGCCGCAGCCGCTCAGCCGGCAGGGCGGCCACCGCTTGTGCCACGGCGGCCACTTCGGCCAGCGCCAGCCCGCTCTTGCTGGCCTCGCCGCTGATGTTGACCTGCAGGCAGACCTGCAGCGGCGCCAAGCCCGCTGGCCGCTGTTCGGCCAGGCGCTGGGCGATCCTCAGTCGGTCCACCGAGTGCACCCAGTCGAAAGCTTCGGCCACCGGCCGCGTCTTGTTGCTCTGCAACGGGCCAATCAGATGCCACTCGATGGTCGACCGCAAATCGGCCAAGGTGGCGATCTTGTCCAGCGCTTCCTGCACGTAGTTCTCACCAAAGGCCCGCTGGCCGGCCAGGGCGGCCTCGCGCACGGCCGCCGCTGGCTGGGTCTTGCTCACCGCCAGCAGCGTGACGCTGTCCACGTTTCGTCCGGCGGCCGCCGCAGCTTGAGCGATCCTGCTTTGGACTTGCGCCAAGTTGCCGATAACGCTCGTCATAATGGTCCTGTCTCTTCCTCTTCGGGCGCTTGGCGCCGCGCTGGCCCAACGGGTGCGGGAAGCTCTGGGCCGCCCCCTCATTGCCCGAGCCTAACGCGAGCCTCCATGGACATCACCCAACTGCTGGCCTTTTCGGTCAAGAACAAGGCCTCGGACCTGCACCTGTCGGCCGGCTTGCCGCCGATGATCCGTGTCAATGGCGATGTGCGGCGCATCAACGTCGAGGCGCTGGACCACAAGATGGTGCACGAGATGGTGTACGACATCATGAACGACGCCCAGCGCAAGGCCTACGAGGACACGCTGGAGTGCGACTTTTCGTTCGAGATCCAGGGCCTGGCTCGCTTTCGCGTCAACGCCTTCAATCAGAACCGCGGCGCGGGCGCGGTGTTCCGCACCATTCCCAGCAAGATCCTGACGCTGGACCAGCTGAACGCGCCCAAGATCTTTGCCGACCTGGCCATGCGCCCACGTGGCATGGTGTTGGTCACCGGCCCCACCGGATCGGGCAAGAGCACCACGCTGGCGGCCATGGTCAACCACCTCAACGAGAACGAATACGGCCATGTGCTGACGGTGGAAGACCCAATCGAATTTGTGCACGAGAGCAAGAAGTGCTTGATCAACCAGCGCGAGGTGGGCCCGCACACCATGAGCTTTTCCAACGCGCTGCGCTCGGCGCTGCGCGAGGATCCCGACGCCATCCTGGTGGGCGAGATGCGTGACCTGGAAACCATTCGCCTGGCGCTGACCGCGGCCGAGACCGGCCACCTGGTGTTCGGCACGCTGCACACCAGCAGCGCGGCCAAGACGGTGGACCGCATCGTTGACGTCTTCCCCGCCGCCGAGAAGGAGATGGTGCGCGCGATGCTGAGCGAATCGCTGGTGGCGGTGGTCTCGCAGACGCTGTGCAAGCTGAAGGACGGCAGCGGCCGCGCTGCGGCGCACGAGATCATGATCGGCACCGCCGCCATCCGCAACCTGATCCGCGAAAACAAGGTGGCGCAGATGTACTCGGCGATCCAGACCGGCCAGAACATCGGCATGCAGACGCTGGACCAGAACCTGGCCGACCTGGTGCGCCGCGGCGTGATCGCGCCCAGCGAAGCGCGGTCCAAGGCCAAGATTCCGGAGAACTTCCCTGGCTAAGGCCGGACCTGAGCCAGTCCTTGCGGGCTGGCGAGCGCCTGCCGCACCGCCTGAACGCTGCGAGGGCGTGGCAGGAGAACAACCACAACCGTTCCCCGCCACTGCCCCACAATCAAGATAAGTCCCCAGGGAGTGATCAGCATGGAACGTGACCAGGCCTCCAAATTCGTCAACGATCTGCTGCGACTGATGGCGGCCCGCGGCGGCTCGGACCTGTTCCTCACCGCCGACTTTCCGCCGGCGATCAAGGTAGACGGCAAGGTCACCCGCGTGTCGCCGCAGCCGCTGACCGGCATGCACACCATGGCGCTGGCGCGCTCGGTGATGAACGAGCGGCAGGCGGCGGAGTTCGAGCGCACCAAGGAGTGCAACTTCGCGATCTCACCGCAGGGCGTGGGCCGTTTCCGTGTCAACGCCTTCATGCAGCAAGGCCATGTCGGCATGGTGCTGCGCACCATCCCGCAGGTGCTGCCCACCATCGACGGGCTGGGCCTGCCGCCGGTGATGAAAGAAATCTCGATGAGCAAGCGCGGCCTGGTCATCATGGTCGGCGCCACCGGTTCGGGCAAAAGCACCTCGCTGGCGGCGATGGTCGACCACCGCAACGAGAACAGCTACGGCCACATCATCACCATCGAGGACCCGGTGGAGTTTGTGCATGCGCACAAGAACTGCATCGTCACCCAGCGCGAAGTGGGCATCGACACCGACGGCTGGGAGCAGGCGCTGAAGAACACGCTGCGTCAGGCGCCCGATGTCATCCTGATGGGTGAAATCCGCGACCGCGAGACCATGGAGCACGCCGTGGCCTTCGCCGAAACCGGCCATTTGTGCATCACCACGCTGCATGCCAACAGCGCCAACCAGGCGCTGGACCGCATCATCAACCTGTTTCCCGATGAGCGGCGCATGCAATTGCTGATGGACTTGTCGCTCAACCTGCGCGGCATCATCTCGCAGCGGCTGCTGCCGCGCGAGGAAGGCAAGGGCCGCGTCGCCGCGGTGGAGATCCTGCTCAACACACCGCTGATCAGTGAGCTGATCTTCAAGGGCGAGGTTGCCGAGATGAAGGACTTGATGAAGCGCAGCCGCGAGCTCGGCATGCAGACCTTCGACCAGGCCTTGTTCGACCTCTACGAGGACGGCGAAGTGACGCTGGAAGACGCGCTGCGCAACGCCGATTCGCTCAACGACCTGCGGCTGCAGATCAAGCTGCACAGCCAGCGCGCACGCAACCGCGACCTCTCTGCCGGCACCGAAGGCATGAGCATCATGTGAGGGCTGTGAGGGCCGGCGCCGGGTGGCTAAACTCGGTGCGATGAAAACCTACGATTCGATCCCCGCCCGGCGCGTGGCCTTTTTGGGCTTGGGCGTGATGGGCCATCCGATGGCCGGCCACCTGGCGCATGCCGGTCACCAGGTCTGCGTTTACAACCGCACTGCCGCCAAGGCCCAGGCCTGGGCGGCCGAGTACGGCGGCCGCGCGGCCGTCACGCCGCGTGAGGCGGCGGCAGACGCCGAGTTTGTCTTTGCCTGCGTCGGCAACGACGACGACCTGCGCGCGGTGGTACTGGGCAGCGACGGCGCCTTTGCCGGCATGGCGGCCGGCGCCGTGTTTGTTGACCACACCACGGCCTCGGCCGAGGTGGCGCGCGAACTGCAGTCCCAGGCCCTGGCGGCCGGATTTCAATTCATCGACGCGCCGGTGTCCGGCGGCCAGGCGGGTGCGGTCAACGGCCTGCTCACCGTGATGTGCGGCGGCGACGCCACGGCGTTTGCCGCCATGCAGCCGGTGGCCATGGCCTTCTCGCGCGCGGTTACCCTGGTGGGCGGCAGCGGCGCCGGCCAGCTGGCCAAGATGGTCAACCAGATCTGCATCGCCGGGCTGGTGCAGGGCCTGTCCGAGGGCATCGCCTTCGGCCAGCAGGCCGGCCTGGACATGAAGCAGGTGCTGGAGGTCATCGGCAAGGGCGCGGCCCAGAGCTGGCAGATGGACAACCGCGGCAAGACCATGGTCGACGACCAGTTCGAGTTCGGCTTTGCCGTCGACTGGATGCGCAAGGACCTGGGCCTGGTGCTGGACGAGGCCCGGCGCAATGGCGCCCGCGTTCCGGTGACCGCGCTGGTCGACCAGTTCTATGCCGACGTGCAAGCCTTAGGCGGCCGGCGCTGGGACACCTCCAGCCTGATCAAACGCTTGAAATAGGCCCACCCCCGAAGCGCCGTCGGCTTCCTCGGCCTCGCAGAACTCAGCCGCTTCGCCAGCCGCCGGGACGTCCGCAGGGACGTCCCGATGTGCGGGCTCAACCCTCTCAAGCGGCCCTCGCCAGCGGCCCGGCGGAGCCGGTTCCGCGACGTCCGCTTGCTGGCGCTCGGCGGTGCGCTATTTCCGTTGCAGGTCGGCCAGCTCGGCCTCGCTGAGGATCTCGAACACCCGCACCACCTTGCCGACGCCGCCGACGCCGCGTGCCAGCTCGGTGGCGCGGTTGGCTTCACGCTCGGAGACACGGCCCATCAGGAAGACGGTGCCACGCTCGGCCACCACCTTCACCGCATTGGCCTGGATGTCCTTGGCGTCGATGTAGGCAGCCTTGACCTTGCTGGTGATGATGGTGTCGCTGCTGCGCGCGGTCAGCGAGCTGGTGCCCATCACCGCCAGCTCGTTGACCGTGGCGCGCACGTTGTCGATGCGCGCCACCGACTGCTCGGCGGCGCCGCGGTCGGCTTCGGACGGCACTTCGCCGGTGATCAGCACCGTGCGGTTGAAGCTGGTCACATTGATGTGGCCGCGCCCGCCCAGCACATCGCGCAGGCGGCCGATCGACTTGAGCTCTATCGCTTCATCTTCGAGCTGCGCGCCCGAGCTGCGGCGGTCGCTCACCGACAGCGCGGTGCCCACCATGGCGCCGCCCAGCAGCAGTGGCGCGCAGCCGCCCAGCAGCGTGCCGGTGGCCAGTGCGGCGGCCAGCAGGCCGACGCGGGGAATCGATGTGAAAGTAAGTCGTGTCATGCGGGATCCTGTTCGCCCAGCAGTTGCAGATCGATCGCGTCACACAGGCAGTGCAGCACCAGCAGCTGGGTTTCGAGCACGCGCACCCGGCGGTCATGGGGCACGGCTACCAGCACATCGGTTTCGCTCAGCACGGCGCGCAATGCGCCGCCACTGCGCCCGGTGAGCGCGATCACGGTCATGTCCTTGGCTTGCGCAGCCGCAGCGGCGGCCAGCAGCGCGGGATGGTCGCCCGCACCGTCAATCAACAGCAGCAGGTCACCCGGCTGGCCGAGGGTTTCAACCTGGCGCGCCAGCACCAAATCCAGCCCCGCTGAGACGGGCAGGCCCGCCAGCGCCGTCAGCAGGGGGCCATCCACCCCCAGCGCCAGCGCCGCCAGCCCGGGCCGCTCGCGCTCAAAGCTGCCCATCAACTGGGCGGCCATCAGCTGCGCCAGGCTGGCCGAAGCGCCCAGCCCGGCAGTCAGCACGCGGCCGCCGGCCGTGAGGCCGGCCACCAGCGCGCTGGCGGCCTGTTCGATCGGGCGCGCCAGCACCTCGGCCGACTGGTATTTGAGGTCGGCGCTTTCGAAGAACTGCTGCTGTATACGCTGCTCAAGCATGAGGCCTGCATGATACGGGAGGGGGCTGATCGGCAAGTCCAGCGCAGGTTTGCACCCTGGACCCATCCCCTGCAGTCTTTGCGGTGCTGGCAGCCCCGCGCAATGCTGGCTTCCTGGTCGCCGGAACCCGACACAATGGCGTTCAGGCACCGCATTGCCAGGCGCGACCAAGACGCCCTTTGCGGTCGCAAGCAGGGAGAGAGGGCCATGGACAAGAAGAGGCTGACCGAAAGCGACATCTGCGACAAGTTCATCCGGCCGGCGATGGAACGCGCCGGCTGGGATGGTTTGAGCCAGATCTTTCGTGAGTTCGGCCTGCGCGCCGGCCGTGTCACCGTGCGCGGCCGCAGGGCGCAGCGCGACGCCAACACCGTCTTGCGCGCCGACTTCGCCCTCTTCTTCAAGCCCAACATCCCCTTGGCGGTGCTGGAGGCCAAGGACAACCACCACGCCGTCGGCGCCGGCATGGGCCAGGCCATCCAGTACGCCGAGTTGTTGAACGTGCCTTTCAGCTTCACCAGCAATGGCGACGGCTTTGTCTTCCGCGACGCCACCCTGGCCACCGGCGTGCTGGAGCAGAACCTCACGCTGGACCAGTTCCCTTCGCCCGCCGAACTGTGGGAGCGCTTGTGCGCCTGGAAGGGCTGGACACCCGAAGTGCGCCAGGTCACCGAGTTCGGCTATGGCCCCGGCAAGACACTGCGCTACTACCAGATGACGGCCATCAATCGCACGGTGGAAGCCATCGCGCGCGGCCAGAACCGGGTGCTGCTGGTCATGGCTACCGGCACCGGCAAGACCTACACCGCCTTCCAGATCATCTGGCGGCTGTGGAAGAGCGGCGCCAAGAAGCGGATCCTGTTCCTGGCCGACCGCAACATCCTGGTCGACCAGACCATGGTCAACGACTTCCGCGACTTCAAGGGCGCGATGGCCAAGCTCAGCCCCAACGCCAA
>JBBQZM010000066.1:0-16453 GCA_038207685.1 Burkholderiales bacterium
GTTGCTCCAGCGCATTGAGAGCACCCGCCTGCCCGCCGTAGCGCCACTGGTCGAACGGCGACCCTGCGGCCACGAGCGTGCGTTCGTAGGCTGCCAGCGCTGCAGCAATGCGTTGCGGCGTTGGCTTGCGCGAGCCGAAGGCGCGCTGCAACGGCGCGCGGTAGTCGCGCAACGCGGCGATGTTGGCCATCACCGCCGCGATATCGCGGTTCGCCATCTCGTCGGGGTGCACCATCGGTTGCAGCGCCTGCGCTTCCAGGCTCGGCGCACGGCCGTCGACGAAGAGCGCATTCACGTAGGCGACGTTGAGCAGCGTGGGTGCATTGCGCCTCAGGCTCACGCCTTCCATGCCCACGGACGTGCGCAACTCATTGACGGTGAAACCCTGCGCCGGCACGTGGCACATGGCACAGGACAAGGTACCGTTGATCGACAAACGCCGGTCGAAGAAGAGTTTCTCGCCCAGCGCCACCTGCGCCGCGGGGGGCCCGGCCAGCGCCGCCGGAAGCGGCGGTAGCCCCAAGGAGGCCGCAGGTTCCGCTGCCGTGACCGTGCCACCCGGCATCAACAGGCACACCAGCGCGGCTATCTGCAGCCACGCGGCAAGACAGCGCCGCGCGTTCACGGCCGCGACGCGCGCTGCTCGAGCCGCAGCGTGCGCAGGTCGTTCAGAAGCGCCTGGGCGTCCAGCGTGGCCACGCTGTAGATCTCGCGTACCTGCAGCCGACCATCGATCAGGAAGAGCTTGAGCATGTGGTTGAGTGTGCGCGTGGCGCGGCCGTTCGCATCGACCTCCACCGTCACGTCCTGGCCGAAGCCGCGCAGCAGCGGCATCAGCGCAGAAACTGAGGCCGTGGTGAGGAAACGCCATGACACGCGAGGATCGCCGATGCGATCGCCGCCATACAGGCGCATCTGCTGCGGCGTATCGTTGGTGGGGTCGAAGCTCAGGCTGACGAGTTGCGAGGCAGCGGCCAGGTCCGGCTCGCGCAGCAGCGCAGAGTGCAAGCCCTCCATGGCCGCCCACGCCAGCGGGCAGCCCTCGGGGTCGCGGCAATAGGTGTACATGAATGACAGCACGCTCAAGCGGCCACGCAGCACGGCGTGCAGGCGCTGCGCGCGGCCCTGGCTGCTGAGCACCATGCCGTCGGTCGCCGCCATCACGCGCGCCAACGTGTAGCTGCCCGGTGCAGGCAGGCGCGCGGTGTCGACACGCCTGCGCTGCGCGGGCGCCGTCTGTCCCTCGGTGGCCGCCAGGGCCGGCCAGGGCAGGACTGCGGCGCACGCCGCACACGCCGCGCGCGTCAGCAGCACGCGGCGCCCCGCGCGCATCACCGCTGCGCGACCTGAGCGGCGGGTGCAAGCGCGGACAGCGCCTTGCCGGCAGGCCGCGCCGTGAACTTCATGTGGTGCGCACGGCCAAGCTTGAGTGCATTGAAGTCGACTTCGAAGCGCTGCTTCAGCTCCTTGCCGTCCCAGTCGTAGGCCCGCAGCACCTGCTCGTTGTCGTCACCCTTCTTGTCCCAGTTGGCCAGCAGCGAGGACGTGATGTACACGCGCTTGCCGTCCCAGCTCTGCGAGACCATGTTGACCTGCTTGCCGGTCTGCTTGGTGTAGGTTTCCTTCGGTGCCTCGGGGTTGCTGAGGTCGAAGTAGCGTGTCATGCCGTCCATGAAAGTATTCACCCACAGACCCTTGCCGTCGGCCGTGATGCTGATGTCCACGGGCAGCGGGATCTTTGCCGGGTCGCCGATAGTGGCCACGTCCTTGGCCTGCCATTCGCCGTTTGCGTCTTGCTTCACGAGCCAAAGCTTGGACGTCAACGCGGTGGCTGTGATGGCCCAGTTGTCGCCTTCCTTGAGCGACCACCGGATCTCGAGCGGCGCGCCAGGCACATTGAAGATCTTCGTCGGTTTCATGGCCTTCACGTCCCAGGCCACCATGGTGTTGCCGAAGCGCTTCATCGCCTCGCCATCCTTGACCAGCTTGCCCAGGTCCATCATGTAGTTGTTCCAGCCGGTGAAGCTGGAGGTCAGCATCATGTTCTTTGCCGGGTTGATCCCGATGTCGTAGCCGTAGCCGTCACCTTTCACGCCGCCGATCTCGCCCGTGGGCATCGCGATCTTGCTCACGATATCGCCATGGTTGTTGAACATCACGAGACCGGTGGCGCCGCCATGGTCAGCCTGGTTTGACAACGCCTGCACGAGCATTCGCCCCGGCATCGCGTAGAAGGTGTGCGGGCCGACGAATCCTGTCTTCGAGGTGATATCGGCGATGGTCTTCACGAGCCTGGGCGTCTCGGGCTTGGCCATGTCGAAGACGAAAATCTTGTTGTCGTCCAGTCGCCCGGCCCACAGGTAGCGCCGGTCGTCGGTGAAGCCCATGTGGTGCGCCTCACCGCGCCCAGGCAGCACCACCTTGTGGATGACTTGGCCGTATTGGGCAGACTTCGGGTTGGCGTCAATCGTGACGAGTTTGTCGTTGCCGTCGCCCAGGCCCTTGACCCCCAGGGTCCACACATGGACGAAGTCTTCCTGGCCCTTGATGAGGCTCGTGACGTAAGGGGAATTGCAGGTCTCGTCGGCGTGTGCCGCGATGCCGGCTGCCAGCAGCGCGGCGGCGAACAGAACCAGCTTGAAGGGCTTGCGCGTCATGTCCTTGTCTCCTCTTTTGTGGAAGGCAAGGTACACCGCAGTGGCAGCCCCCGCCAGGACGGGTTTTAGCACCGAGACGCGCCGCTGAACAGACCCAGTCTTGTCCAACGAGGTATCAGCGCAAATGGCACTTACTTTGTTGCCCACGCATGGCCGTAGCGCTGAACTTGCCTGCGAGCGTGAGCCCAGGGCGTCTTCAGCCAAGGGTACAGCTGCGACAGATCATCCTTGCTGACACGCCGATGGTCGCGCAGCGTGGTGATCAGCACCTGATGGCCCACCTTGCACTCACGCAATGCGATTTCGTCAGGTGCGTTGGCGTATTGCTCGCGCGTTATCCACTGCGGCCGGCTCGCTGGCTTGGGCCACCGCACGATGTGGTCCCGCGTTCCTAGCGACTGCCGTGGTCAGACCAAGAGATGCTGCTGCGGGTGGCGCAATGGGTGGCGCCCGGGATGGATTTCGATGATGGGGGCTGGTGGATCATCGAAGACACTGGATTTCCCAAGCGGGGCCGGCACTCTGTAGGCGGTGCGCGTCAGTATTGCGGGATGTTGGGCAAGCAAGACAACTGCCGGGTGGCGGTGAGTGTGTCGCTGGCTTGCGAGTCGGCCAGCCTACCGGTGGCTTGGCAGCTTTACTTGCCCGAGGCGTGGGCGGGCGATCCTGAACGTCGCGACAAGGCCGGCGTACCGCCGGCCCGGTGGGGGTACGGCTGAGCCTTGTTGACTGCGACGGGCGCTGCTGTTGCGCCTTCGAGCTGGCTGGCCAGAACGGACTGCCTTGCCGCAGCGGTGAGGGTTGGGTAGTGCAGGCCCTGATGGGCAGCGCCGCCGCGCCAGCGGCTGTCGAGGATGGCATGCGCCAGGTCGCCAGCCCGCTGCCGCCGGCCCTGCTGGGCGAGAGCGGTCAGCGCATTGCCGGTGAGCCGCTCAACGCCAGCGCCGAACAGCAGGCGCGCAGCCAGGGCTGACGGCGCTGAGCCAGTTCCTAGTTGCTCAGCTGCCGGCGTCAAACGCGCCGCGCAGCCACTGCAGCTGTTCGCTATCGATCGCCACCACGTCGAAGCGGCAGGGCGGCAGTACCGCCAGACGGCTCAGGTAGTGCCGGGCGGCGCGCACGATGCGCTGCTGCTTGATCAAGGAGACGCTGCCGGCCGCGCCGCCATGCGCGGTGTTGCGCCGTGCGCGCACCTCGACAAAGACCAGGGTGCCGTCAGGCTCGCGTAGGATCAGGTCGATCTCGGCGCCACGCTGCTGGGGGCCACCGGCCAGCCGATAATTGCGCTGCACCAGGCTCAGGCCTTGCTGCTGCAGATAGTCCAGCGCCCGCGCTTCGGCGCTGTCGCCCACCGACTTGGTGCCGGAGGCCATCGCTCCAGGCACCCCAACGCCGCCCCGGCCCCAGCCCTTGAACATCGCGCCCTCACTGCTGCACCAGGCCGCGGCCGCCGCCACCGGCGGCCAGCATCACCCGGCCGGCTCACTGTACGTGGTGGCCACGCCGATCGGCAACCTGGCCGACATCACGCTGCGGGCCATCCATGTGCTGGGGCTGGTCGACGCGGTGGCCTGCGAGGACACCCGGGTCACCGGCCAGCTGCTGCGCCACCTGGGGCTGGACAAGCCGCTGGTCGCGCTGCACCAGCACAACGAGCAAAGCGCCGCCCGTGGCGTGGTCGATCGGCTGGTGCTGGGCCAGCGCGTGGCCTATGCCAGTGACGCCGGCACGCCGGCGGTCAGTGACCCCGGCGCGGCACTGGTGGCCGCGGTGGCCACCGCCGGCTACCGCGTACTGCCGATCCCCGGCGCCAGCAGCGCGGTGGCCGCGCTTTGCGCCGCCGGCGACACGCTGGCCAGCGGATTTGCCTTCATCGGCTTTGCGCCGGCCAAAGGCGCCGAGCGCCGCGCCTGGTTGCAAGCCGCCGCTGCCGCGCCTGGCAACCAGGTGTTGTTTGAGGCGCCGCACCGCATCGCGGCGCTGGCAGCCAGCCTGGCCGAGGACGCACCGGACCGCCGCATCACGTTGTGTCGCGAACTGACCAAGCAGTTCGAAACCATCGCCACGATGTCGGCGGCCGACCTGCCGGCGTGGCTGGCCGCTGATGCCAACCGCTGCCGCGGCGAGTTTGTGCTGGTGTTGCACGCGCTGCCGCCGGCCGTGGCGGATACCGACGAATTGCCGGCCGAGGCCCAGCGCCTGCTGGGCCCCCTGCTGCGGGATCTGCCGCTGAAGCAGGCGGTGGCACTGGCGGCCGAACTGAGCGGCGCGCCGCGCAATGCGGTCTACGCCCATGCGCTGGCACTGCGCCGCGACGCCGCGCCAGCCGATACCGACGACGGTGATCCTGCAGGCTGAACGACGGCGCTGGATCAGCCGGCCCGGCGGGCCTGGCTGTCGTGCTTCTGGCGGCGGATGTCGCGGCTGGCGCGGTCTTGCAACTGACCCAGGCGCCGCCGCTCCTGGGCCGTTACCCGGCCATCGGCCTTGGCATGGGCTTCGGCGCGGGCGATGTGGCGTTGCTGGTGCTGCAGGCGGTGCTGCTCGCGCGGCGTCAGCGCGCCCGAGGCCGCACCCCGGTGGATGCGGGCTTGCTGGTGTGCCTGACGGGCATCGACGCTGGGCGTGGCTGCGGCGGCATCACCGCGGCGGGTCGCCTGGGCCTGGGCCGACAGGGCGGCCAGCGACATGGCCAGGGCCAGGGCGGACATCAGGATCTTGACGTTGACGTGCGAGGGCATGCTGCAACTCCTGGGTTGGCTGCGGCGACACCGGCTGGGCCGCCTGTCAGGTCAACGCCGGTGGGCCTGCCGTCGTGCACCCGCCTTGCGCAAAGTTCTGTGAATCCATGTGCCCAGCGCGCGAACCCCCCGCTGCCTACAATGGTTTGATGATCTCCCGCGAACCTACCCTCGAGCGTTTGGCCATTGCCCAGCAGTTGCTGATCGACCCCTTTGGCCTTGACGAGGCCAAACTGGCCGGCGCGCTGGGCGTGATCGCTGAGCACCGCATCGACGATGCCGACCTCTACTTCCAGATCACCCGCCATGAAGGCTGGAGCCTGGAAGAAGGCATCGTCAAGAGCGGCAGCTTCTCGATCGACCAGGGCGTTGGCGTGCGCGCCGTGGCCGGCGAGAAGACGGCGTTTGCCTACAGCGACGACATCTCTGAAGCCAGCCTGCTCGACGCCGCGCGCACCGTGCGCAGCATCGCCGCTGCTGGCCAGAGCCGCCGTGTCAAGGTGGGCCGCGCACCGAGGATCGCCACCAGCCGCGCGCTGTATGCGCCCACCGACCCGATCGCCACGCTGGACAGTGTTCAGAAGGTGGCGCTGCTCGAGAAGATCGAGAAGATGGCCCGCGCCCGTGACCCGCGCATCGTGCAGGTGATGGCCGGCGTGGCCGCCGAATATGACGTGGTGCTGGTGGCGCGCGCCGACGGCACCCGCGCCGCCGATGTGCGGCCGCTGGTGCGGCTGTCGATCACCGTGATCGCCGAGAGCAATGGCCGCCGCGAGGTCGGCTCGGGCGGCGGCGGCGGGCGCTTCGGCCTGGGCTATTTCCAGGACGAGCAGCTCACGCTGTACGTCGACCAGGCGGTCAACGCAGCGCTGACCAACCTCGAATCGCGCCCGGCCCCGGCCGGCGTGATGACCGTGGTGCTGGGCCCGGGCTGGCCCGGCGTGCTGCTGCACGAGGCGGTGGGCCATGGCCTGGAGGGCGACTTCAACCGCAAGGGCTCGTCCACCTTTGCCGGCCGCATCGGCCAGCGCGTGGCGGCCAAGGGCGTGACCGTGCTCGACGACGGCACCATCGCCGACCGCCGCGGCAGCCTGAATGTCGACGACGAAGGTCATGCCAGCCAGCGCAACGTGCTGATCGAGGACGGCATCCTCAAGGGCTACATCCAGGACTCGATGAACGCCCGGCTGATGGGCGTCAAGCCCACCGGCAACGGCCGCCGAGAGAGTTACGCCCATGTGCCGATGCCGCGCATGACCAACACCTACATGCTGGCCGGCGACCGCAGCAAGGAAGAGATCATCGGCTCGATCAAGCGTGGCCTCTACGCCACCAACTTCGGCGGCGGTCAGGTCGACATCACCAGCGGCAAGTTCGTGTTCTCGGCCAGCGAGGCCTACTGGGTGGAGAACGGCCAGATCCAGTACCCGGTCAAGGGCGCCACCATCATCGGCAATGGCCCCGAGGCGCTGAAGCGCGTGTCGATGATCGGCAACGACCTGGCGCTCGATTCGGGTGTAGGTGTCTGCGGCAAGGAAGGCCAGAGCCTGCCGGTCGGCGTGGGTCAGCCCACGCTGCGCATCGACGGGCTGACCGTGGGTGGCACCGCCTGAGCGGGCGCCTGACCCAGCGCTGCCTGACGACTGGCACGGGAGGGCACAACACATGGTTCACAGACAACTCTTGCTCGCCGCGGCACTGGCCGGGCTGATGCTGCTGGGCGCTTGCTCGGAGTCCCAGCCACCCGCCAAATCCGCCAAATCCGCCGATAGCGCCGATAGCGCCGGTGCTTCCGCTTCAGCGGCGCCAGCGCCTGCGTCGCGGCCCGCCACGATGCAGGGCAGCCTGCTGCTGGAAGGCACGCCTTCATCGGCAAGCTTCACGCTCTTTGAGTCCGATGCCGCACAGCCGCTGCCAGGCTTCAGCACCTACCTGCCGCCCGACATGGTGGCCGAGCCCAGCACTGACGAACTGCGCTTTGTCGCCCACTTTGGCGGCCAGCGCCAGGCCCAGGCCTATTTGGCGCTGCGCTGGCTGCCGGCGGGCACGGCCTTGGCTGATGCGCCGGCGCTGATCGCGGCCGCTGTGCCAGGCGGTGCGGCGCTGCAGCCGGTGGCCAATGGCGCGCGGCGCCATGGCTGGTCGCTGGCCGAAATGGGCCTTGATTACCAGGCCAACGGGCAAGGCCGCAGGGTGGGCAGCATCCTGCTGGGCCGGCATGGCGAGCGGCTTTTCACGCTGACCCTGCACTTCCCGGTGGAATACGCTGACGGCTTTACGCCGCGTGCGCAGCACGTCCTCGACGAGTGGCGCTGGCGGGACACTGGCCAGGGCCTCTGACAGCAGCCCCGCCGGCCGGCGCTACAGGGTGAAGGCGCGCTTGGTCTTGGTCGGCACGTCGTAGTAGGCGATCTCGCGCTTGCTGCCCAGGCTGATGTGGATGCATCCGGCTTCCACCAGCAACTGCCCCCACTGCAAGCCCGGCAGCTCCTTGGCGATGCGCAGCACCGCCTCGACCTGCTTCTCCTGGGTATCGTAACCCGAGATCACGAAATCGGCGGCCTCGCCCAGGCGGTGCTGCGACGTCGGGCTGCCGCCGACACGGGCATTGAGCGCCGGATGCCGGAAGCCACTGGTGATGTGGATCGGCCGCATGAACAGACCGCGGATCGGCTCCAACAACTCCTTGGCCACCCGCGTGAGCTTGCCGTGGATCGCGGCGTCGCTCGTCGCGATGTCGATGTTGGCCTGCAGCAGATCCCGGTTCTCGGTCCGGGTAAATTCCTGCAAGGTGAAGTGCTCGCTGAGATTCATCGCCGCTCCCTGGCTGAATGTGACGCCGCGCCGATTGGCCGGCCGACCCTGGCCTGCATCGGCGTTTCGCCCCGATACCGCGCCAACAGTAGGCAAGCGGCTCTGGCCTGTCAACGAGGCCAGCGGTTCTAGGGGTGCGCGGCGGGTCGCTGCGTCGGCCGCAACGCAGTGGCTGCGGCTGTAGTGCAGGCCGAACTGGCGCGGGCGGGTGTCTGCGTCCAGACGGTCGGCGCCCAGTTGCCGTTGCCAGCCCTGCAGTGCGGCGCCCAGACCCAGCGCTGGCCGCCAGACTGCATGGGTGCATACACCTCGCTGGCACCCGCGGCTGATCGCGAACCGTGCGCTTGGCCGGTGCCGGCCATGGCCTGCCGGATTGCCAGCCCGCGCCGCACCGCGCCGAATCAGAGCGCGAAGATCTTGCCCGGGTTGAGGATGTTCTTGGGGTCGAGCGCGCGTTTGAGCAGCCGCATCATGTCCACCGTGGCTGCGCCGGCCTCGTCGACCAAAAAGCCCTGCTTGTGCAGGCCGATGCCGTGCTCGCCGGTGCAGGTGCCTTCCAGGCTCAGCGCATGCTGCACCAGCTGGTCGTTCAGACGCTCGGCGGTGATGCGCTGCTGCGGCTGGGCCGGGTCGATCAGGTAGGCGATGTGGAAGTTGCCGTCGCCGACATGGCCGACGATGTAGTACGGCAGGCCGGCTTCATCGGCCTCGATCACCGCCTTGCTGATGCACTCGGCCAGCCGCGAGATCGGCACGCAGGTATCGGTGGTGACGGTGCGGCAGCCCGGGTTGGCCGACATGCCGGCAAAGTAGGCGCGGTGGCGTGCGGCCCACAGCCGGGTACGCTCTTCGGGCGTGGTGGCCCATTCGAAGTCTTCGCCGCTGTGCTCGCGCGCCACCTCTTGCACGGTTTGCGCTTGCTCGGCCACCCCGGCGGGGCTGCCGTGGAACTCCATCAGCAGCATCGGCGCCTCGCGCAGCGCCAGCTTGTCGTGCTTGTTCACCGCGCGCACGGCGTTGGCGTCCAGCAACTCACAACGGGCGATCGGCACGCCCATCTGGATGATCGCAATGGTGGTCTTGACTGCGGCGTCGATGCTGGGAAAGTGGCAGATCGCCGCTGACACGCTCTCGGGCTGCGGATAGAGCTTGACCGTGACCTCGGTGATGATGCCCAGCGTGCCTTCGCTGCCAACCATCAGGCGCGTCAGGTCGTAGCCGGCGCTGCTTTTCTTGGCGCGGGTGCCGGTGCGGATGACCTCGCCGCTGGCGGTCACCACCTGCAGTGCCAGCACGTTTTCGCGCATGGTGCCGTAGCGCACGGCGTTGGTGCCGCTGGCGCGGGTGGCGGCCATGCCGCCCAGCGAGGCGTCGGCGCCGGGGTCGATCGGGAAGAACAGGCCGGTGTGGCGGATCGCGTTGTTGAGCTGGTTGCGCGTCACGCCGGGCTGCACTGTGACAGTGAGGTCCTCGTCATTGATGCGCAGCACCTGGTTCAGGCGCGAGACATCGATGCTGATGCCGCCCTGCACCGCCAGCAGATGGCCTTCGAGTGACGAGCCGGTGCCATAGGCGATCACCGGCACCGCGTACTGGTTGGCCAGTGCCACCGCAGCGGCCACGTCGGCGGTGCTTTCGGCAAATATCACCGCCTCGGGCGGCGGCACCTCGAACGGCGACTCGTCGCGGCCATGCTGCTCACGCACCGCCAGCGCGGTGCTGCAACGCTCGCCAAAGTGTGCTTTTAGCGCCGCCAGCATCTCGGCGGGTACCGGCCGGGGTTGCAGCATGCGGGCGATGTCGACGGGGGCGTTCATGGCGTGGCTCCGGGCATTCGGTCGGGGAGTAGGCAGCGCACGCGAACCGGCTGCATGCCTTGATCCTGCATTGTGTGCCGAGACCGGCGCCGCCGCAGCGGCAGCGGCCGCCGCAACTCGATGATCCGCGCGCCAGAACCCACGCCGCCCGCGCTCCCCAACATCAGCCTCCCGGCGGCGCCTTGTCCTACGACCGTCCGCGCCTCTGGCCTGCTGCGACCGGGCGCTTGTCCGACGCGGCCAGGCGGCCCTGCAGCGCAGCATCCTGGCACGGCGCGGCGGACCTTTCCTGCGCGCCTTCAACCCTTCCCGCGCACCCACCGTTGCGCTTCGCCGATCCACCCGCGCCGGCCTGATGCAGGCCGCTCGCTGCGGACCCACCGCCATAAGGTCACCATGAACCCGAACCGCCCTTACTTCATCACCCGGATCGCGCTGGCCGTATCGCTGCTGCCCGCCTTGCTGGCCGGCTGTGGCGGCGGCCTCGATCCGATTCTGGGCACGCCGGGTGTCACCGTCGCACCGGTGGTCAGCGCCACCTCGCCTGCGGCCAGCGCCACGCCGGTCAGCGGCGTGGCCACCAACAGTGCGGTCACCGCCACCTTCAGCAAGTCGATGTCGGCCGCCACCGTGAGTGGGGCCAGCTTCATGCTGACCTGCCCCGGCGCCGCGCCGGTGGCCGCCACTGTGGCCTATGTCGAAGCCACCCGCATCGCCACGCTGACACCCACCACCGTGCTGCCCAACGGCAGCCTGTGCCAGGCCACGATCAGCACGGCGGCGAAGGACAGCACCGGCATCGCGCTGGAAAACGCCTTCGTCTGGCGCTTCATGACCGCGCCGCTGGCCGATACCACACGGCCCACCGTGGTGCTGACCGTGCCGATGCCCGCTGACGCCGGCGTGCCGACCAACACCCGCATCACCGCCAGCTTCAGCGAGGACATGACCGCGGCGTCACTCAACGGCACCAGCTTCAGCCTGACCAACACGACGCTGGGCGCGCCCGTGACCGGCAGCGTGAGCTACTCGGCAGCGGCCAGAACGGCCACCTTCACGCCGACCTCTGGCACCCTGCCGAGCAACAGTGCGTTCAGCGCCACGATCAGCGCCGCGGCCACCGACCTGGCCGGCAACGGCCTGGCCGGCAATGCCGCCGTGCTGCCGGCCGCTGGCCAGCATGTCTGGACCTTCAGCACCGGCGGCGCCGGTGATAGCACCGCGCCGACGGTGACGGCAATCAGCCCCGGCGCCGGCAGCACCAGCTGCCTGAGCAAGGCGGTCAGCGCCACTTTCAGCGAGCCGATGGATGCGTCCACCATCAGCGCCACCACGCTGCGGGTCAGCCGCGCCGGTGTCGCCGTCGCAGGCAGCGTGCGCTATGACGCCGCCAGCCGCGTGGCCAGCTTCGTGCCGAGCAGTGCGTCCGGCTTTACCGCCAGCAGCAGCTTCGACGCCACCGTCGTTGGCGGCACTACCGGGGTCAAGGACCTGGCGGGCAACGCGCTGGCGGTAGATCGCACTTGGTCGTTCCAGACCGGCACCCAGCCTTGCGCTGCCGGTGTCGACCTGCGCAGCATCGCATCCTTCGGCGCCTTCGGCGGCGCCGCCGGCATCACCAACCAGGGCATCAACACGGTAGTGGCCGGCAACATCGGCACCACTGCGGCCTGCACGCTGATGACCGGCCTGCATGACAGCAGCAATGTCTACACCGAGACGCCGCTGAACGTTGGCGCGGTCAACGGCAGCGTCTTCTGCGCGCCGCCGGCGCCCGGCACCGCCACTTCGATGGCGATTGCCACGCAGGCCCGCGCCGACGCCTTGTCGGCCTACAACGCGCTGGCTGCGTTGCCGCCCGGCAGCGATCCGGGTGCCGGCCAACTCGGCGGCCTGGTGTTGCAGGCAGGCACCTACACCGCGGCCGGTGGCAGCTTTGCGGTCACCACCGGTGACCTGACGCTGGACGCGCAGGGTGACAGCAATGCGGTCTGGGTGTTCCAGAGCGCCTCGGCCTTGACGGTGGGCTTGCCCGCCACACCGCGCCGTGTGCTGTTGGTCAATGGTGCGCAGGCCGGCAACGTCTACTGGCAGGTGGGCAGCGCGGCGCGCATCGAAGACCGCAGCCAGATGGTGGGCACCATCATCGCGCCGGCCGGCGTGACGGTCTCCACCGCGGGCCAGACCGGCCAGACCCTCCTCACCGGCCGCGCCATCGGCCTCACCGCCTCGGTGACCCTAGTCAACACCACAGTGGTGGCACCGTGAGCTGCGCCATGCACCGCCCCGTGACCCGCCCCACCCGCCGCACCGCCACCGCCAGGAAGAACAAGATGACACGACTTCATGCACTGCAGCTGTTCGGCTTGGCCGGACTCGGAACCCTGCTCGCCGGCGCGGTGATACCCGCGCAGGCCCAGGATGTGGGCCGCTTCTACGGCGGCTTGGCCGCCGGGCAGGCCCGGGTCAAGATAGACGAGCCGCGCATCACCGCCGGCCTGCTGAGCCAGGGCCTGACCACCACGGCCATCGCGAGCGACGAGAAAGACAACACGTACAAGCTGTTTCTCGGCTACCAGCTCAGCCCGCACTTCGCGCTCGAGGGCGGTTACTTCAACCTAGGCCAATTCAGCTTCCAGTCGACCACGGCCCCGACAGGCAGCCTGAACGGCCAGATCAAGCTGCAGGGCCTGAACCTCGACCTGGTCGGCCGGCTGCCGCTTTCCGAGCGCTGGTCGGCGCTGGCGCGGATCGGTGCGCAGACGACCCAAGCGCGCGACCGTTTCACCGGCACCGGCGCGGTGTATGTGCTCAACCCCAGCCCGAGCGAACGCGCCACCAACTACAAGGCCGGCCTCGGCCTGCAGTACGAGGTGAGCAAATCCTTGCTGGTGCGCGCTGAAGGCGAGCGCTACCGCATCAACGATGCGGTGGGCAACCACGGTGGCGTCAACGTGTTCTCGGTGAGTCTGGTGATGCCCTTCGGGCACGCACCCGAGCCGGCACCGCGCATGATGAGCGCCGCGCCGGCCTATGTGGCCCCGGCCCCGGCCCCGGCACCGATGCCGGCACCGCCGCCGCCCGTGGCGGCCGCACCAGTGGTCGTCGCGCTGCCGGCGCCGCCGCCCGAGCGCCGCCGCTTCAAGCTGGAGGCCGATTCGCTCTTCAGCTTCGACCGGGCCGATGTCAAGCCCGAAGGCCGCGGCGCGCTGGATCGGCTGGTGCAGGATCTGAACGGCACCCGCTTCGACGTCATCACCGTTGAGGGCCACACCGACCGCCTGGGCTCGGTGGCGTACAACCAGCGCCTGTCGTCGCAGCGCGCCGAAGCGGTCAAGGCCTACCTGGTGGGTACGGGCAAGCTCGATGCCAACAAGATTTCGGCCGTTGGCAAGGGCGAGTCGACGCCGGTCACCCGCGCCGAAGACTGCAAGGGCCAACAAGCCAATGCCAAGCTGATTGCCTGCCTGCAGCCCGACCGTCGGGTCGAGGTTGAAGTGACCGGCACCCGCTGAGCAAAGCGCCTATTTCCAAGGATCGAAGGATCCAAGGAGATTTTCATGAACATATCCCTGGCCATCGGCCCGCTTGCATCGCTGCTGGCCGGCATCCTGATCCTGGTGATGCCGCGGCTGCTGAACACCATCGTCGCGATATACCTGATCCTGATGGGCTTGCTGGGGCTGTTCGGCGCCAGCGGCATGCACCTGAGTTGAGGTCGGCCGTGGCGGCCCTGGCGCCACGCTAGGCCGCACCGGCGGCCACGGGCTGGCAAGATGCGGGTTCGACAACCCGAACCTAAGCCTGCCATGTCCAAACGCCTGACCCAGATCGCCACCCGCACCGGAGACGACGGCACCACCGGCCTGGGCGACGGCAGCCGCGTGCCCAAGCACCACCTGCGGGTGGCAGCGATGGGCGAGGTGGATGAGCTCAATTCGACGCTGGGTGTGCTGCTGGCCGAGCCGCTGCCCGACGACGTGCGCGAGCTGCTGGTGGTCATCCAGCATGAGCTGTTCAACCTCGGCGGCGAGCTGTCCATCCCTGGCTTCACCCTGCTCAAGGCCGAGGCCGTGGCGCGGCTCGACGAGGCGTTGGCGCATTACAACGCCGCGCTGCCGCGGCTGGCCGAGTTCATCCTGCCGGCCGGCACACGCAGCGCGGCGCTGGCCCATGTCAGCCGCAGCGTGGCGCGCCGCGCTGAGCGCGCCGTGGTGCTGCTGGCGGCGCAGTCCACCGGCAAGGAGGCGATCAACGAAGCGCCGCAGCAGTACCTGAACCGCCTGTCTGACCTGCTGTTTGTGCTGGCCCGCGTGCTCAACCGCGCCAACCTCGATGGCCTGGGCGGCGACGATGTCTACTGGCGCAGCGAGCGCCTGGCGCGCGGCGGCGACGAGTGATGTAGGCGCGACGCAGCGCGTGAACCGCGCCGCGCCGTGCCAGGTCAGTCGACCTTGGCGTTGGCAACCTTGACCACGCGTGTCCACTTGGTGGATTCGGCGGCGATGAACTTGCCGAAGTCGGCGCTGCTCATGCCGCCGGGGATCGCGCCCTGGGCCAGCAGCCGCTCGTTGACCACCGGTGTGGCAAGCGCTTTGGCGGTTTCCTGCTGCAAACGGGTGATCACCTCAGGCGGCGTGCCGGCCGGCGCCATCAGGCCGAACCAGGACGTGGCGTCGTAGCTCTTCAACGCCGGGCCGCCGGCTTCCTCGATGGTGGGCAGATCCACCGCGGTCGAGCGTCTGCTGCTGGTCACTGCCAGCCCCTTCAGCTTGCCTGACTTGATGTGCGGCAGCGCCGACGGCAAGTTGTCGAACATCAAGTCCATGCTGCCGCCGATCAGGTCGATCAGCGCCGGGCCCGAGCCGCGGTAGGGAAAGTGCACCAAGTAAGTACCGGTCATGCTCTTGAACAGCTCGCCCGCCAGATGGATCGA
The DNA here is from genome assembly GCA_038207685.1 of Burkholderiales bacterium. Taxonomy (GTDB): domain Bacteria; phylum Pseudomonadota; class Gammaproteobacteria; order Burkholderiales; family Burkholderiaceae_C; genus Pseudaquabacterium. Next base: position 14,966 of record JBBQZM010000066.1, read on the forward strand.
AGTGCCGTTGCCCGAGCTGGCCATGTTGAACTTGCCAGGGTTGGCCTTGGCCGCGCGGATGAAGTCGGCCACCGTGTTGATGTTGTACTTCTTGGCGAACGCCGGGTTCAGCACCAGCACATTGGGCACGCCGGCCACCAGCGTGATGGGCGTGAAGTCCTTCACCGGGTCGTAGGGCATCTTGGGGTAGAGCGCGGCATTGATGGCATGGGTGCCCACTGTGCCCATCAGCAGGTGGTAGCCGTCGCCAGGCGATTTGGCCACGTCAGCCGCGCCGGTGTTGCCGCCGGCGCCAGGCTTGTTGTCGACCACAAAAGGCTGGCCAAAGACCCGCTGCAGTTCGGGCGCGATGGTGCGCGCCAGGATGTCGGTGGTGCCACCGGCGGCAAAGGGCACGACGATGCGCACCGGCTTGCTGGGCCAGGCGGCCGGTTGGGCCATGGCCAGTGCGGGGGCGATCAAGGCCAGGCTCAGCGCGGCACGGCCGAGCAGGCGTCGTTGGTGGTTCATGAGGGTGTCTCTTTCTATTGAGGCGATGTGGCCAGGGAACGTCAGCCCCCTGTGTGCCTGGGGGCCGTGTCAAGAACTTGGTGTCACAAGCGGGGCATCACAAGCGGGGCATCAACAGCGGGGCATCAACAGCGGGGCATCACAGCGGGGCATCACCAGCGTCGTCAGGCGCCCGGCGCCACCCAGCCGCGTGGCACCGCGCTGAGCAGCCGGCGGGTGTAGTCCTGCCGCGGCGCGGCCAGGATCTGCTCGGCGCTGGCCTGTTCGACCACTTCGCCGTCCTTCATCACCAGCACCTCGTCGCTGATGAAGCGCACCACCGCCAGGTCGTGACTGATGAAGACATAGGCCAGGCCCAGTTCGTCCTGCAGGTCGCGCAGCAGGTTCAGCACCTGGGCTTGCACGCTGACGTCGAGCGCGCTCACCGCTTCGTCGAGCACCAACACCTCGGGGTTCAGCGTCAGGCAGCGGGCGATGGCCACACGCTGGCGCTGGCCGCCAGAGAACTCGTGCGGGTACTTGGCAAAGGCGCGGCCGTCGAGGCCCACTTTCTCCAGCAAGCTGCGCGCGCGCTGCTCGCGCTCGGCCAGGTCGCGGCCGATGCCGTGGATCGTCATCGGCTCGACCAGGGTCTGGCCGATGGTGAAGCGCGGGTTCAGGCTGGCATAGGGGTTCTGGAAGACGATCTGGATGCGCCGGCGCATCAGCTGGCGCTCGCGGTCGGAGAGCGTCAGCAGGTTCTTGCCGTCGAAGATCACCTCGCCGGCGGTGGGCTCATGCAGCCGCAGCAGCGTCAGCCCCATCGTCGTCTTGCCCGAGCCCGACTCGCCCACCACACCCAGCGTGTGGCCCTTGCGCAGCTGGAAGTTGACACCCTGCACGGCCTTGAACTCGCGCTTGCCAAACAGCCCCTGGCGCAGCCAGAAGCTCTTGGCCAGCGAGCGCACCTCCAGCACCACTGGCGCGGCCGGGTCTTTG
>JBBQZM010000067.1:0-16422 GCA_038207685.1 Burkholderiales bacterium
GCGTTCGGCACTGACCGCTCGGGGAACCTCCTCGGCGCAGGCCTGACACACTGCACGCTGGCGCGACGGCTCGTCAGTCAATGCCTGACGTCAAGTCTTTCGCGCGATTGGGACGGAACTGGAATTTTGCAGGCCCGACGACCTAGCGGAGCAGGGACATCTTCTGCGGCATTCGCCTGCCAGAAGGCGCAGGACGGTTGCGCAGGGAGTACACATGCATCGCCAACAGCTCTTCCTTGATGATTGGCGGGAATCCCAGTCGGTCCGGTCGACGGCTGAACTCCTTGTCCTCGAAATAGACATGGAGTGCCGCCGTGTCACGCCAGAGTCTGGACAAGTCATTCGCGATTCGGGGGAAGTCCACTGGCAGATGGACAGGCCGCACGCCTTTCGGCAATGCGTTTAGCCAGTTCCACGTGTGATAGAGGACTTGGTCGTCCGCTGGGCTGGGGGAGCGCCGCTTCCAAGTGTTCCCGGCGGCCTCGGCGTCGATGAAGGACTGGGTGCTCTCGTGCATGGCGACACTCACTTCTCATTCGCTGAACGACCAGCGGCAGCTTCAGTCTTCCACTTTCAGGCTTACCGGTCCGGGCGGTGGCGCACATTGGCCGGCCAGCGCCTCAGCGTGCGTCATCGTACGGACACGCTCGGCATGCTCGCTGAAATCGGGGCGCGCTTGGACTTGTCTTCTGGCGTGTCATCGCAGGATGCCTCAAACGGGTTGGCGCTACTTTTCGTATTGCACTACTTTCCAGCAACGCTCTTCAAGCGGGTCGCAATGTTGCTGTGCTTGCCGGTTACGCGCGTGGCGTTCGCTTGTTGCACAAGCGTGCGGCTGCGTCACCGCCTGAGCGCCGTCAGTGCGTGCATCGACATGTTTGGAGCGCCATTAAGCTCAGGCCAACAGCCCGCAGCACCGGAAACTCCCGCAGTTTCACTGCGGTGATGACGCGTCTAGTCCAGTAGAACCAAGTCTCCCTGGCTGGCAGCGTTGACAAGCTCCTCGCGCGACAGCACGGCTGAGCACTCACCGTCCAGGCCCCAGAAGATTTCAGCCTTGTCGACGCCGAGTTCTTGAAGCAGGCACGGCCCCATGGGAATGGTTGTGCGCTCACCGCACGACTCGGTAAACGCGACTGGGCCTGAGACTCGCGCTGAATGAATAGGTGCAACCATATTGACTCCTTGTGTCGTGCGTCGGACACAAACGCAGCCAGCAAGGTACCTGAGTTCAGCGGTGTGGTCAGTGCGTTGGCGCACGTTGCGCAGCCTCACTGCACTTCGTCGAGGCAGTTGCCGCTCTCGATTGAGTGGTCGGCGCGATCCAAAGGTCTCTTGATCACGATCGATCCAGGTGGCGAGCCGCCCATGCCGGCGGGCTCACCACGGTAACGGGTTTGATGTCGGCGCCAGCGTCCGGGTGCAGCTTGATCAGCCCGAATTCGGGGACTGAAAGTTTGCGGGGCATGGACAGAATCTCCGCCGGGACGACGATTTCGCCGATGTCGTGGATCGATGCGCCCAGGGTGAGCCCGCGATCGGCCGTCCTGGTGCCAGTACCGGCGCCTCGCAGCAGATGCTCGACGTGGCAATGCAGCGCCACGAACAACGCATCGACGCAGCCTTCTAACCGCACCGCATTCCCGTCGAGCGTATCGGCGTGCTCGTGCGAGTCGCAGTGACCTGTTGCGGAAACCTTGTCACGTCGATGCCAAATGGATTCACATGATTTCGTTGAGCAGGTAGTAAGCGTTGTCCTTCAACTTGTGCCACAGCCCGCGCTTGCGCCAGGCCTCCAGTTTGATCTCATTGCAATGCGGTGCGTACTTGTTGAACACCGCGTCGAGTCGGGCCGCGGTGGCCGCGTCCGAGATACCCAGCACGATCTCGTCGTTCGTCTCGAACGAACGGTCGTCGAAGTTGCTCGAACCGATGGCGCTCCAGACGCCGTCGATCGTCATCACCTTCTGGTGCAACAGGGTGTGCGGGTACTCGAACAGGCGCACGCCGCAGCGCAGCAACTTCTCGAAGTTGCGGTGCCCGGCGTGTTGCACCATCGGGTTGTCCGAGCCGCCGGTGGAGGGCATCATCACCCGCACGTCGACCCCGCGCGCCACCGCCCTGCCGAAGGCATCGATCGCCTCAGGTTCGGGAATGAAGTAGGGGTTCTGGATGCGTATGCACTTGCGCGCCATGCAGATCGCGGTGTGGTGCAGTAGCTTCACCGCCGGCGCCGAGCCCTCGGGTTTGAGGTAGGCGGCGTGGATCGACACCTCGCCGGCCGGCTGGAGGGCGGGGAAGACATCGTCACCGACGAACACTTCGCCAGTGTTGCCGGTCCAGTTTTCGCTGAAGGCGGCCTGCACGCTGTTGACGATCGGGCCGTGGAGGTGCACGCTCAGGTCGCTGTAGTGCTGGTTGTCCTGCGCATCGCCGAGCCACGCGTCGACGATGCAATGGCCGCCGACGAAGGCTTCGCGCCCGTCGATCACGCACAGCTTGCGGTGGTCGCGGTCGTTCATCACGCCCAGGTGGCGAATGGCCCATTCGTGGAAGAACTCGACCCGGCAACCGGCATCACGCAGGCGCTGCACCACGGCCTTGCCGACTTCCTTGGAGCCCACCGCATCGAGCATCACTCGCACCTGCCTGCCGGCGCGGGCGCGCTCGCATAACGCGTCGGCCAGGCGTTGACCCAGCACGCCATCCTTCCACAGGAAGGTCTCGAAGTGCACCGAGTGCTGCGCCGCCGCGATGCGCTGCAGCAGCACGTCAAAGAACGCGCCGTTCTCCAGCACGGCCACCGAGTTGCCCGGCACCACGGTACTCAAGCTCAGCCCGGCGAGCGAGTGGATCAGCTGGTCGATCGGCGCGGCGCTCTCGATTTCGAGCTTCGGATCGTGGTGACGCCGGATGGACCAGATGACGAGCGCCATCAGCACGATGCCGAGCATCGCGCCCGCGGCAACGTAGACGAAAACATAGGTCCAGATCGGGTCGGCCATCGTGCATTCTCTCTCTGAGATCATGGGCGCTGTGTGCCGGATGTACTCACCAGACGGCTGGCTGCTTTCGCAGGATCAGCGATTGGCTCAGAAGCGGCGGGGGCTCGTGCTCGGTTGCGCGGCGCGGCAGTTGCGCCAGCAGCCTCGGGCGCGTGAGGATTTTTTTCTCACCACTCGTTCCAGCGTCGCGGCGATGAGATTCAGCTCGCCGTCGCAGTTCGAACAGTGCTCAGGGTCCAGTGCAAAGGCGCGCTTGAGTCGAGGGGTTGCCAGGAAGCCGCCTGCCGTGGCCGGCAGCAAATGGTCGACCCGGGGTGCCCACGAACAGCCGCTGCTTGGCAGCCCCATGCGAACGTCAACATTTTCCCCGCCACTCCCAAATTCGTAAAGCGACTGACGACTCATTGCTGAGCTACGCCCGATCAAGTCAAATGCCAGACAGCAGTCAGCGGTTACCGAGACCGGAGAGCCACCCCTTGTCCTCGGCGCCAAACGCCAACACGCACCCGACGAGTACCGCGGACGTCACACCGACGGTCATGCAGAACCCCCGCCACTCGCGCGGCACGCCGGCGTTGTGCACGCGGGCGCCATAAGAGAAGTCCAGCGCGCCACGCGGGGCGAGCGCCACCACCACCAGACCAAGGCTTGCCCGATTGAGCGGAGCGCCGTCCATGGATGCCTGGGGGGCAGACGCTGATCGATCCTGGCCGCCGCGTCCTGTATCACACCGGCGGCGTAAAGCAGCCGCACGGGCAGTCCCATTTCGACCACCGCCGGGCCGCCGGCGGCGTTCGGCATCTGGCGCAGGTAAGCCACCAGCACCCCGAGGTCGGCGCCGGTGAGGCGGCTGTAGTCCTCGCTGGGCATGACCATCGCTGGCCGGCCGTCGGGCTTGCCGCCGTGGCGGATGGTCCGCACCCAGTCCTCGACCGCATAGGCGGCGGTGACGCTGCCCGGGCCCGGGCAGATGTGCGGGCCCTTCACACGCAGCGGGCCGCTGTCGATGAAGCTGCGCCCGCCGCCATTGTCCCCATGACAGTCGTGCAGCCGCGCGAGGCATAGAGGTAGCGCCCGCGTTCTCGTGTTCGGGCGTCGGCGGGCAGCGCCACTGCCTGCACGTCGACGGCTACGGTGCGTTCGGTCAGCGATCACCAGACCGGTGCCGCAGCCAGTCCCAACAGGCTGAGAACTGCAACGCCGCCCAGCAGCGTCGTGCGAATCCATCGTTTCATGGGGGTTCCCTCAATCGGCGGGGCCCCTTAGTCAGGCCCGGTTGCTGCGGAAGGTTCAGTGCCGCGGCCAACTTGCCCCAGCGGGCCTGGCTCAGACGCGGCTTTATCTGGTCGATCACGGCGCGGAAGTGTTCCGGCGGCACCTCGGGCGGGTGGCGCCGAGCAGGCCGCGCGCCAGTGTGCGCAGCTCGCCGGGTATGCGGTCGATGCGGCTCAGCACGGTCTGCACGTAATGCAACATCGGCGCGTGCATGCCGGCCATGCCGGCGTACAGCGGCAGCGGCAGGCTGCGGTACAGGCTGTCGGCGCCGGTGCTGCAGTCCAGCAGCGCCATCTGGGCGCTGACATGGCCGGGCAGTTCGTCCAGCCGGCCCTCGTCGAAGGCGTCCCAGGTGCGGTCCAGCGTCAGCAAGGCCAGCGCCGGGTAGCCCGCTTGATTACCGCACAGGCTGCCTGGCGACCAGTCGCTGCGGTCCACCCATTGCAGGCTGGCTTCTCGCAGCGCAATGGCCTTTTCGACGCAGTTGCTGCGCTGGCCGCCGGCACGCAGGGCTACGAGCTCGCAGCCGCCGGCCTCCAGGGCATCGAGTGGGCGGCCGTCCCGCAGATAACCCACAGCCGCACGCTGGCTGCAGGCCTGCATGCGTGGCCAGTCCCAGCTGGCCCAGCCGCCCATGGCGGTCGCCAGGAAGTCGAACATGCGACGGTCGATCAGGTGAGCGCCGGGCGCAGACGGACCGCCGCCACGGTGCATGTCCAGCGCCAGGCGCAGGCCGACGGGCCAGCCGTCGGTGCGCGCCTGCAGGCCTTTTGCTGCTGCGGCGTCCAGTCCTGCGCGACCGGCCAAGGTGCGCGACTCATCGGCGTTGAAGCGCAGTTCGGCGCTGTGAAAGTCAGCCAGCTCGCCAGTGGCGCGCAGGCGGTCCAGCGGCAGCGGCGGCGGCTCTTCGCGCGAAGCGATCACCAGGGTCCAGCGCGCCGTGAAACGCTCCAGCAGCAAGGCCAGGAACTGGTAGACCATGCCGTGGCGGACACGGTGCAGATCGTCGACAACGATCACGCCATGCGGCACATCGCAGGCGTCGAGCGCGTTGATCAGCTCGACAACGATGGCATGTCGCGCTTCGCGCGACGTGGCGTTGGCGGCGCTGGCGATCAGCGCCTTGGGGTCGGTGCGCCAGGGCAGGTCATGTGGCTCCAGCGCGGCCGCCAGGCATTCGAGCAGCTGCACCGGCGAGTCGTCGGTGTCGCAGGACAGCCACGCCACCGCGGTGCCTGCCGGCAGGCGCTCGATCTGACGCGCCAGCACCGAGGTCTTGCCAAAACCCGCCGGCGCGCACACCAGCACCAGCCGCTGGTCGAGCAGGGCGCGCCCCAGGTCCGCCTCGAGTTGCGGGCGGTCTATCAGGGTGCCAGCGCGAACGCGCGGCGGCTGGAACTTGGTGCGGGCAAAGCTGGTCATGGCTTGAAAGCGACGCAGTGGTGACCGATCCTCCACGGCCCGCAGGCTCCGCCGCAGCGGGGCCATGGCTCCTTCGGTCGATGCGCCGGCAGGCAGCCGGTTTCGACAATGTGCTTCTCCGAGGCCTGCGCCTCAAGCTTCTCCTCAACCCCAAAAGGCCCAAAACATGAGCAACCCGCGTGAGCTGTCTGCCGGGCTGACCGTCCGCCACATTCCTGTCTGCCCGTTTTTAATGGTTGCCAGGCGCTGCGGCGTTGCCCTCGCGAGAGGTCAACCGCTCGTGCTTTTGAACTGCGCACAGTCACAGCGTCTTGAGGAAGTCCAACAGTGAGTCATCCGCCCGGAAGTGGCGTGTGACGACGTTGGGTTCCTGAGGCCGGGAAAGCGCTTTATCCTTCATGGCCAGATCGGCCTCAACGTACTGGTGCGTCGTCGTTGGACCTTCAGGTGCACGCAAGCGGCGGGGTCCAGCACAACAGCGGCCACGGGACGAACTCGTCGACGGAACGGCTCAGGCCTATGCGGTGCGGTTTACGGGCGGCGTGCGCACGACCTTTCGCTTGCTGCGCAAGTTCGGCTCGGGCCGGCGATCGGCGGTCGGCAGGGCGAAGCGCGCGCGGTAGCGCGCCGGGGGTTCGCCGAACCAGCGCTTGCAGGCGCGGAAGAAGCTACTCTGGTCCTCGAAGCCGAGCAGCTGCGCCACTTGCTTGACCGAGCTGCGCGGCTTGCGCAGGTATTGCTGCGCCAGCTCGCGACGGGAGTCGTCGAGCAACTGCTGGAACGAAGTGCCTTCGGCATGCAGGCGCCGCTGCAGCGTGCGGTCGCTGATGTGCAGCGCTAGGGCGATCTGCTCACGGCGAGGCTCCTCCCCCGACATCCGATCGGACACCAAGCGCCGCACCTGGTGGCTGAGGCGGGCGCCCTCCAGGCGCGCCAGTTCCTCGTCAACAAGGCGTTCGTGCAGCCGCGCCATAGCCGCGTCGCGGGCCGAAAGGGGCAGCGCCAGGTCGGCCCGGCGCAGCAGCGCCCGGTTGGCCGGCTGGGCGAATTGCACCGGGCAGCCGAACGCCGCTTCGTGTGGCCAGGCATCGGCCGCCGGCGGATAGACGAACTCCACCGCGAGCGCCGTCAGTTCGCGGCCGGTGAACCAGCTGCACGAGCTCAGCACGGTCAGCATCCCGAACTCCACCCGCTGCCGCGGTACGGGCCGCTCGCCGCCGCAGTGGCCCAGCTCGATCCAGTGGCCCTCGGGCGCCTCGCTCAGGCCGAAGGTCGCGGCATTGCTGACCAGATTCATGTAGCGCACCAGTCGCTCCAACGCTACCAGCAGCGTGGGGCAGGACATCATGGCGTAGCGCACGATGCCCAGGTTGCCATGCGCCAGCGCGAGCGTCCGTGACAGGCCGAGGGTGGGCTTGCCGGATCGGGCCACGGCCATCTCCCACAGCACGCTCACATCGTCGATCGAGAAGCGGTGGTCAGGATCGTGCAGGGTGGCCGAGTCGAGGCCCGCATCGCGGAACAGCGACACGGTGTCCAGGCCCTCGGCCGAGAACATGTCCGCCACGCCGCGGACCCAGGCCGAGGAACTCGTTCGATTGATCATCGTCTCTTCTATTGGCTACCGCACAGACGCCAGGGCGATTGGCGCGCAAGGTCAGCACAGTGGCGAGCTTGGGCCAATGTGCCCAGCTTTGCCATTTTCTAGCATAGCGCAGGTCCGACGCGCGCCGCGCGCCCTCACGAGGAGACAAACGATGATTCCCCAACCCCACCCCTTCGCCGGGCTGATGGCCCTGAGCCTGTGCACCGCGCTTGCCAGTTGCGGCGGCAGCGACGACCCGCTGCCGCCGACCGAGCGGATGACCGATTTAGGCGTTGTCGTGGGCACGGATGACACGGCCAAGTCCGGCACCTACGCCTGGAGGGGCATTCCCTTCGCCAAGCCGCCGGTCGGCACGCTGCGCTGGAAGGCCCCGGTCGATCCGGATGCATGGACCACGCCGCGGCCCGCCCAGCAATTCGCCAACGCCTGCGCGCAGTACGGCCGGATCTACGGGCCGGGCAGCAACAACGCTTACGACGCGACGATCGCGAGCACACTCAACCAGGCGGTCGGCAGCGAGGACTGCCTCTACCTCAACATCTGGCGCCCGGCCACCGATGCCACGGGCTTGCCGGTGATCCTGTTCATCCATGGCGGCAGCAATGTCTCGGGCTATACCGCCGACCCGGTCTACGATGGCGCCGTGCTGGCCAAGGCGGCCAATGCGGTGGTCGTCACCGCGAACTACCGCCTGGGCATCTTCGGCTTCCTGAGCCTGCCGCAACTGCGCGACGGCAGCAGCGCGGCCAACGACTCGGGCAACTTCGCGGTGCTCGACAACATCAAGGCCCTGCAGTACATCAACAAGAACATCTCCCGTTTCGGCGGCAACGCGGGCAATGTCACCGTGATGGGGCAATCCGCCGGCGCGATTGATGTCTATGCGCTGCTGACCTCACCCCTGGTCGTCAATGCCAGTCCGGCGCTGATGCATCGGGCGGTACCGCTAAGCGGCGGCATCTCGCTGGCCACCAATCTGCCGCCGGGCAGCCTGCCCACACTGAACCCGGCCTCGGTGGCGCTGGCCCAGGGCAACGCGCTGCTCAACAACTTGCTGATCGCCGACGGTAAGGCCATCGACACCGCCTCGGCCCAGGCCTACGCGGCCACCCAGACCGCGGCCCAGATCGCCGAGTACCTGCGCGCCAAGACCCCGACCACGCTGCTGACGACACTGTTGACCAAGCTGGCCCCGCTGGGCCTGTCGGGCTCCGGCCCGATTCCCGAGGGCACGGTGCTGCCGGTCGACCCGATCGCCGCGATCATGGCCGGCAACTACCTGAAGGTGCCGGTGCTGGCCGGCAACACCCGCGACGAGGCCAAGCTGTTCCCGACCTTCCTGGCGCTGTCGCCGGCGCTGGGCGGTATCAGCGGCCGCCTGGTCAGCGATGCCGCGTTGTTTACCACCCACTTCAACTACCTCCCCGATGCGGTGCCGACCGTGGCCATCGAGTCCTGGATCCCTGCAGCCTATCTGCCGGTGACCACGCCGGTGACCGGCTTCAATGCCCGAACCGACCTGCTCAACGCGATCTTCTTCGGCAACAGCCGGGACAACGTGCTCAATGCGCTGAAGAGCCAACAGGCCGGGGTCTGGTACTACCGTTTCGACTGGCGTCGGGAGCCGGCACCGTGGGACGACATCTACGGCGCGGCGCACGCCTTCGATCTGCCCTTCGTGTTCGGCACCTTCGGACCCTCGCTGTTCGCCAATGTGGCCAACAGCACGGCCAACCGGGCCGGGCGCCTGGATCTGTCGGCCGCGATGATGAGCAGCGTGGCGGCGTTCGCGAAGAACGGCGATCCGAACAACGCGGCGCTGGGCGTCACGTGGCCGGTCTGGCCGGCCAAGCTGCTGTTCGACGCGTCGAACATTGCCAAGACCATCTCGGTGCAGTAGCGGGCTGCGGGCGGGTTGAGCCGCCCGCTCGCTCCAATTGATCACAGGCCACCTGGACAGCGCCCGCATGCCCAGCAGCAGGCTGGGCATACCCAAAGGGTGAACGTGGTGCCGAGTACAAAATTGAGCGTTCATGCGGTGTGGCCAGCGGTTTCAAGCGGTCAACTGCGGAATCTAGGTTCAATGACGGGTTCATTTGCACTGCGGGCGGTTTCTTGCGCAGCACGTGCCTATGCCGCCGCTGCAAACGGTTTGCTGCCGCTCCGGCGCCGCAATACCACCAGCTATCAGGCGGGACGGCCGGTTTCTGTCCCGGTGCGCCGCCGCCGCGCGGTGGCGCCGAGCAGGGCCAGGCCGGCGAGCATCAGCGCATAGGTTGAAGGCTCTGGCACCGCGGCGATGGTGGCATTCGACAGGCTGACTTCATCCACGGGCAATCCCTGTCCCGTGGCCAAGCCCAGGACCCACAGCTTGGTGATCGAAACGGATGAACCACCAGGCGGTGTTGCGGTGGCAGCCACGAAGTTCATGGTCGCCAGCTTGAAGCTGGTCGGTTGCAGCGCATCCAGCGTGGCCGTGGGCAAGAGGCTGACTTCGGTGAGTTGGATCTTGCCGCTTTGCACCAGGCTGTAGTCGAAGGCCTCGAACTGGCCGAGGTCACCCAGCAACCCACCCAGGGCATAGGACTGCAAGGTCAGCACACCGGGATCGAAACTGATTTCGAGATCGAAGCCCCCGATCGATCCAGGCCCCGGGCTGCCGACCCCGGAGACCCGTAAATCCACTGAGAAGGCAATCCCGGGGGTGATGACCTGGGTACCCGGCTGCAGGCTGAGCGATGCTGCGCTGGCCAAGCTGCTGGCCATGACCAGTGCTGCGCCAAACAAGCTGGAAAACACGAAGTTGTTGAGTGACTTTTCCATGGCTTGAGCCTTTCGATTGGTTAACGGTTTGCCGAGGCGCAGTTCGCAAAGGTGCAGCGCAACACGCACAGGCGGGCGTCGTTGGCGTCGATGGTGCCGTTGCCGTCGGCATCGCGCGCATCGGTCGCGCCGGTGGCCGGCGTGTTGCGCGCGGCCATGATGGCGTTGAGGTCCAGCCGATCGATGCTGCCGTTGCCGTCCACGTCGCAGGTGCTGCGCAGCGCAACCTGGAAGTGGGTCTTCCAGACGGCGGCCAGGTAGGCTGCGGTGCTCTGGTAGGCGTCCTGCAGGATCTCGCCGGTGAGCGCGTCCACGGCGTCGTCGTTGTAGAAGTTGTACCCGGTGTACGGGCCGATGCCATTGAAGCCCTGGATCGTGACGATGCCGGCACCGCCATCGACATTGAGCGCCCCGGCCAGGCGCGGGGCAAAGCCGTTCGATTTCAACGCGGCCTGGTGGAACACGTTGTTGGGGTTGTCGAGGTCGAGCCCCTGCGCTTGCCAATCCAGGAAGCGCGGGTTCCGGTTCTGGCCATCCACCGTGAATTTGTGCTGAATCTGCGGCACGTAGTATTCCCACTGGGGGTGGCCGTTGGTCGGGATGTCGGCCCCTGACCATCCGCTGGTGTGCATCGGTTGGGTGGCATCGGTCATGTAGTGCAGAGCCAGCCCGAGGTGGTAGGCTGCCGTCTGCTTGGTCTGCGGGTTGGTTTCACCCAACCGGAAGCCGGCGACGTTTTTCAGCTGAGCTGCAGCGCAGGCGCGCGCATTCTTGCAGCCGAACTTGTTGTCAACGGCCGGAAAGTACGTATCGAACGGCGTGAAGGCACCGCTCCGGTCTTTCTTCGCGGCGTTGTAGAAATGCGTACCTTGGTGGCCGTCGGCATCCGCGTATGCCGGCGTGTCGCCGTCCCACAGGCCTTGCTCCCATTGTTGGCGAACCGTCTTCGACTTGCGCAACTCGTTGACGAACGCGCCAAGCGGTGTCAGGCCAGAAGGATCCTCCTTGTGCAACAGATCGAGCGCCTGGTTGACCACCCACAGGTGGGTATTGCCGCTTTGCTTGACGTTGTGCTCGATGGTGCTGACGGCGGTACGCTTGACCGAGGCACCCAGGCCGGTAGCGGTGGGCGTCACGTAGCACCGCAGTCCGAAGTACCCGTAGCCGGCAGGGCAGATGGGCATGCTGTAGCAGCGCGGGATGCCGGTGATAGTGATCAACTCTTCGGTCGCAAGGCAGCTCATGCTCGAGGCAAGCAGCGTGGACACCGGGAGGTTGCAGAATTCTCCGGTGTTGGTGTAGCCGGCCGGGCAGACCTGGTTGCAGCGGCCGAACAAACCCATGAAGTAGTTGCCCGGGCAGGTGCCATTGCCGGCCAGCGACAGCGTCTGTGCATCCCTTTGGCAGAACTCGCCCGTGTTGGTGAAGCCGGTGGGGCAGGTCTTGTTGCAGCGACCGGTCAGCCCCTTGAAGTAGCCGGCGGAACAGGTCACGCTGGCATTGGACAGCGCGACCGTGTCCGGGCCACGATTGCAGAACTCGCCGGTGTTGGTGAAACCGCTCTCGCAGTTCTGGTAGCAGCGGTTGAGGGCGCCTTTGAAATAGCCACTCGGGCAGCTTGCATTGTTCAGCGACATATCACTTGCCGCACGCAGACAGCTCAAGCCGGTGTTGGTGTAGCCGGCGGGGCAGGAAAGAGTGCAAAAGCCAGCAGCCTGACTGCCGCCTCTGGGGCAGGAGAATGAGCCGCCTGCGCAAATGAGGCCGATGTTCGTACCGCTGCAACTGGCTCGATAGACTTCGGGTGGCGGCAGGGTATCCGGCCCGCGATAGCAACTGACGCCTGTATTCGTGTAGCCGGACGGGCAGGTTGCAAACTTTGATGGCGCGCTGTAGATGTAGGGCTCGCGGTAGCAGGACACGCCGGTGTAGGCATAGCCGCTCGGGCACTTCGGGTTCTGCGACGCGGCGTCGTAGATGTAGGCCTCGCGATAGCACGACACCCCGGTGTTCGCGAAGCCCTCGGGGCAGGTGGCCAGCAGCGACGGTGCGCTGAGGTTGACCTCACCACGGCCGCAGGTGGCGCCGTTGTTGGTGTAGCCGGGCGGGCAATCCGAGACTCTGCTGGAATTTGTCCCGACGCTCGTGGCCCACTTGGGCCGCGTGTCCAGGATCTTGATCGGGTTCTCGCCGCCGGTGCTTGCATCGGCCTTGTGGGCCCGACTTTCAGTGCCCGCATCCCAGGCCGAAGCCTCCTTGGGGGCGATGGCGCCGAGCAGACACAGCGCAACGAATAGACCCCATGTCGCCAGCTTGCCTGGCCGAAGAAATTTTTGTAACCGTGATTTCATGCGGTCCTCGCAAGGTTCTGGTTGAGGGCTTGGCCAGCCCCAGCGCTGCGCGTGCCAGGATCGCCGCCAGGGCGACACGCCATGGCACAGGGGTAGGTGAGCGCCGCTAGGCGGCGATGGCAGCAGTGATGGCAGCAGTGATGGCAGCAGTGATGGGGCGGCGCAGGGGTTGCGGGCGGGCAGGCTTCTCAAACACACGGGTTCTTCTTCGGCTATGCGAAGACTGGCGCTGCCGCGCGCTGCTGCCCATGGTCCATTCGGGCAGGTAGGCGCCCCGAAACCTGCCCTTTCAGACAGGTACCCCCGTGAATGCGGGGGTGCGCTCATGCCGCACCGATGCGGGGCGGCAGGCCAGGCTGGCGGGCCGCCGCCGCGTATACCGCGGCAAACGGGCGATTGCAGCAACTGAACGGTCTGGGTCGACCCCGGCGTCCCTGCGAATGCAGCTTCGGCTGGGGGCAGCGGCTTTGCGGTTACACCGCCGTTTGGTCACACTACGCGGTATGGAAGACGCTCAGCCAGCGATGCCTGCCACCCTGATTGCATGGATCGTCGACGACCATCCGCTGATGCGCGAAGCGGTGTGCGCGCTGCTGCGAGAACTGCGCCCGCGGGTCGAGCTGACGACGGCCGGCACGCTGGCCCAGGTCCAGCGGCTGTTGGACGACAGCCGCCCGCCTGACGTGGCGGTGCTGGACCTGAAGCTGCCTGACGGCGACTGCGAGCCGCTGGTACGCCGCCTGCGCGAACGCGGCGGCCCGGCGTTGCGCGTCTTCGTCCTCTCGGCATCGAATGCGGTGGGCGACGCGCGGCGCATGCTGCATGCAGGCGCCAACGGCTACTGCGCCAAAGGCGAGAGCCATCCCACCTTGGCCGCCGCGCTGGGGTTGGTGCTGGACGGGCACGACTACCTGCCGCCGCTGCTGCTGAACGACACCATCGCAGTGCCGCTGGCCGGCCGCGCCGGCGCCATCACGCCACGGCAACGGCAGGTGCTGCACCTGCTGGCGCGGGGCCTGCCCAACAAGGACATCGGCCGCCACCTCGACATCGCCGAGCGCACGGTGAAGCTGCACGTACAGGCCTTGTTCGACCTGCTGGGCGCGAACAACCGCACCCATGCCGTCAGCCGCGCCCGCGAGGCCGGGCTGCTTGACGACGCTGCAGCGTCGGCTTGACAGGCAGCCCGTGCATGCAACGTTCAACCGTGTCGATGAATCCGATGGCAGCTGACGCCGCCGGCGTGACGGCGATTCTTGTCACCGACGGCACGAGACGCTTGCTGGTCGACCAGATGGTCGCGGTGCAGCGCACGCTGCTGGCCACAGTGGCCGGCAACCTGCTGCTGGGCGTGGTGGTGGTCTGGGCGCTGCGCGGCGATGTGCCGGTGCTGGCGCTGGTCGCCTGGGCGACGCTGCTGGCCTTGCACTGCGCCGCCAACCTGTGGGTCATCCTTGCCACGCGGCGGCGGCCCGTGACGCTGCGCAACGCGGGCCCACGGGCCCGGGCCGCCGTACGCTCGGCGCTGGTGCTGGGGCTGGTGTGGGCCGGCGGCATCCTGGGGCTATGGCCGGCCGGCGAAGCGGCGCTGCCGCAGAAGTTCCTGCTGGTGTTCCTGGTGGCCGGAGTCTCCTCCGGCGCCTTGCATTCGCTGTCGGCGCACCTGCCCACATTCACGGCGTTTTTCTTGCCCACGATCTCGGCCGTTGCGGTGGCTGCCCTGCTGGAAGGTGGGCCGGTGTTCCAGGCCGTGGCCGGCATTGCGGCGGTCTATGGCCTGGTCACCTGGCGCTATGCGCGCAGCCTGAACCACACGATCCTCGAGGCCATGCGCGGCCGCCACGAGTTGGCTGCGCTGGCAGCCCGGCTTGAGCAGGAAGTGCAGCGCGTGCAACAGGCGCAGCGCGCGCGCAGCCGGCTGCTGGCGGCTGCCAGCCATGACCTGCGCCAGCCGGTGCATGCACTGTCGCTGGCGCTGGGGCTGGCGGCGTCCTCGCCCATGCCGCCGGCCCAGGCGCAGCGGCTGGCGCTGGCCCAGCGCAGCGTCGATAGCCTGGCGGCGCAGTTCGACGCGCTGCTGGAGCTGGGCCAACTGGACGCTGGCGTGTTGCACGCCGAGCCACGCCGAGTGGCGTTGCGACCGCTGGTGGAGCGGGTCGTCGAGGCCATGCGCCCGCAGGCCGACGCGCGCGGCCTGGCGCTGCGGCTGCACGCCGACGACGCCGTGGCCTTCACCGACCCGCTGCTGGCCGAGCGCATGCTGCGCAACCTGCTGGCCAACGCCATCCGCTACACCGACAGCGGCGGAGTGCTGGTCGCACTGCGTGCCCGCGCCGCCGGCGGCGCGCGGCTGGAGGTGGTGGACACGGGCATCGGCATTCCGCTGCATGCTCAATCGGACATCTTCAAGGAGTTCACGCAGGCCGAAGGTGCGGCCGGGCGTGGTGGCTTGGGGCTTGGGCTGGCCATCGTGCAGGGCTGCACCCAGCTGCTGAGCCATACGCTGGCTGTGCGTTCGGTGCCCGGGCGCGGCAGCCGCTTCACCATCGACTTGCAGCCCGCGCCACAGGGGGTGGCCGATTCGGTGCTTGAGACCGCAGATCAGCACCATCGGGCGGCCTCACGCTCGCCCTCGCCCGGGCCTGCGCCTGGCGGCCAGCCCATGGAGGCGCTGGATGGCCTCGTCGTCATCCTGGTCGAGGACGACGCCGTCGTGCGCGCCACAACCGCCGATGTCTTGGCCCAGTGGGGTGCCAAGGTGGTGGCCGCAGCCAACGTCGAAGACGCGCTGGCACGGCTGGTGATGTGCCCGCTGCGCCCGGCGCTGGTCATCGCCGATGGCCGGCTTGCCGCCGGGACGGGTGGCGTCGAGGCGGTGCAACGGGTGCGCGACGAATACAACGACGACGACCTGCCGGCGCTGGTGGTCAGTGCCGACCTGGCGGCGCTGCAGGCGGCGCGCGCCGCTGGCCTGGTGGCACTGCGCAAGCCGGTAACGCCTGCCGCGCTGGCCGCCGCTGCCGGGCAGGCGCTGGCCGGGCGCAACAACGGGCCATCCGCCGTGGCCGCCTGAAACGCATGCAGCTCGATCGACCCACCCGAGAGCGGCCATCGGTGCAATTTTGCAGTCCGCCATCTGCCTTTCACCGCACCTCGACAGCCTGCGCGTTCCTTGGCCACAATCTGCGCCATGTCAGCCCGCAGCCATGCCGCCCCCGCCCTCGACCAGCTTGATCTGTTTGAGCACAGCCAGGACACGATGCTGCGAAACGATGCCATCGATGCGCTGCTCGGCCGCGACGCGCTGGCCGCGTTGACCGCGCGGCAGGCGCTGGCCGGAGTCGTGCCGCATCACCCCGACCTGAACACGCTCGACACCTTGATCGACGCCCTGCGCGCTGACGACATATTGCCCTTCGCTGACCAGGCTGCTGCCGCCAGGGCGCGAGAGCGCCTGGACTGCGAGGTTGTGCCCGCGGCGATGGCCCTGCTCGGCTGCGGCGCAGCGGCCGATTGGCTGGCGCCGCTATGGCGCGGCTTGGCCGAGCGGGCGTCGGCGCTTCCCTTCAATGCAGCACACCCCGAGGACCACGCCGCGCCCTGGTGGCTGCGCGCCGGCGACGCGCGCCGGGCGGCCGAGGCCGCAGCGCGCGTCGAATCCTGGCGCCGCATTCCCGTCACGCTGGCCTGGATGCTCCGGGCACGCCACCTCGTTGAAGGGCTTGATGCGATTTGGCCGCTGCTGGCCGAGTTGGCCTGGCTGGCGGCGCCACGCTTTGAGCTGACCGTCCGCGCGCTCGCCGACCCGCTGCTGCACCGGTTGTTGCGGCGCTTCGACGAGCGCTTCGATCCGGGCCCGAGCGGCGACACGAACGCGCTCGCCTGGTTCCCCGCCTGGCTGCTGATCGAGCAACCAGCGTTGCTGCCCAGGCTTCGCGAG
>JBBQZM010000068.1:0-16410 GCA_038207685.1 Burkholderiales bacterium
GCTGTCGACGTTGGCTTCAAGCTCGGTGGTGCCGGCGTCGGCCTGCTTCATGCGGCGCGGGCCTTCAAACTCAAACGGCTTGGTCACCACGCCCACGGTCAGGATGCCCATCTCCTTGGCCACCCGCGCCACGATGGGTGCCGCACCCGTGCCCGTGCCGCCACCCATGCCGGCGGTGATGAAGACCATGTGGGCGCCCTCCAGGCTGGCGCGCACACGCGCCTCGGCCTCCTCGGCCGCGGCCTTGCCCTTGTCGGGTTTGCCGCCGGCACCCAGGCCGTTTTCACCCAGCTGGATCAGCAGGTGCGCGCTGCTGCGGTTGAGCGCCTGGGCATCGGTGTTGGCGCAGACAAACTCCACGCCTTGCACCCCCTGGCTGATCATGTGCTCGACGGCGTTGCCGCCGCCGCCGCCCACGCCCACCACCTTGATGCGGGTTCCCTGGTCGAATTCTTCGATCATCTCGATAGGCATGTTCATCTCTCCTGTGTCTAGCGTTAAGCAGTTGCCGTTGATGTGGTTGGTGTTACCAAAGAGCGCGGGACATGTAGCTATCCCTCATGTGTTGCGGCTGCGTCGTGCCAGCCCTAGAAATTGCCAAGAAACCAGTCCTTGGCGCGGCCGACAAAGGTCTTCATCGACCCCGCCTGCTGCGCCACCTTGTGCCCGCGGGCCCGCGCCTGCCGGGCCTCCTCGAGCAAGCCCATCACCGTGGCCGATCGGGGGTTGGCCACCATGTCGAACAAGGGTCCGCTGTAGGTGGGCAAGCCCTTGCGGACAGGTTTCAGAAAAATGTCTTCGCCGAGCTCAACCATGCCCGGCATCACCGCCGTGCCACCGGTGATCACGATGCCCGAGGACAGCAATTCCTCGTAGCCCGACTCGCGGATCACCTGGTGCACCAGCGAATAGATCTCCTCGACCCGCGGCTCGATCACGCCGGCCAGCGCCTGGCGGCTGAGCATGCGCGGCGCGCGGTCGCCCAGGCCGGGCACTTCCAGGTTCTCGCTCGGGTCGGCCAGCATCTGCTTGGCCACGCCGTACTCGACCTTGATCTCCTCGGCGTCCTTGGTCGGCGTGCGCAGGGCCATCGCGATGTCGCTGGTGATCAGGTCACCGGCGATCGGGATCACCGCGGTGTGGCGGATCGAGCCCTCGGTGAAGATGCTCACATCGGTGGTGCCGGCGCCGATGTCGACCAGCGCCACGCCCAGCATCTTCTCGTCCTCGGTCAGCACCGCGGCCGCGCTGGCGTTCGGGTTGAGCACCAGGCGCTCCACTTCCAACCCGCAGCGGCGCACGCACTTCAGGATGTTCTCGGCCGCGCTCTGCGCGCCGGTGACGATGTGCACCTTGACCTCGAGCCGGCTGCCACTCATGCCCACCGGCTCCTTCACCTCGTGGCCGTCAATGACAAATTCCTGCGGCTCGACCAGCAGCAGCCGCTGGTCGTTGGGGATGTTGATCGCCTTGGCGGTTTCCACCACGCGGTGCACGTCCACCGGCGTGACCTCGCGGTTGTCGCGCACGATGACCATGCCGGTGGAGTTCTGGCCGCGGATGTGGCTGCCGGTGATGCCGGTGTAGACGCGCTCGATCTTGCAGGCGGCCATCATCTCGGCCTCTTTCAGCGCCTGCTGGATGCTTTGCACGGTGGCGTCGATGTTGACCACCACGCCGCGCTTGAGGCCGTGCGACGACGCCACGCCCAGCCCAGCCAGCCGCAGCTGGCCATTGGGCAGCACCTCGGCAGCCACCGCCATCACCTTGGCAGTGCCGATGTCGAGCCCGACGATGAGATCCTTGTATTCCTTGGCCATGGGTGCTTTGCCTCTTGGTCTATGTCTTGTGTTGCAACGCTGTTCGTTCAGGGCTTGCGCCCCGGCTTGGCCGGCACGGCAGTGGTCACGCCCTTCAGGCGTACCGCAAAGCCGTCGGCATGACGCAGGTCGGCCGACTCCAGCGGCCGCTGGTACTGGGCTGTCACGCGTGGCACCGTCAGCACAAAGTGCTGGGTACGCTGCACCACTTCATCCTCGCTGCCGCGGCCGAGCTCAATCACCGCGTCCTTGTCCAGCGTCACCCGCCAGGAGCCGCGTGCCGACAGGTCGAGCTGCTCGATGTCGCCGGCGTGCAGGCTGGTGAACACCGGAAGCAACCGTTTCAGCATCGCCAGCATCGCTGCCGAGCTGCCTTCGGGGCCGGCCAGCGTGGGCAGGCCTTCGTCCTCGACATCGCCGATGTTGGCCTCGAACACTTCGCCGAAGCTGTTCACCAGCTTGTCGTTGCCGTCTACACCCAGCCACAGCGCGGCCGGCTCGTGCTCTTCCAGCGTCACGGCCAGGCGGCCCGGCCAGACGCGGCGCACTTCAGCGTGGCGCACCCAGGGCACGGCCTCGAAGGCGGCGCGGCTCTTCTGCAGGTCCAGCGTCAGGAAGTTGCCGGCCAGGCGGTGGGCCGCATTGGCGCGGATGGTGGCCTCGCTGTTGCGGTTGATGTCGCCTTCGATGCGGATGGCGATGATCGCGAACACCGGCAGCCGCGCCGCCCACAACGCCGCCGCGGCGCAAGCCGCCGCCGCCGCCAGCAAGAACACCAGGTTGGCGGTGGCCAGCATCAGGCGCACGTCTGCCGGCAAGCCCAGGACGGGCGGCTGGCGGTGGCTGCGGATGATGGTGGTGGCCATGGTGGGTTCAAGCGGCCTGGGTGAGCGTGGGCTTGCCGCTGTCGAGCGTGGCGGTAGACAGCAGGACCAGACACAGCTGCTCGTAAGACAGGCCAGCCGCGCGCGCCGACATCGGCACCAGCGAATGCCCGGTCATGCCTGGCGAGGTATTCATCTCCAGCAGGAAAGGCTTGCGGTCGCTGTGGCGGATCATCAGGTCAGCGCGGCCCCAGCCGCGGCAGCCCAGCGCCTGGTAAGCGGCCAGCACGATGCGCTGGATCTCGCGCTCCTCGGCCGGCGGCAGGCCGCTCGGGCATTGGTAGAGCGTGTCGTCGCTGAAGTACTTGTGTTGATAGTCATAGTTGCCTTCGGGCGCGACGATGCGCACCACCGGCAGCGCCAGCGCCGAGCCGCCGCTGCCAATCACCGGGCAGGTAACTTCTTCGCCGTCGATAAACTCTTCGCACAGCACGTCGGCGTCGTAGCCGGCGGCCAGCACCACCGCCTCGGCCATGTCGGAATAGCCCGCCACCTTGCTGATGCCGATCGACGAGCCCTCGCGTGGCGGCTTGACGATCAGCGGCAGGCCCAGCTCATCAGGCACGCGGCGCAGGCGCTCGCGCGCTTGGTTGCCGGCGTCCAGCCAGACAAAGCGAGGTGTCGGCAGGCCCTCGGCCAGCCAGACCCGCTTGGTCATGGTCTTGTCCATCGCAATCGCCGAGGCCATCACACCCGAGCCGGTGTAGGGCAGGCCCATCAGCTCGAGCGCCCCTTGCACCGTGCCGTCTTCGCCATGGCGGCCGTGCAGCGCAATGAAGACCCTTTGGAAGCCCTGGCGCTTGAGTTCACCCAGATCCTGCTGTGCCGGGTCGAAGGCCAGCGCATCCACACCCTGGCTTTGCAGCGCAGCCAGCACGCCGCCGCCCGACATCAGCGACACCTCGCGCTCGGCGCTGCTGCCGCCCATCAACACGGCGGTCTTGCCCAGCGCCTGTGCGTTGATCACCGGCATCTCGAAGGCTGCGCTCATGCCGCCTCTCCCTGGAATTTCTCCAGCACCTTGCCGGGCACGGCGCCCATGCTGCCGGCGCCCATGGTGATGACGACATCGCCACCGCGCACTTGCGAGGCGATGACCTCGGGCAGCACCGCGATGTCATCGACAAACACCGGATCGACCTGGCCGGCCACCCGCAGCGCGCGGCTCAGCGCTCGGCCGTCGGCGGCGACGATGGGTGACTCACCAGCCGAATAAACCTCGGTCAGCAACACCACGTCGGCCTGGCCCATCACCTTGACGAAGTCTTCGAAGCAATCCCGCGTGCGGGTATAGCGGTGCGGCTGAAAGGCCAGCACCAGCCGCCGGCCCGGAAAGGCGCCACGCGCGGCCTGGATCACCGCTGCCATCTCCACCGGGTGGTGACCGTAGTCGTCGATCAGCGTGAACTGGCCGCCGCCGTTGTGCGCCGACACCGGCAGTTCGCCGTAACGTTGGAAGCGCCGATCCACACCAGTGAATTCGGCCAGCGCCTTGACGATGGGCGCGTCGGGCAGCTCCAGCTCGGTGGCCACCGCGATCGCCGCCAGCGCATTGCGCACGTTGTGCTCGCCAGGCAGGTTGAGTGTGATCGCCAGATCGGGCAGCACCGCGCCGTTCCTGCGCTGGCAGGTGAAGCGCATCTGGCCGCCGGGCAGCGCCTGCACATCAACCGCCCGCACCTGCGCGCCCTCGTCCAGGCCGTAGGTGACCAGCGGCCGCGACACCATCGGCAGCACTGAGCGCACACCGGCGTCGTCGCTGCAGACAATCGCCGCGCCGTAGAACGGCATGCGGTGCAAGAACTCGACAAAGGCCGCCTTCAGCCGCGCGAAGTCGTGGCCGTAGGTGTCCATGTGGTCGGCGTCGATGTTGGTGACGACGGCCATGATGGGCATCAGGTTGAGGAAGGAGGCGTCGCTCTCGTCGGCCTCGACGACGATGTAGTCGCCCGAACCCAGCCGCGAGTTGGCGCCGGCGGCGTTGAGCTTGCCGCCGATGACAAAGGTGGGGTCGATGCCGGCCTCGGCCAGCACGCAGGTGACCAGCGAGGTGGTGGTGGTCTTGCCGTGGGTGCCGGCGATGGCGATGCCACTCTTCAGGCGCATCAGCTCGGCCAGCATCACCGCGCGTGGCACCACCGGGACGCGCTTGCTGCGCGCGGCGATGACCTCGGGGTTGTCACCCTTGACCGCGGTGGAGGTGACCACCGCCTGCGCGCCGACGATGTGCGCCGCGTCATGGCCGATGAAGACCTGGATGCCCAAACCGGCCAGCCGGCGCGACGTGGCGCTGTCGGTCAGGTCGCTGCCCGACACGCGGTAGCCCAGGTTGTGCAGGATCTCGGCGATGCCGCTCATGCCGGCGCCGCCGACGCCGATGAAGTGGATGTGCTTGATCGCGTGTTTCATGCGCGGCTCCCGATGGGTGCGGCGGGTCGCTTCATCGGCACCACGGGGATCTCGATGAAGTGGCTGGGCTTGATCGCGTGGTTCATGACTTGTTCACCAGCTTGTCGAGTTCATCGGCCACGCGGGCCGCGGCCTGCGGCCGGGCCAGGCGACGGGCCTGCTCGGCCATGACCAGCAGCGCGCCACGGTCCAGCAGCTGCAGCTGTGCGGCCAGCGTTGACGGGCTGAGCTGGGCCTGCGGCAGGTGCAGCCCTGCGCCTTGGCCGGCCATGTGTTCGGCGTTGTCACGCTGGTGGGCGGTGGTGCTGAGCACCAGCGGCACCAGCAACGCTGGCACGCCGGCGGCGCACAGTTCGCTCACCGTCACCGCGCCGGCGCGGCAGAGCATCAGGTCGCAGTCGCCCAGGCGCTGCGCCATGTCGTCGATGAAGGGCAGCACCTCGGCGGTGATGCCGGCCTCGGCATAGGCAGCGCGTACCGTTTCGAGCTGCGCCGCGCCAGTCTGATGCACCACCAGCGGCCGGGCCTCGGCAGGCATCAGCGCCAGCGCCGCCGGCACGGTCTGGTTGAGCACTTGTGCGCCCAGGCTGCCGCCGACCACCAGCAGGCGCAGCGGGCCGCTGCGGCCGGCGTAACGTTCGGCCGGCGCCGGCAGCGCCTCGATCTCGGCGCGCACCGGGTTGCCGGTGACCAGGCCGCGCTTGATTTTTGATGCCGCACCGTCGAAGCCGAAAGCCACCCGGTCGGCCACCGGCAGCAAGGCCTTGTTCGACAGCAGCAGCGCCGCATCGGCATTGACCAGCATGAGCGGCTTGCCCAGCAGGCTGGCCATCATGCCGCCCGGAAAGCAGACATAACCGCCCATGCCCAGCACCGCGCTGGCGCTGCGGCGGCGCAGGATGCGCGCCGCGTCCCAGAAGGCCTTGAGCAGGCGCAGGCCACCGGTCAGGGTGTGCAGCAGGCCCTTGCCACGCAGGCCGGTGAACGACAGCCGATCCAGCGGAATATGCGTCGGCGGCACCAGCTTGTTCTCCATGCCGGTGGTCGTGCCCAGCCAGCTGACACTCCAGCCGCGCTGCTGCACCTCGCGCGCCACCGCGATGCCGGGAATGATGTGGCCACCGGTGCCCGCGGCCATGATGACGAGGTGCGGCATCAGTCGCGACCTCCGTGCATGAGCTGTCTGTTCGGGCTTCGCACGGCGCTCATTCGCGGCCTCCGCGCATGAGTTGCCAGTTTTGGTTCCGGCACGCCCGCTGCGCGGGCTTCACGTCGCTGCGCGACATGAGCCTGCACCGGAGCAGACAGCCGGCGCTGCGCGCCTGCGCCATGCTTCGCACGGCGCTCATTCGCGGCCTCCGCGCATGAGCTGTCTGTTCTCAATATCCACCCTTAGGACGATCGCCAGGGCCACCAGGTTCATCAGGATCGCCGAGCCGCCGTAGCTCAGCAGCGGCAGCGTCAGGCCCTTGGTCGGCAGCGCGCCCAGGTTGACACCCAGGTTGATCAACGTCTGGCCGCCAAGCCAGATGCCGATGCCTTGCACCATCAGCCCGGCAAACACGCGGTCGAGCAGCACCGCCTGGCGGCCGATCACAAACACGCGGCGAGTCAGCCAGAAGAAGGCCAGGATGACGCAGGCCACGCCCATGAAACCCAGCTCTTCGCCGATCACCGCCATCAGAAAGTCGGTGTGGGCCTCGGGCAGGTAGTGCAGCTTCTCGATGCTGCTGCCAAGGCCCTGGCCGCTAAGCTCGCCGCGGCCGAAGGCGATCAGCGCATGGCTCAGCTGGTAGCCCTTGCCGGCCGAGTACTGCGGGTCGAAGGGGTCGGTGAAAGCCAGCGCACGCTGCAGCCGCCAGGGGCTGGTGATGATCATCGCCACCATCGCGCCCAGCAATACGGCCACGCTGAGGAAGAACATGCGGCCGTTGACACCGCCCAGGAACAGGATGCCCAGCGCCACCATCGCGATGACCACGAAGGCGCCCATGTCAGGCTCGGCCAGCAGCAGCACGCCGATCACCGCCAGCGACACCGCCATCGGCCACACCGCCTTGATGAAGCGCTCCTTGACGTCCATCTTGCGCACCATGTAGCTGGCGGCGTACATCGCCATCGCCAGCTTGGCCAGTTCACTGGGCTGGAAGTTCATCACGCCCAGCGGCAGCCAGCGCCGCGCGCCATTGACACCCTTGCCCAGGCCCGGCACCAGCACCAGCACCAGCAACAGCAGCGAGACGACAAACAGCCAGGGCGCCACACGCTCCCAGAACTTGATCGGAATCTGCACCACCACCAGCGCTGCGACAAAGGCAATGGCCAGCGATATCGCATGCCGGCCAAGGAAGAAGGTGGGTGAGTAGCGCGCGTACTTGGGGCTGTCAGGCAGCGCCACGCTGGCCGAATAGACCATCACCAGGCCCAGCGACAGCAGCGCCGCCACGCACCACAGCAGGCCCTGGTCGAAGCCCGAGATGCGGGTGGGCTGGCCGCTGGCCGGGCCGGTCCAGTCGCGGATCGGCAGCTCACGGCTGCCTGACTCGTCGCCACCGGCGCTGCGCAGGCGCTGCAGCAGCGCCGTCAGACCCAGGCGTTGCGCCAACGTATTCATGACGGCACCCTCGCGCTTCGCGCGGGCCCGCCGTGCGGGACGCGAGCACCGCCTTCGGATGGCCGGGCGCCTGAGTTCATGCGAGCGCCTCCCCGCGGTCGGCGGCCAGCGACTGCACCGCGGCAACAAACACCTCGGCGCGGTGCGCATAGTTGCGAAACATGTCCAGGCTGGCGCAGGCCGGGCTCAGCAGCACGGCATCGCCCGGCAGCGCCTGTTCGAAGCACCAGGGCACCGCCGCCTCCAGGCTGGCATGACGCTGGCGCGGCACCGCGGCGGCGCCGGCATCGGCGGCCAGCACGGCCTCGATCGTCTCGGCGTCGCGGCCGATCAAGGCCACGGCGCGGGCGGTGCGCGCGATCGGCGCGACCAGCGGCCGGAAGTCCTGTCCTTTGCCGTCGCCGCCCAGAATCAGCACCAGCTTGGCCGGTGCCTTGTCGGCGCCCAGGCCGTCGAGTGCGGCCACGGTGGCGCCAACGTTGGTGCCCTTGCTGTCGTCGAAGGCCTCGATACCGCCCACGCTGGCGACGAACTCCACCCGATGCGGCTCACCGGCGTATTCACGCAGGCCGTGCAGCAGATTGGCCAGCGGGCAGCCGATGGCCGTGCCCAGCGCCAGCGCGGCCAGCGCATTGGCGGCGTTGTGGCGGCCGCGGATGCGCAGCGCATCGGCCGGCATCAGGCGTTGCAGCAGGATCTCGTCGACCTGGTCCTTGCGCCGTTTGAATGTCTCGTCGACTTCGTGGGCGCGCGCCAGCCAGGCCATGCCGTTCTCGACCACCAGACCGAAGTCGCCAGGCTGCTGTGGCGCATCCAGGCCGAAGCGCACCACCTTGGGTCCGATGGCGCGCGCCGGCTTGCCACGGCCGCCCTTGACCATCACCGGCGCCGGGATCATGGCCTCGACCTGCACATCGTCACGGTTGATCACCATCACCGTACGCTCGCCGAAGATGCGCGCCTTGGCTGCGGCATAGGCGGCCATGCTGCCATGCCAGTCGAGGTGATCCTGGCTGATGTTGAGCACCGCAGCGGCGCTGGGCTCGAAGCCCTGCACCGTGTCGAGCTGGAAGCTCGACAGCTCCAGCACCCAGACCTCGGGCAGGTGCGCGAACACCGGCGCGGCCGGCGGCGGCGGCGCCAGTTGCAGCGGTGCCTGGTCGTCGTCTGCGGTGGTAGCGTCATCGGCGTCTGGTTCGGCTTCGGCTTCGGCTTCGGCTTCGGCGTCACTGTCAGCATCCGCATCAGCCGCGGGCTGGGGTGCGACAGCGGCCAGCGGCTCGATCACAACAGGCTCGTCAGCGGCCTCGCTGGCGGCCTGGGCAGCGTCGGCTGCAACCTCGAGGTCCAGCGCCTCGGCCAGCGTGTCGAGCATCGTCGGGCCGATGTTGCCGGCGCTGGCCACGCGACGGCCGCAGCGTGCCACCAGCAGCGCGCACATCGCGGTGGTGGTGGTCTTGCCGTTGGTGCCGGTGATCGCCAGCAGCTGCGGCGCATAAGCACGATCCTGCTTCAGGTCGGACAGGGCGCGGGCAAACAGGTCTAGCTCACCAGCCACCGCGACAGCTGCCGCGCGCGCGGAGTCCAGCAGCGGTGCGATGCGCGCATCGCCGGGCGCCAGGCCCGGGCTCTTCAACACCAGTTGCACGCCGGCCGGGCCGCCCAGCAGTTGCTCGGCCAGCAACTCGCCGCTGAACAAGCGCGCCAGCGGCACCGCGGCGCGCAGCGCTTCGGCCTGCGGCGGATCCTCGCGGCTGTCCCAGACCTGCACCTGGGCACCGTGGCGGGCACACCAGCGCGCCATCGCCAGACCCGAGGCACCCAGGCCCAGCACCAGCACGCGGAGGTCGGCGAGCTGATTCATCGCAGCTTCAGGCTGGCCAGGCCGACCAGGCACAGCAGCATGGTGATGATCCAGAAGCGGATCACCACCTGGGTTTCGGTCCAGCCGCTCTTCTCGAAGTGGTGGTGCAGCGGCGCCATCTTGAAGATGCGCCGGCCGATGCCGAACTTCTTCTTGGTGAACTTGAACCAGCTCACCTGCAGCATCACCGACAGCACCTCGGCGACAAACACGCCGCCCATGATGCCGAGCACGATCTCCTGGCGAGTGATGATGGCCAGGGTGCCCAGCGCGCCGCCCAGCGCCAGCGCGCCGACGTCGCCCATGAACACCTGCGCCGGGTGGGCGTTGAACCAGAGGAAAGCCAGACCGGCACCGGCCATCGCGCCGCAGAAGATCAGCAGCTCGCCGGCGCCCGGGATGTAGGGGAACAGCAGGTACTTGCTGTAGACCGAGTTGCCGACGATGTAGGCAAAGATGCCCAGCGCCGAGCCCACCAGCACCACCGGCATGATGGCCAGGCCGTCGAGGCCGTCGGTGAAGTTCACCGCGTTGCTGGCGCCGACCATCACGAAGTAGCTCATCGCGATGAAGCCGAGCACGCCCAGCGGGTAGCTCACCGCCTTGAAGAAGGGCAGCATCAGGTCGGCACGCGGCGGCAAGTCGTTGGAGAAGCCACTTTGCACCCAGCTGATGAACAGCTCCAGCACCCGCATGTTGGTGCTCTCGGAGACCGCAAACGCCAGGTAGGCGGCGGCCACCAGGCCGATCAATGATTGCCAGAAGAACTTCTCGCGTGAGCGCATGCCCTCGGGGTTCTTGTGCACCACCTTGCGCCAGTCGTCGACCCAGCCCACCGCGCCGAAGCCGAAGGTCACCAGCATCACCACCCAGACGAAGCGGTTGCTCCAGTCGAACCACAGCAGGGTCGAGACGCCGATGCCGATCAGGATCAGCACGCCGCCCATGGTCGGCGTGCCGCGCTTGGCCAGGTGGCTCTGCATGCCGTACTCGCGGATCGGCTGGCCGATCTTCAGCTCGGTGAGCTTGCGGATCACCAGCGGGCCGAAGCCCAGGCCGATCAGCAGCGCCGTCAGCGCCGACATCACCGCGCGGAAGGTCAGGTACTGGAAGACGCGCAGGAATCCCCACTCGGGGAAGTGCAGCAGCAGCCACTGGGTCAGGCTAAGCAGCATGGTCAGCTCCGAGGCTGTCGTTGGCTTGCTGCTGCAAGGCCGCCACGACGGTGGGCATGTGCATGAATTTCGAGCCTTTCACCAGCACCGCAGCACAGCGCGGCGCCTCGGGCAGCGCGTTGATCACCGCAGCAGCATCGGCAAAGTGCCGCGCCGTCTCGCCGAAGGCGCGGGCGGCAAACACCGACATCGCGCCCGCCGTCCAAAAATGTTCGATGCCGACGGCGCGGGCATGGTCGCCCACCTCGGCGTGAAAGGCCGGGCCCTGGTCACCGACCTCGCCCATGTCGCCCAGTACCAGCCAGCGCGGGCCGGGCAGCGTGGCCAGCAGGTCGATGGCGGCGCGCACTGAATCCGGATTGGCGTTGTAGCTGTCGTCCACCAGCGTGAGCGCCGCGTCGCCCCAGCGCAGCCTCAGCAGCCGTGAGCGGCCGCTGACCGGCCGGAAGTCCTGCAGACCTTGCACCACGGCAGCCAGCGGCACACCCGCGGCCAGCGCCGTGGCAGTTGCAGCCAATGCGTTGTGCAGGTTATGGCGGCCAGGCACATGCAGGCGCAGCGCTGCGCTGCCAGACGGCGTTTGCAGGCCCAGCGGCCAGTGGCCGCCTTCGTCATCAGCCACCCAGACCGCAGGCTGCGCGGCATCCATCGTGACATCGGCCGGGCCTTGCAACGCAAAACACAGCGTGCGGCGGGCGCCGGCGAGGCCGCGCCAAACCGCGGTGAATTCATCGTCGGCCGGAAACACCGCCAGACCATCGGCCGGCAGTGCGCTGATGACGGCGCCGTTCTCCTCGGCCACCGCGGCCACGCTGACCATGAACTCCTGGTGCTCGCGCTGGGCGTTGTTGACCAAGGCCACCGTCGGCCGGGCCAGCGCCGCCAGCGCGGCGATCTCGCCGGGGTGGTTCATGCCGAGCTCCAGCACCGCGATGCGGTGGTGCAGCGTGGCATCCTGGCGCAGGCGCAGCAGCGTCAGCGGTACGCCGATGTGGTTGTTGAAGTTGCCGGCGGTGGCCAGCGCGGCCTCGCCCGCCCAGGCGCGCAGGATGGACGCCACCATCTGCGTCACCGTGGTCTTGCCGTTGCTGCCGGTCACCGCGATCAGCGGCAACGTCAGCTGCGCCCGCCAGGCGGCGGCCAGTTGTTGCAGCGCCACCAGCGCGTCAGGCACCAACAGGCCCGGCAGGCCGGCCTCGACCAGACCACGCTCGGCCAGCGCCGCCGCCGCACCGGCCGCCTTGGCCTGCGGCAGAAAGTTGTTGGCGTCAAAGTGCTCACCGCGCAGCGCCACGAACAGGTCACCGGCGCGCAGCGTGCGGGTGTCGCTGTGCACGCGTTGCAGCGGCGTGGTGCCGTCGCCCACCAGCGCGGCACCCGGCAGCAGCGCCTGGGCCTGGGCCAGGGTCATCAACGGCGGGTTCACTGGACAACCCTCCGCGCCATGCGCTCCGGGATTCGCGCTTGGGAGCGGCCCGGCGCGCTCATGGTCGCCCCCGCAAGACCAGGGCCTGCGCTGCCACGTCAACATCGCTGAACAGTCGCAACACACCGGCCACATCCTGCGTGGTCTCATGGCCTTTGCCGGCGATCAGCAACACGTCCTGCGCTGCCGCTTGCTCGATGGCCAATGCGATGGCCTCGCGCCGGTCTTCGATCAACCGCAGCGCCGGGCTGTCGGCCATGCCGCCGCGAATCTGCCGCAGGATGGCAGCGGGCGCCTCATGCCGCGGGTTGTCGCTGGTCAGCACCACCTGGTCGGCCAGGCGCTGGGCAATGGCACCCATCAACGGCCGCTTGCTGGCATCGCGGTTGCCGCCGCAGCCAAACACACACCACAGCCGGCCGCCACGCGCCGCAGCCAACGGGCGCAGCGCGCCCAGTGCCTTGTCGAGTGCATCGGGGGTGTGCGCAAAGTCAACCACCACTTCGGGTTGGCCGGCCGTATGTGCCACCCGCTGCATGCGGCCAGGCACCGCGCCCAGACGCGGCACCACCGCGGCGGCCTGCGCCAACGGCAGGCCCAGCGCGCGCAGTGCGCCCAGTACCGCCAGCAGGTTGTGGGCGTTGTAGTCGCCGATCAGATGACTGCGCACCGGCCGCACCTGATCACCCTCCACCAGGGTGAAGGCCAGCCCACCACCGATATAGCCCAGGTCGACCGCCCGCAACCGCGCCGGCGCGTTGACCGATGTTGTCCAGAGGTCCAGGTTGCGGCCGGCCAGTTCGTCGGCCAGTGCCGCGCCTTGGTCATCGTCGATGTTGATCACCGCGGCGCGCAGGCCGGGCCAGTCAAACAACACACGCTTGGCGGCCCAGTAGTCGGCCATGTCCGCATGGAAATCGAGGTGATCGCGGCTGAAGTTGGTGAACTGCGCCACCGCGATCGGCGTGCCGGCCAGACGCTGCTCGACCAGCCCGATCGACGAGGCCTCGATCGCGCAGGCGGCGAAGCCCTGGTCGGCCATGTGTCGCAGGCCGGCCTGCAGCGTCACCGGGTCGGGTGTGGTCAGGCCGGTGTAGCGCATTGCGTCTTCACCGACGGCGTGCGCCCCTTGCGCGGCGGCGGCGGCCAGCGGTTCGTCGCTCGGCGCTGCAGGCGGCGGTTCGCCACCCGGCGCGGCCGGCGGCGGTTCGCCACCCGGCGCTGCAGGCGGCGGTTCGCCACCCGGCGCCGCAGGCGGCGGTTCGCCCATCCCCAGCGTGCCCACCAGGCCGCAGCGCCTACCCAGTGCGGTGAGCGCCTGCGCGGTCCACCAGGCGGTGCTGCTCTTGCCATTGGTGCCGGTGACGGCGATCACCTGCAGGCGCCGCCCGGGCTGGCCAAACCAGGCCGCTGCCACCTCGCCGGTGGCGGCCTTCAAGCCGGGCAGCAGTGCAATGCGGGGGTCGGCCGTGTCCAGGTCGAAACCAGCAGCACCCTCGGCTTCAATCAGGCAGGCGGCCGCGCCAGCCGCCAGCGCCGCAGGCACAAACTGGCGGCCATCGGTGGCATGGCCCGGCCAGGCAATGAAGGCATCACCCGGGCCCACCTGGCGGCTGTCGATACGCAGCACACCTGGGCCGCCAGGCGGCACCCGGGCGGCCAGCCAGGTGGCAGCGTCAGCGGCGTGGTCGAGGATCTGCGCCATGCTCAGAAGCTCTCCGGCTCGGCCGGCAAGGCCTTGGCCACCACACCGGGCTTGACGTCGATGTCCGGCGCCACGCCCATCATCCGCAGCGTCTGCTGCACCACCTGGCTGAACACTGGCGCGGCCACCGCGCCGCCGTAGTAGACGCCGTTGGTCGGCTCATCGACCATCACCGCCACCACGATGCGCGGCTTGTCGATGGGCGCCAGGCCGACAAACCAGGACCGGTACTTGTGGCTGGCGTAACCCTTGCCTTCCTGCTTGTGCGCGGTGCCACTCTTGCCGCCCACCGAATAACCGATGGTCTGCGCCAACGGCGCGGTGCCACCCGGGCCAGCGGCCAGCTGCAGCATCTTGCGCACCTCGCGGGCGGTCTCGGGCGAGAACACGCGGATGCCCGCCGCCGGATGCTCGGTATGCAACAGGGTCACGGGGATGACCTCGCCGTCACGGGCGAACACGGTGTAGGCACGGGCGATCTGCAGCAGCGACGCCGACAGGCCGTAGCCATAGGCCATGGTGGCCTGCTCGATCGGCCGCCAGGTCTTGTAGGGCCGCAGCCGGCCGGTGACCGCGCCGGGAAAGTTGATCTGCGGCTTCTGGCCGTAACCGACGCTGGCATACAGCTCCCACAGCTCGCGTGCCGGCATCTGCATGGCGATGCGCACGGTGCCGATGTTGCTGCTCTTCTGGATCACCTCGCGGGCGCTGAGCATGCCGTGGGCATGGGCGTCGCGGATGGCGATGCCACTGACCACCACGCTGCCGGGCGCGGTGTTGATCGGCGTATCGGGCTTGACCCGGCCGCTCTCCAGCGCCTGCGCCATGACGAAAGGCTTCATCGTCGAGCCGGGCTCGAAGATGTCGGTCAGCGCCCGGTTGCGCAGCTGTTCGCCGCTGCGGCGGCTGCGGTTGCCGGGGTCGTAGCTGGGGTAGTTGGCCAGCGCCAGCACCTCGCCGGTCTGGATGTCCAGCACCACCACGCTGCCGGCCTTGGCCTTGTGCTCGGCCACCGCTTCGCGGATGCGCTGGTAAGCGAAGAACTGCACCCTGGCGTCGAGCGCCAGGCCGATGTCGCGGCCGTCGGCCGGCTCGACATTGGCGCCCATGTCTTCGATCACCCGGCCCAGCCGGTCCTTGACCACACCGCGCCGGCCGTTGTGGCCGCGCAGCTGTTGCTGGAAGGCCAGTTCGATACCCTCCTGCCCCTGGTCTTCGATGTTGGTAAAGCCCACCACATGCGCCGCCGACTCGCCCTCGGGGTAGCGACGACGGTATTCACGGCTCTGGTACAAGCCCTTGATGCCCAGCGCGCTGATCTGCGTCCAGGTCTCGGGCTCGATCTGGCGCCGGATCCACGCAAAGTTGGCGCTGCCGCTGCCCAGCCGCTGGTCGAACTCGGGCGCGTCCATCTCCAGCAGCTTGATCAACGCGCGGCGCTGCTCGGGCGTGGCCTTGAAATCCTTGGGGATGGCCCAGACGCTGGGCACCGGCACGCTGGTGGCCAGCAACTGGCCGCTGCGGTCGAGCACGCGGCCGCGGGTGGCCGGCACTTCCAGTGTGTGGGCATAACGTTTCTCGCCTTCCTTCTGGAAGTACTCGGGGCCGATCAGCTGGATGTAGGCGGCGCGGCCCAGCAGGCCGGCAAAGGCCAGACCGACCAGCGCCACGAGCAAGCGGCTGCGCCAGTTCGGCGTCTTGCTGGCCAACAACGGACTGGTGGCGTAGTTGACGCCACGCACGCTGGCCGGTTCGATCAGCTTCTTCACGGCCGGCCTCCTGGCGCGGCGCTGGCGGGCACGGCGGGCAGCGCGGGGCGGCTCTCGTACATCGTCACTGCCGGGCTGGCGGTGCGCATCTGCAGGCGCTCGCGGGCGGTGCGGTCGACGCGCAGGTTGGTGGCCTGCAACTGCCGCTCGGCCTCCAGCCGCTTGTGCTCGCCGGCCAGGCGCAGCGCTTCGACATCGGCGCGGTGGATGTCGGTGAACAGGCGGCGTGCCTCGTAGGCCGTCTTCACCAGCAGCAAGGCGCTGACGATCACCGCCAGCAGCAGCAGGATGTTCAGCCGGGTCACGAACCGGCCTCCTCGGCGCTGCGCTCGGCCACCCGCAGCGTGGCCGAGCGGGCGCGCGGGTTGGCCCGCAGCTCACCTACACCGGCCTTGAAACGACCCAGCGCGTGCAGCTTCATCACCTTGGGCGCGGCATAGACGCTGGGCGCATGGCGGTCAACCACCTCGCGGCTTTCGCGCGCGATGAAGGTCTTGACGATGCGGTCTTCCAGCGAATGGAAGCTGATCACCGCCAGCCGGCCGCCCGGTGCCAGCAGGCGCAGCGCGGCGTTCAGCCCCTGCTCAAGCTCCGTGAGTTCACCGTTGACGAGAATCCGAAGAGCTTGAAACGTGCGCGTTGCAGGGTCCTGGCCCGGCTCGCGGGTCTTGACCGCACCAGCCACGACCTGGGCAAGTTCGAGTGTGCTTCGAACAGGGGCCCCGCTGTCCCGGCGAGCAACAA
>JBBQZM010000069.1:0-16367 GCA_038207685.1 Burkholderiales bacterium
GGCCCAGCGGCAGGCGCTTGTTCGGATCAAGGTCATCGGGCAGCGACAAGTCGCCGCCGCCACGCTCCAGCACCACATCGGCGTCAAAGCGGGTGCCG
The DNA here is from genome assembly GCA_038207685.1 of Burkholderiales bacterium. Classification (GTDB taxonomy): domain Bacteria; phylum Pseudomonadota; class Gammaproteobacteria; order Burkholderiales; family Burkholderiaceae_C; genus Pseudaquabacterium. Next base: position 99 of record JBBQZM010000069.1, read on the forward strand.
CTGCGCACCTCGATGCGACCACCCAGCGTCAGGTTGCCGGCCCAGCCGGTGTTGGGCTGCAGCTTGGCCAGCAGCTTGGCGACATCGATGGTTTCCAGTTGCGCCAGCAGCGTCAGCTGGCCAGGGCCGCTGCCGTCCGCCACCCACAGGGCTTCGCGCCAGGCCAGCGCGGTGCTCAGCAATTGCAGCCGGCCAGGAGCCATGCGGATCAGCGTGGGCGCAAAGCGGGCGTCCAGCCGCAGTTCGAGCTCGGGCGTGCCGCCGCGCAGCCAGGGGCCGATATCGGCAGCCGGGGGTGCGCCCTGGGCGCTCGGCTTGGTCGGGCCGGCACCGGCCGCCTGCGCCGCGGTCACCGCAGCCAGGCCGCGCGCGCCGCTTTGCAGATCCAGCTTCTGCACCAGCCAGCGGCCGCCCTTGGCGTCGGCCAGGGTGCGGCCGCTCGCTGGCTCGGCCAGCCAGCGGCCGGTGGCCTCGGCGGCCAGCCGGGTGCCGGTGCCGGTGGGCCCCAGCAGGTTCTCGGCCCAGGTTGGAGGCCGCACCGGGCTCTCGGCGGTGAAGCTCAGCTTGTGCTCGCGCAGGCTGCCGTCGATCTTCGCCTGCAACAAGTCCAGCCGCTGCGCGCCTTGGGCCAGGCCTCGCGCGTCCAATTGCAAGGCCAGTGGATCGTCGTAAGCCGTGCCGGCGCGCCAGGTCAGCGCCGCCTGCTGCAGCGTGCCATCGGGGCTGGCCAGCTTGGCGATGTTGAGCTGGCCCTGGCTGCGCAGCAGCGGCCAGCGGCCCTCCACCTGCACCTGGGCCTGGATACTGCCTGCCGTCGGCCAATGCGCCAGCAGGCCGGGGCTGGCATCGGCCAGCAGGCGGCCCAAGGGCCCCAGCGCGGCCAGTGTCGGTGTGTCCAACGTCAGCGCCAGGCTATCGGCTGCCGGATTCAGGCCGATGCGGCCCTGCAGCCCCAGCTGGCTGCCGGCCAGTTTGAACAGGCCATCCACGTTGTAGCGGGCGTCACCGCTGCGCAGCGCCAGTTCGCCGGCCAGCGGCATGCCTGCCAGCTGGCTGTCGACCAACCGCAAAGAGGCCTGACCGGCAAAGGCGCGCAGCGCTTGTTCCAGCGTGCCACCGATGGCGTCGACGGCCGAGGGCTTGAGCTGCAGGTCCAGCGCCAGTTCGCCGCTGATCCGGTGCGGGCCGCGGCGCCAGGCGCTGCCGGGTGGGCCAGCCCACCAGGGCAGGGGATCAAAGCGGTCCAGCGTGCTGTTGCCCTGCAGCCGCCAGCCGTTGGCGCTGCCGCGGGCGTCGAGTTGCGCGGTGGCGCGGGCGGTGCCGGCGCTGGCCTCGGCGCGCCGCAGCAACAGGTGCTGGGCACTGGCCTCACCTTCAAGCTGCAACTGTACCGGCAGGCCGCTGCCGTCCAGCGCCTGCCCGGCCAACTTGGCCTCGAAGCCGAGTTGCGCTGCGCTGCCTTGCAGGCCGCTGGCCCGCAAGTCCAGCGGACCGCTGACGTTGATTGGTGGTGCCCGCGTATCCAGCCGCTGCGGTTGCAGCGCATCGAGCTTCAGGCGCAAGCTGGCGGTCTCGCCCTGCCAGCGGCCCTGGCCGCTGATGCGGCCGGCGTCGCCACGCGCATCGGCGAGTTGCAGCAGGAAACGGTCGACCGTGAGGCGATCGGTGTAGCGCGGCTCGCCGCTGGCTGCCAGGCTGAGGCTGCGCAGCGGCAGCCGACCGCTGTCCCAGGCGCCGGGCAAGCTGTTGACCAACTCGGCTTCCACCTTGGCAGGCTGGTCCAAACCACTGGACTGCACGGTGGCGCGGCCGGCCAGCGCGGTGCGTGGCCACTGCGGCGACAAGCTGGACAGGTCGAGGTCGCGGGTGCTGAGCGACAGCGCCTCCAGCGGCCAGGGCGCCAGCGGCTGCAGCGTGGCCTGCGCCGACAACGCGGGCGCCTGGCCGCGCGCCGGCGCCTCGCCCTGCAGCCTGGCCTCGGCCACCAGCCGCGCCAGTGGCCCGGCAACGGCCAGGCTGGCGGTCCAGGTCGGGGCCTGGCCCCGCACGGCATCGATCTGGGCATCCAGCGTCAGCGGCGCATCGGCGCCCAGCATGAGCCGCCCCTGCAACTGGTTCTGCTCGAACTGCAGTGACAGCTTGTCGATGCGGTGCTGGGCACCGTCGTCGGCGCCGATGGCCAGCGCCGCGCGCACGTCCTTGATCGGTGGCAGTTGGTCGATCTGCAACTCGGCCACGCTCAACTCGTCGATGCGCAGGCTCAGCGGCAAGCGCAGGCTGGCGGGCAGGCTGGGCGGCTGGCCCGAGGGTTTGCCACTGGTCCATTGCAGGCGTGTAATACGCAGCGCCTCGAAGTGCAGATCCAGCCAGATGCCGTGTTTCGGTCGAAACTGGTAGGCGCGGCGCTGCATGGCCAGTTGCTCGATCTGCAAGCGTCCGCTGTCGTTGGGCAGGTTCAGGCTCAGCTTGGCGATGCGCAGATCGCCGCCGGCCAGCGTGCCTTGCACGCCCTCGGCCTGCAGGCCCGGCACCTGGCCCAGCAGCCAGGGCAGCGAAGCCGGCCGGTAGATCAGCGCGGCCAGGCCCAGCAGCAGCACCACCAGCAGCGTCAGCGGCAGCGCTGCGGCGGCCAACCACCAGCGGCGGCGCCGCCGCGGCGGTGGCGGTGCGGTGTTCGGCGTCGAGTCAGGCTCGGGCGCGCTCATCAGAAGGCGATCCCCAACGACAAGTGCAGCCGCAGCTTGCGATCGTCACGACCCCAGGCCAGGTCGACCCGCAGCGGGCCGATCGGGCTGCGCCAGCGCACGCCGGCGCCATAACCCAGCGAGGCCTTGTAGTCCTTCCAGCGCGGGGCGGCGCCGCCGGCGTCGATGAACAGCGCGCCCCACACCGTGGGCAGCGAGGCGACGATGGGTCGCGCGACTTCGATGCTGCTGGTCATCAGCACCTGGCCGCTGATCAGCGCGCCGCCGCTGTCGCGCGGCGCCAGGGTGCGGTAGGCATAACCGCGCACCGAGTCGTCGCCGCCAGCGCGAAAGCCCAATGCGTCGGGCACCACCAGGCCTTCACGCTTGATCACCTGGCCAGCCTCGACCCGGGCCTGGCCGTACCAGGTGTCGCCCAACGGCAGGTAGCCGGTGAGGCGGCCGTAAAGTCGGGTGAACGGGCCGGTGCCGCTGCCGCTGCGGGCCTGGCCGACACCGCCTTGCAGCGACAGCGTGAAACCGCGGGTGGGCAGCAGCACGCTGTCGAGGTCACGCCAGACCACCTGGGTGTTGATGCTCAGCGCCTGCGCGCTGTCCGAGCCACCGGCGTCGCTGCGGCTGGAGCGCAGCAACTCGCCGAAGTACAGGCGCTCGACCCGCGTGGAATCCTGCGAGCGGCCCAGCCGCAGCCGCTGCGACAGCACCACGTCGGTGTCGCTGCGCGTGCGTTCGAGCTGCACGCCCAGCAGGTTGCGCCGGAAGCCCTCGGTGGGATGGGTCTTGAAGTCGCCGCTCCATAGCTGGTGTTCGCGCCCGAGCTCGAACTTGTTGTGTGCGGTCACCGCCTGACCCAGGAAGCGGCGATGGGTGTGCTCCAGCGTCGCACGCGGGCCGGTGTTGGCGCTGAAGCCCAGGCCGACCGTGGCCTGTTGCAGCGACAGCTCACGCACCCGCACCTGCACCGTCGTGCCTTCTGGCTTGGCCACCTCAGGGTCGAAGCGCACCAGCACCGATTCGAACAAGCCGGTCTTCTGCAAGCGCTCCTGGTAGTCGAGCAGGGCGGCTTCGGTCAGCGCCGCGCCGTTGCCGAGCTCTGCCAGCGCCTGCACCGTGGATTCGTCTTGGGCCTTCAGCCCTTCGACCTGCACCGCGCCGGCGGTGAACAGCGGCCCACTGTCGGCCACGATCTGCAGCTTGGCGCGCTGGGTGGAGGTGTCGACATCGGCGTTGCTGCTGACCAGGCTGGCGGCCGCGTAACCCGCACTGCGTAGCGTCGACAACAGGCCTTGCTTGATCGAGCTCCAGTCGGCATTGCGAAAGTCCTCGCCAACACGCAGCGGTCCGCCGGTGCGCAGGGTTTCGAGCAGGGCAGTGGCCCGCCCGTCGTCGGCCGCCACGCGCCGCGCCAGTTCACCCTCGACGTCGATCTGCACCGCCGCCACCTGGGTACGCGGACCGGGTTTCACGGTGACCCGCACCTCGGTGGGCTGGCTGCCACTGCGGCTGACGCTGACCTCGGCATCGAAATAGCCCTCGGTCTTCAGCAGATCGCGAGCCTGCGCCGGCGCAGCGGCGATCAGCCGTGCCCATTCGCTGGCGTCCAGCGTCTCGCTGCTGGGCAGGTTTTGCAGCGTCGCCAGATCCAGGTACTGGCTGAGCAGGCTGCGCAGCGCCGATGGGGCATCGACCACCAGCCGGATCTGCATTGCAGACGCTGCAGCGGACGCCGCCTGCGCGGCAGCCGCGGCGTCAGCGGGGCGCTCGGCAGTCTCGCCCTTGGGCAGCAGCGCGCAGCCGCCCATCAGCGCCGCCAGCGACAGGCACAGCCCGCCGGCCCAGCGGCGCGGCGCGATACTCACTTGCTGAGCAGACGCATCGCCCCTTCCAGCCCGGCCAGCGACAGCGGGAACATGCGCTGGTTGACGAGTTGCTGGATCACCGAAATGCTCTGCCGGTACTGCCAGACACCCTGGGGTTCAGGGTTGATCCAGGCAAATTTCGGAAAGGCGTTGGTCAGCCGCTGAATCCATTCGGCACCGGGTTCTTCATTGTTGTATTCCACGCTGCCGCCGGGCTGCAGGATCTCGTAGGGGCTCATCGTCGCGTCGCCCACGAAGATCAGTTTGTAGTCCTTGTTGTACTTGCGAATGATGTCCCAGGTGGCTGTCTTCTCGCTGAAGCGCCGCTTGTTGTTCTTCCACATGAAGTCATAGACGCAGTTGTGGAAGTAATAAAACTCGAGGTGCTTGAACTCGGTCTTGGTCGCCGAGAACAGTTCTTCGACGCGGTGGATGTGCTCGTCCATGGTGCCGCCCACGTCCATCAGCAGCAGCACCTTGACCTTGTTGTGGCGCTCGGGCACCAGCTTGATGTCGAGGTAGCCAGCATTGGCCGCGGTGCAATGGATGGTGTCCTCGAGGTCGAGTTCCTCGGCCGCGCCCTCGCGCGCAAAGCGGCGTAGGCGGCGCAATGCCACCTTGATGTTGCGCGTGCCGAGCTCGAGGTTGTCGTCGTAATCCTTGTAGGCGCGCTGGTCCCACACTTTCACCGCGCTTTTGTTGCGGCTCTTCTCCTGGCCGATCCGGATGCCCTGCGGGTTGCTGCCGTAGGCGCCAAACGGGCTGGTGCCGCCGGTACCTATCCACTTGCTGCCACCTTCGTGGCGCTCTTTCTGCTCTTCGAAGCGTTTTTTGAGCGTCTCCATCAACTCGTCCCAGCCCATTTTCTCGATCTTGGCCTTTTCTTCGGCGCTGAGTTCGAGCTCCAGGTTCTTGCGCAGCCAGTCCAGCGGCACTTCCTTGGTGAAGTCGGCCAGCATCTCCACGCCCTTGAAATAGGCGCCAAAGGCGCGGTCGAACTTGTCGAAATTGGCCTCGTCCTTGACCATGGTGGTGCGCGCCAGGTAATAGAACTGGTCGACCGAGTGGTCGATCACGCCGGCTTTCACCGCTTCCAGCAGGGTCAGGAACTCCTTGACCGACACCGGCAACTTGGCCGCGCGCAGTGTGTAGAAGAAGTTGATGAGCATGGTCAGGCCTCTCGCAGGCCGCCATGGCCTGATCGCCAAGCATACCTACTTCCAGGGGGGGTCGTTGGGCACCCCGGCGACGCCGGCCTGTGTTGCAATCGGGCAGATGGAACCGCTGTCCTACCGGCTGACTGACTACCCCACCTCGGAAGTGGCGCTTTTGCTGGTGGCGTTGCAGTACGCGGTGCTGGCGCCGGCCTGGGTGGTGGCCTCGCTGGTGCTGCCGGGCGAGCGCCGTGCCGCGGGCTGGTGGGCCGCCTATGCCTGCTGCAGTGCGCTGGGTCTGCTGATGATTGTTGTCGCCATGCACATCGGCCATGGGCCGCTGCGGGCAATGGGCAATGTGATCGTGATCGTCGGCACGTTGGCTTTGCACCGCGGTCTCTGGACCTTCACCGGTCAGCGCCGCTGGACGAGCGTGCAGGTCGGCATTTTGACGGCCGTCGCGGCGCTGTGCTGGCTGGCGCTGGATCCGGTCTGGGTCTGGGCGCGCATTGCCTTCGGCTCCTTTCTCTGGGGCGCGATCTACCTGTGGGCGGCCTTCGATGTCTGGCGCTATGTCCGGCTCAACCTGCAGCAGCGCTGGGGCTGGCTGTATGCGGCCCCCATGCTGCTGGCCGGGTTGATGCTGGGCCTGCGCAGCGTGCGCGGCCTGGTGGCGCCGGAGAGCGTGATCTATGAGGTGGAGCAGAACACCGTGCTCAGCGTCGGCTCCTCGCTCACCGGGCTGGTGGCGGCGCTGATGCTGCAGATGATGCTGGTGAGCCTGCTGGTGTCGCGGCTGGTCGGCCGGCTGGAGAAGCTGTCGCGCTACGACCACCTCACCGCATTGCTCAACCGGCGTGCGATGGTCGAACTGCTCAGCCAGGAAGAGCAGCGGGTGCGCCGATTGGCCGGCTCTGACAGCGGACAGATTGCCGGCCGCATGGCGGTGCTGATGATCGACGTCGACCATTTCAAGCGGCTCAACGATTCGCACGGCCACGCCACCGGCGATCGTGCGCTGCTGCATTTGGCCACGGTGATGGGCTCGCAGCTGCGCGATATCGACCATCTGGCGCGCTGGGGCGGCGAAGAGTTCCTGGCGCTGCTGCCGGCCACCACGCTTGCCGAGGCGCGGGTGCTGGCGCAGCGCCTGTGCGACCGGGTGCGCGAACTGCCGCTGGTGATCGAGGGCGGCCGCCTGCCGGTGACCGTCAGCGTTGGTGCGGCGGGCTGGCTGGGGCCGCGCGACAGCGTTGCGGCGTTGCTAGGCCGCGCCGACATCAACCTCTACCAGGCCAAGGATGGCGGCCGCGACCAACTGGGGCCGCTGCAGCAGCCAGCCCCGCAACGCGGGCAGGCGGCGCTGAAATCGGTCTGAGACGCTGGGCGTGTCTAGGAGGCTGTCGGGCTTTGGGACGGGCCCGCTCAGCGCCCGCGGCGGCGGGTGGGCTTGGTTGCAGCGCCGTGGCACTGCAGCCAGCTGAAGAACTCCTGGTGCCAGAGCTGGCTGTTCTGCGGCTTGAGGATCCAGTGGTTCTCGTCGGGAAACCACAGCAGCCGGGCATCAACTTCGCGCGCCTTCAGCGTGTTGTAGTAGGCCAGGCCCTGGGTATCGGGCACGCGGTAATCGAGCGCGCCGTGGATCACCAGGGTTGGCGTGTCCATGCTGGCGGCAAAGCTGTGCGGGCTCTGCGCGTTGACCCGCGCCAGATCGTCCCAGTACCAGCCGCCCAGTTCCTTGGCATGCCAGCACCAGGCGTCGTCGGCAAACATCGCGGTCCAGTCGAAGCAACCGGCATGGCAGACATAAGCGGCGTAGCGCCCCACCGGCACATGGGCATTCATCCAGGCCACCATGTAGCCGCCGTAGCTGCCGCCCGAGGCATAAACCCGCGCCGGGTCGATGTAGGGCCGACGCAGCATTTCAGTGGTGGCGGCCTCCACGTCCTGCAGCTCCAGCTGGCCCCAGCGGTGGGTGATGCTGTCCAGGAAGGCATGGCCGAAGCCCGACGAACCGTGGTAGTTGACCGCCACCACCACCTGGCCGCGGCCGCCATCACCCTGGGCGGCAAACAGCGGCGCGTTCCAGCGGTAATGCCAGCTGTCGCCCATGGCGGTGTGCGGCCCGCCGTGGATCACCTGCAGCAGCGGGTAGCGCTTCTTCTCGTCGAAGCCCGGCGGGTAGTACAGCCAGACCTGCACCGGATCACCCAGCGCGCCAGTGATGCGGATGGCTTCGTGGTGGCCCAGTTGCAGGCCGGCCATGATCTCGTCGTTGAAGGCTTCGATGCGCCGCGCCGGCGCGCCCGGCAGATGGGCATGGACCTGCGCGGGATGGTCAGCCGCATCGGCCACCGTTACCAGCGTGCCGGCGGCCTTGTCGAAACTTTGCACATTGCCGCCGTGCACCACGACCTCGGCGCGCCGGTCGGCCAGGTCGAAGCGCCAGAGGTGGCGCTGGCCGTGCTGCTCGGCGGCCAGCAGCACGGCCAGGCCGTCTTCTTCCCACAGCAGCGGCGCGGCCACGTCGTGGTCCCATTCGGCGCTGACTACCTCCACCGGCTCGCCAGGGCACACCAGCGCCAGCTGGCCAGGCATGGTGTGGCTTTGCGCCTGGTGGCTGGCGATGCAGGCCACTTGCCGGCCGTCCGGGCTGTAGCGCGGCGCGCCGAAGTCCCAGCCCAGGTCTTGCGCCAGCAGCTCGATGCGGCCGCCGCGCAGCGTCAGTTCGGCCAGCGCGAAGCGGCCGTCGATGCGCTGCTCGGGCGCCGGGTCGAAGGCGAAAACTACACGCTTGCCGTCGGGCGAGATGTCGAAGCTGTTGGCGTCGGGTTCTGACCAGCCCAGCGAATAAGGCGTGCCCTCGAACAGGTCGCGCACCTTGCCCGTGCGCACATCCATCAGGTGCAGGTGCGGCACCCGGCCCATCGGCAACATGTGGTCCCAATAGCGGTACTGCGCCTCGCTGGTGACGATGCCGCTGGGCTGACGCACCTTCGAGGCCGCCATCGCCTTGGCCTGGGCCTTGGCGCCCTTGAGCGCGGGCCAGACCCAGGAGATGAAGACGATGTGGCGGCCGTCCGGGCACCAGCGGAAAGCGCCGACACCAGTGGCGACATCGCCGACACGGCAGGCCTCGCCGCCATCGACCGGCATCAGGTAGAACTGCGGCGCTTCGTCCTTGTGGCCTTGTTGCTCACGCTGCGCGACAAAGCCCAGTTGCTGGCCATCGGGGCAAAAGCGCGGCTGGCCGTCCTTGTCGCCACACTGGGTCAGCTGCCGCGGCGCGCCGCCCAGCGTCGACAGCAGCCACAAGGCGCTGCTGCCGCGGTTCTGTGCCATGTCGTGGCTGGCCAGTGAGACGACGGCCTGCGAGCCATCGGGCGACAGGCTGGGGGCGCCCAGCCGCTGCATGCGCCAGAGGTCGTCAAGGGTGATCGGTCTTTTGCGTGCCATGGGATTGAGGGCGTGAGGGTGTGCGTGTCAGGCGGCGCCGCGCTCGAGCTGAAAGTCGAGGTGCGCGCGCACGGTGGGCCATTCGTCAGCGGTGATGCTGTAGACCGCGGTGTCGCGCAGCGTGCCGTTGCTCGCGCGCTGGTGGTTGCGCAGCAAACCGTCGAGCTGCGCACCCAGGCGTTCAATGGCGCGCCGGCTCTGGTGGTTGAAGCGGTGGGTGCGGAACTCGACCGCGATGCACTGCAGGCTGTCGAAAGCATGTCCCAGCAGCAGGCGCTTGGCCTCGGTGTTCAGCGGCGTGCGTTGCACATGTCGGGCATACCAGGTCGAGCCGATCTCGACGCGCTGGTGCGTGTTGTCGATGTTCATGTAGGTGGTCATGCCCACCGGCCGGCCTTCGGCGTCGATCACCGCAAACGGCAGCATCGCCTGCGTGGCCAGCAAGCCCAGCCGGCGCTCGATCTCGGCGGCCATGCCCTCGGGCGTGGGGATCGCGGTGTACCAGAGCTGCCAGAGTTCGCCGTCCTGCACCGCCTCGGCCAGCGCCGGCGCATGGTCGGAGCGCAGCGGCTCCAGCCGCACATGGCGGCCTTGCAGCGTGATCGGCTCGGTGATGCGCGGCAGCTTCATCTCATTTTTCCAAAGTGCCGAGCGCCTACTGGCAAGAACGAATCCGCTTCAAGCAAGCAGCCGCCGCGGAACCGGCTCTGCCGGGCCGCCAGCGGCCGCCCCCTGAGTGGGGTGAGCGTGGACGCGAGGGCCTGCCTGCGCAAGCCCGAACGCCTCGCGAACCGCCTGAGCTCTGCGACGGCGTGGACTGACGAAGGCGCTACGGGGGGGGGCCATGTCAGCGGTTGTGGCGCTGCATGAACACCAATTTTTCGAACAGCGACACGTCCTGCTCGTTCTTCAGCAGGGCGCCCACCAGCGGCGGCACGCTGACTTTCTCGTCCTTGCTCTGCAGCACTTCGAGCGGGATGTCCTCGGCCACCAGCAGCTTCAGCCAGTCGAGCAGTTCGCTGGTGCTGGGCTTTTTCTTCAGGCCGGGCAGGTTGCGCACGTCGTAGAAGGTCTTCATCGCCGCGGACAGCAGTTCTTTCTTGAGGCCAGGAAAGTGCACGTCGACGATGCTCTTCATCGTGTCGGCGTCAGGGAACTTGATGTAGTGGAAGAAGCAGCGGCGCAGAAAGGCGTCGGGCAGCTCTTTCTCGTTGTTGCTGGTGATGAAGACCACCGGCCGGTGCAAGGCCTTGACCAGCGTGCGCGTCTCATAAACGTAGAACTCCATGCGGTCGAGTTCACGCAACAGATCGTTGGGAAACTCGATGTCGGCCTTGTCGATCTCGTCAATCAGCAGCGCCACCGGTTGCTCGCTGGTGAAGGCCTGCCACAGCACACCCCGCAGGATGTAGTTGCTGATGTCGCGCACTTTCTGCGAGCTCTCGGCATCGGCCAGCTGGCTGTCGCGCAGCCGGCTCACCGCGTCGTATTCGTAGAGGCCTTGCTGGGCCTTGGTGGTGCTCTTGACATGCCACTGCAGCAGCGGCATGCCCAGCGCGGTGGACACCTCCTCGGCCAGCATGGTCTTGCCGGTGCCGGGCTCGCCCTTGACCAGCAACGGCCGCTTCAGGGTGATGGCCGCGTTTACCGCCAGCATCAGGTCTGGGGTGGCAACGTAGTTGTCGGATCCTTGAAACTTCATGGCAGAGGTAGCGGCGCAGGCCGTATCAAATGGGGGTGAATGGGGCGATCAATAGCTCAAATCAGTATAAGGGTCGGCTCTATATAATCGTGTCACATCTGGTAGGCGGCCCTGTGCTGCGACCGGACACCACGGGGTGCTGCAGCAGCGGGTTTCGCTGGCTGCAGCGTCCATCTGCAGCGACATCACAAGCCCGCGAGTCAATGAAAACAGCGTTTCCCCTGCTTCCCCTGGTGCTGGCCCTGGCCGGCCTGAGCACCGTGACACAAGCCCAGGATGCCAAGGTCGGCGACGCCGCCCAAGGGGCCACCAAGGCCGCCATGTGCATCGGCTGCCACAGTCTCGTCGGCTACCAGGCTACCTTCCCCGAAGTGCACAAGGTGCCGATGATCGCGGGCCAAGGTGCCAAGTACATCGTTGCCGCGCTGACCGAATACCAGAAGGGCGACCGCAAGCATCCGACGATGCGCGGCATCGCCGTCTCTCTGACCGAGCAGGACATGGCCGACCTCGGCGCCTACTACGAGCAGCAGGGCAAGGGCACTGCGGTGTCCGCCACCTTGGCCAAGCCGGCGCCCGAGGCGTTGAAAGATCGCATGGCCGCTTGCGTGGCCTGCCACGGCGCCAACTACAGCATGCCTATCGATCCCGCCTACCCCAAGCTGGCCGGCCAGCATGCCGATTACCTGTATGTGGCGCTGAAGGCCTACCACACCGATGGCAACCCCTACGTGGGTCGCGCCAACGCCACCATGCGCAGCCAGGTGGTGCAAGAGGTCGACGGCAAGAAGAAGCTGACCTTCAGCAATGCCGAACTCAAGCAGGTGGCCAAGTACCTGGCCTCGCTGCCGAGCGAGCTGAAGGTGGTGCCGGAGAGCCGTTTCCGCTGAGCGCAGGCGGCCCGGCTTGATGAGGCCGCTGTCCTGCAGCGGCTTTCTTCTGGGCGTCCATCTGGTCTGCCGCCTTGCCGAGGATCCATCAGGACGCACATGGCGCAGCAGCATCTCAAGAAGATCGCGGTATCCCGCTTGCAACTGGGCATGTACCTGCATGCGCTGGAGGGCGACTGGCTGGCCCATCCGTTCTGGAAGAGCCGCTTCCTGCTGAAAGACCCGGCCGATCTGAAACGCCTGCACGACAGCACGGTGCAGGACTGCTGGATCGACATCCGGCGTGGTCTGGACCTGCCGGCAGCGCCCCCGGCCGAGCAGCCGGCGGCAGTTCCTTCGGCGCCGCCGGATGACCTGTTCCAGGCGGCCAAACCCTTATCGGGCGACGACTTCGAGCTTTACATGCCGATGCCCGATGAAGCGCCGGCGCGGCCGGCCCGGGTGACCATGGCCGAGGAACTGCGCGAAGCGGCCCGCCTGTGCCAGCGCTCGCGTTCGGCGGTGTCGTCGATGTTTGCCGAGGCGCGGCTGGGCAAGGCGCTGCAGACCGAGCGCTGCCTGCCGCTGGTGGATGACATCACGCAGTCGGTGTTCCGCAATCCGGGTGCGCTGGTCAGCCTGGCACGGTTGAAGACCGCCGACGACTACTCGTACATGCACTCGGTGGCGGTGTGCGCGCTGATGGTGGCGCTGGCCCAGCAAATGGGCCATGACGACGCCGCCTGCCGCGAGGCGGGGCTGGCCGGCCTGCTGCACGACCTGGGCAAGGCGGCGATGCCGCTGGAGATCCTGAACAAGCCAGGCAAGCTCAGCGACGAGGAATTTGCGGTCATTCGCACCCACCCCGAGCGCGGCCATCGCATGCTGCAGGAGACCAACGGTGCGGGCAGCGCGGCGATGGACGTCTGCCTGCACCACCATGAGCGTGACGACGGCCGCGGCTACCCGCACGGCCTGCAGGGCGCGCAGATCTCCACGCTGGCACGCATGGCGGCGGTCTGCGACGTCTATGACGCCATCACCTCGAACCGGCCCTACAAGTCGGGCTGGGATCCGGCCGAGTCGATCTCCAAGATGGCCTCCTGGCAGGGCCACTTCGATACCCTGATCTTCCAGCACTTCGTGCGCAGCTTGGGCATCTACCCTAGCGGCTCGCTGGTGCGACTGGCCTCACATCGACTGGCGGTGGTGATGGACCAGAACCCGCAGGCGCTGACCGCGCCGTGGGTCAAGGCTTTTTTCGACCTGGCCAGCGAGCAGCACATCACGCCGCAATTGCTGGATCTGGCCGACGGCGCGCCCGACCGCATCATCGACCGCGAGCCGGCCGGGCGCTGGCAGTTCCCGCAGCTCGACGCGCTGTGGGCTGGTGAGGACGTGCTGCAGGTGCAGCGCGCCCAGATCAGTACTTGATCAGCGCGGCGGCTTGTAGCGGCCGAGCAAGAGCGCGTTGCTGACCACGCTGACCGACGACAGCGCCATCGCCGCACCCGCCACCACCGGGCTGAGCAAGCCGGCGGCGGCCAGCGGCAGACCGATCACGTTGTAGGCAAAGGCCCAGAACAGGTTCTGGCGGATGCGCCGGGTGATGGCCCGCGACAACTGCAGCGCCTCGACCACCAGCAGCGGGTCGCCGCGCAGCAGCGTCAGCCCGGCGGTCTGCATCGCCACGTCGGTGCCGCCGCCATCGGCATGGGTCATCGCCAGACCCACATCCGCCGCGGCCAGCGCCGGCGCGTCGTTGACACCATCACCGACCATGGCCACCCGGTCGCCGGCGGCCAGACCCTGGCGCAATTGCGTCAGTACCCGCGCCTTGTCGGCCGGCAGCACCTCGGCCTGCACCTCGCTGATACCCACCTCGTCGGCCAGCGCCTGCGCTGCGCCGCGGTTGTCGCCGCTGATCAGCACCACACGCAGGCCCTCGCGCTGCAGGGCCGCCACCGCCGCCGCAGCGCCCGGCTTGGTGCGGTCGCCAAAGCCCAGCAGGCCCAGCGCCACCGGCGCCGCGCCGTCGCAGTCTTCGGCCAGCCAGGCCACGCTGCGGCCTTGGGCTGACCAGGCCTGGGCCAGCGCCGACAAGGCTGCGTCCTGCACACCCAGTTCGGCCATCCAGACGCTGCTGCCGAGCTTGAGTGCGCGACCGCCCACCCGGCCTTCGATGCCGCGGCCGGCCACCGCGCGCGGCGTGTCCACCGGGGTCACCGCCAGTTGTCGCTCGGTCGCGGCCTGCACCACGGCGTGGGCCAGCGGGTGTTCGCTGCCGGCCTGTAGCGAGGCGGCCAGGGTCAGCAAGGCGTCTTGGCCGCCGGTCAGCGCCTCAACGGCCTCGGCCTGAACCAGCCGGGGTTGGCCTTCGGTGAGGGTGCCGGTCTTGTCAAACGCCACCACCTTGACCGCCCGCATCAGTTCCAGCGACTGGGCATCGCGCACCAGAATGCCGCGCCGAGCCGCCAGCCCGGTGCCCACCATCAACGTGGCCGGCGTGGCCAGGCCCAGCGCGCAGGGGCAGGCGATCACCAGCACCGACACCGCGTGGATCAGCGCCGCCGCCCAGTCGCCGCGCGCAAAACCCCAGCCCAGCAGCGTCAGCACGGCCACGCCCACCACGGCCGGCACAAAAACCGCTGCGACCTTGTCCACGGTCTGCTGGATCGGCGCCTTTTTGGCCTGGGCCGATTCGACCATCTGCACAATCTGCGACAGCATGCTGGCCTTGCCCACTGCGGTGGTGCGCACCAGCAGCAGGCCCTCGCCGTTGATCGCGCCGCCGGTCACGCGGTCACCGGGCTCACGCGCCACCGGCAGGCTCTCGCCGGTGAGCAGCGATTCGTCGAGATGGCTGCGGCCTTCGACCACCACGCCGTCGGTGGGCAGGCGCTCGCCGGGGCGCACCACCACCTCGTCGCCGGGCTGCACCTGGGCCAGCGGCACCATCGTTTCCTGGCCGTCGCGGCGCAGCCGGGCGCTGTCGGGGCGCAGCGCGCGCAGGCCATCCAGCGCCACCAGGGTGCGGCGCTTGGCGCGTGCCTCCAGCCATTTGCCCAGCAGCACCAGTGTGATGACCACCGCCGCGCTTTCGAAGTACAGGTGCGGCATGCCGCTGTCATCACGCCACCACATGGCCAGGCTCAGGCCGTAGGCGGCGCCGGTGCCGAGGGCCACCAGCAAGTCCATGTTGCCGGCGCCGTTGCGCAGTGCTTTCCAACCGGCGATAAAGAAGCGCGCGCCGAAGAAGAACAGCACCGGCGTGGCCAGCAGCCATTGCCACAGCGCCGGCAGCATCCAATGCCGGCCCAGCAGGTCGCCGACCATCGGCAGCACCAGCGGCGCCGACAGCAACGCCGCGGCCGCTACCCGCCAGCCTTCGTCACCACGTGAGGGTTTGGGCGGCGCGCCGCCGTTGTCGATGGCGGCGGCCTCGTAACCCGCGCGCTGTACCGCAGCCAGCAAGTCGGCATCGCTGGCGCTGCCGGCGAATCGGCGCACTTCGGCGGTGGACGTGGCCAGGTTGACACTGGCGCCCAGCACGCCGGGCACTTTGCTCAGCGCCTTCTCGACCCGGCTGACACAGCTGGCGCAGGTCATGCCGTCGATGCGTAGGCCGGAGGTTTCCTCGGACATGCCGTAACCCGCCTTGCTCACTGCCGCCTGCACCGCTGCCAGCACCGCCGCTGCTGCTGCCGGCGCACTGGTGGGTGCGAGCTGCAGGCTGGCCTGTTCGGTGGCGAGGTTGATGCTGGCCTGCTGCACGCCGGGCACACGGCTGATCGCTTTTTCGACCCGCGCCACGCAGCTGGCGCAAGTCATGCCGGTGATCGGCACCTGGAGTACGAGTGATTCGGTTGCAGCAGCCATGGCGGCATTTTCGCAGGGAGGCGATCGAGTCGTCTTGACCGCCGGGCTTGACCGCTGCCCCGCACCGCGATCGATACTCGGTGCCTTGTTCAAGACGGCTTGCCTGACGGAGAACCCCATGATCGAACTGACCCTGCCCACCATGACCTGCGGCCATTGCGTGCGCACCGTGACCGAGACGGTGCAGCGCATCGACAGCGCTGCCAAGCTGGAAATCGACCTGCCCAGCCACCGCGTGTCGATCGACTCGCAACTGCCCGCCGAGCGCTTCAGCGCCGCGCTGACCGAAGAAGGCTACGAGCCCGCCGCGGCCTGATTGACGCCGGCGCTCACCAAGCAGATGCCGAGGATCCGGCTCCGCCGGGCCAAGGGCGTCGCCCCCTTGAGGGGGGGCGCAGGCCCTGCGGGGGTGGGTCAGGTCTGGAGGGCCGTAGGCCCTTCGGGGGTGGGCCCGGACTACCCTGCGGGGTGGGCTAACTCGTTGCGCGCCGCCGCACCGCCTCGATGTAGGCCTGGCCGTCGGGCGGCAGGCCGCTGCGCTGGCTGGCCCAGATCATTTCCCCCAGGCATTCCATCACCTCGTGGTGGGCTTCGTGCAGCGCGTTGCGCTTGGCGGCCAGCAGCGCCACCGCCTGGCGGATGCCG
>JBBQZM010000070.1:0-16233 GCA_038207685.1 Burkholderiales bacterium
CCAGTACGACGCCACCATCGACGGCCTGCAGCGGCGCCAGCGCGATCTGACGCAGGCGCAGGCGCAGCTGAGCAGCGGCAAGCGCATCAGCCAGGCCAGCGACGACCCCGCGGCGGCGGCGCGGGCCGAGCGTGCTTACCAGGCTGGCCAGCGCATCGACAGCTCGCAGCGCTCGGTGGAAGCCAGCCGCAGTGCCATGCAGTTGGCCGAATCGGCGCTGGGCCAGACCAGCGAACTGCTGCAGAGCGCCCGCGAGACCCTGGTGGCCGCCGGCAACGGCAGCTACAGCGCCAGCGATCGTGCTTCACAGGCGCAGCAGCTGGCGCAACTGCGCAGCCAGTTGCTGTCGCTGGCCAACCAGGGCAATGGGGCGGGCGGCTACCTGTTTGGCGGTCAGGGCGGCGGCTCGGTGCCGTTTCTCGACCTGCCGGGCGGCGTGCAATCGGCGTCCACCGGGGGCCAGAGCCAGCTCTCCAGCACCGAGCAGATGCCGCTGACCGTCGACGGTGCGGCGATCTGGCTGTCGGCACGCAGCGGCAATGGTGTGTTCGTTACCGCCGCCGAAAGCGGCAACACCGGCGCGGCCTGGATCGATGCCGGCAGCGTACGGGTGCCGGCTGAGCTCACCAGCGCCGACTACAGCATCCGCTTTGCCGAACAGGCCGGTGGCCTGGCCTACACCGTGCAACGCGACGGCGCCTCGATCGGCCAGGATGCGGTGCCCTACAACCCGGCCACCGGCGCCACGCTGACCGTGGACGGCATGTCGCTGCAGATGCGCGGCAGAGCTGCGGCTGGCGACGGCTTCAGCGTCACGCCCTCGGCACCCGACCTCGACATCTTCCAGGCGCTGGACCGCGCAATCGTGGTGCTGAAGGATCCCAGCGCGACCGCTGGACAGGTTAACCAGGCGGTCAACAGCGGCCTGCGCGACCTCGATGCGGTGATGGGCCACATGCAGTCGGCGCGGGCGCAGACCGGCTCGGCGCTGGTGCGGCTGGACGCCATCGAGGGCCGCAACCAGGACCGCGCGCTTTGGGCAAAATCGGTGCAATCGGCGGCCGAGGACCTGGACATGGTCCAGGCCATCAGCAACTTTCAGCATCAGCAGACCGGTTACCAGGCAGCCTTGCAGAGCTATGCCATGGTGCAGCGCCTGTCGCTGTTCGACTACATCAAATGATGCGGCCCGCCTGGCCCACACTTCAGCCATGACCCACCACCCTGTTCTGAGCCAGCTTGTGCTGGGCTACTCGCCGATGATCGATCGCCAGAAGGCGATCACCGCGCTGCGGCTGACCGTGTTTCCCGCGCGACCAGACCTGCAGCCCGATGCCAACGGCCTGCTGGCGGCGTTGGCCGAGGCCTGGCCCGACCCGACGCACCGTGTCTCGCTGAACATCGTCAGCGAGGGCCTGCTCGACGCGCTGATGCGCACCGACCTGCCGCTGAACATGATGCTGGAGGTGCCGGCCTTCATGGCCTGCGATCCGGCCTGTACCGATGCGCTGGCGGCCTTGCACAAACGAGGCAATACGCTGCTGATCAAGGGCGTACCGTTGCAGCCGCTGCCGCGCGACGTCTTGCCTTGTTTCGCCTATTCGGTGATCGATTTGGCCGACGAGCGCCGCGACGGCATGCCGCCGCCCGGTGGCGTATCGCGCCACATTCCGCATGTGCAAGCCGATGTGCGCACCACTGCGCAGATGACTGATGCCTTCGGCCGCGGCGCGATCGCGGTGCTGGGCTGGCCGATCGACGACCCGGCGCCGGTCAAGGTGGCCAGCGGCCGGGGCGCTCAACCCGAGTTGCAGGCCATCGTTGAACTGATGAATCGGCTGGACCGCCAAGAGTCGCTCGACCGCCTGGAGGCGGTGATGAAAAACGACCCGACCATGGCCTTCAAGCTGCTGCGCTACCTCAATTCACCCGGTTTTGGCCTGAGTGTCGAGGTCACCAGCTTCCGCCACGCCATCATGCTGCTGGGCTACCAGCGGCTCAAGCGTTGGCTGGCCTTGTTGCTGGCCGCGGGCAACCGCGACGCCAACCAGAAGCCGGTGATCTATGCCGCCGTGCGGCGCGGTCTGGTGATGGAAGAGCTTGGCCGCGACAGTGGCTGCGACGACGAGAAGCGTGGCGAGATGTTCATCTGCGGCGTGTTCTCGCTGCTTGACCGGCTGATGCAGCAGCCCTTTGGCGAGTTGCTGAAGCGCATTCCCACCTCGGACGCGGTACGCGAGGCGCTGGTGGAGGGTGCGGGCCCGTACAAGCTCTATCTGGATCTGGTTGAAGCCATCGAGTCGGCTTCCTTGCTGGACATCCGCAACGCCTGCGAGCAGTTGATGATGGACAGCGCCACGCTCAATCAGTCGGTGCTGCGCGCCCTGGTGGCGGCGCGCCAACTCGACTGACACCGCCCGCCGCCATCGCTGCGGCGCTGGTTCGAGGCAGCTGACCCGGCCGCTAAACTGGCCGCATGTCCCTGCTGCCGCGCCAAGTCACGCTGCCGTCCAACGCCCAGCTCTCGGCCCTGCTCGACGGGGTTGACGAGTTGTTGTTGCTGCTCGATGCCCGTCAGCGGGTGAGTTTTTGCAACCGCACGGCACGCCAGCTGCTGGGCTGCGAGCCCGGCCAGCCGCTCGAATCGGTGCAACGCTGGTTGGGCCAGGCCTCGGCCGAAGCCTTGTCGCAGGCACTGGCTGCCGGCCGCCACGGCGGCGCGCTCAAGTTGGCGCTGGTCGACGGGCCGGCGCGTGGCCGCCAGCTGGCCTGCGTGCTGTCACGCAGTCCGGGCAGCGGCTGGGCCCTGCGTGCGCCCGCCGCCTCGCCACCGCCGGCGATGCCGCCGCTGGACGCCGGCGCCACCAGCGAGCTGGTGCGGCTGCTGTGGGAGTCGTCGCAAGCCTTGCTGGTGCAGGACACGGCCTTTGTGCTTGTCGCCGCGAACCGCGCCTTCTACGAATCGGCCGGACGCTCGCCCGAACAGTTGCTGGGCCGCGATCTCATCGACGAGATGCCCACTGAAGACCATGACCAGGTCTGGCAGGCGCGCCAGTTGTGGCAGGCGGCGCTGAGCGCTGGCCACCAGCCCGAGCGCCCGGTGGAGCGCCGCCTGGTCGACCTGCACGGTCGCGAACGCTGGTACCGGGTGGTGCCGCGCTGGGTCAGTGCCGACGATGGCCGGCCGCTGCTGCTGTCGTTGTTGCACGACGTGACGGCGGAGCACCAGGCGCGGCAGGAAGCGGCGCAGAGCAGCCATGAACTCGACCAGTGGTTCGAGCTCAGCCCGGTGGGCATGCTGGTCTACGACGCTGCCGGCCTGGTGGTGCGCTGCAATACCGCGTTCGAGGCCCTGGTGGGGTGTGCGCCGGTGATGCTGACCGAGGCGC
The DNA here is from genome assembly GCA_038207685.1 of Burkholderiales bacterium. Classification (GTDB taxonomy): domain Bacteria; phylum Pseudomonadota; class Gammaproteobacteria; order Burkholderiales; family Burkholderiaceae_C; genus Pseudaquabacterium. Next base: position 3,390 of record JBBQZM010000070.1, read on the forward strand.
CCGCCGATTTACGCCAGTTGCTGGCCTGGGAGGGTGATGGCCCGCATGCCGAACTGCAGCCCGAGACCGGACCGATCGAGGTGCGCGCCAGCGTCGCCCTGGCTGGCGGCGGCCGCCAGCGCCTGCGTGCCCGGCTGCGGGCGATCCGCGGCGAGCAGGGCGCGCTGCGGGTGATGGCCGTGGTCGAGGACCGCAGCCTGGAGGACGAGCATGACCTGGCGCAGTTGGAGATCGGTGCACTGATGGACACCGCCGGCGTGGGTGTAGCCACTTACGAGGCCTCGCGTGGCTGGCTGCCGAGCCGGCCGGCGCGCGGCACGGCGGCTGCAGTGGCAGTGGGTGAGGCGGCGCCCGCGGCCGGCTTGCCGGCCGGCCTGCAGGCCATCGGCCGCGAGCAGGTGGCGGCCGAGTCGCGTGACGAATTCGACCGCTTGCAGAAGGCCTTGCGCGAGGGCCGGCGGGCCCAGGTGCGTTATGCGGTGCAGGTGCCCGATCTGGGCCAACGCTGGCTGCTGACACGGGTGGAGCCGGGTGAGCTGACCGGCGGCCGCACCGCGCTGTCGGTGGTGACCCTCGACGTCACCGAACAGGAAGCCTCGCACCGCCGGGGCGAGCAGCTGCTGCGCGAGTTGACAACCATCCTTGAAGGCACCAGCGCCGGCATCGCCTACCTGCGCGGCGAGCAACTGGTGCGCTGCAACCTGCGCTTCGAGGCCATGTTGGCCCTGCCCGCCGGCCGCGCCGCCGGGGCGCTGCTGGACGATGTGCTGGCCGACCAGCCAGCGGCGCGGGCCTTGCTGCGCCAGGCGCTGCTGACCACCGATGGGGAAGCGGACCAAACCCAGATGACGGCCGCCACCGCGCGCGATGGCCGGCATGAGATCGAATTCTCACGCCCTGGCCCACAGGGCAGCACCGTCTGGTATGCGCTGTCAGCCAGCCGCGCGCCGGGGGGTGGCGCACCTGAGCTGGTGCTGGTGCTGACCGATGTTTCGCGGCTGAAGGCCCAGCAGGCCGAGCTGGAGGCGCTGGCGCGCGAACGGGCGCTGATGTTCACGCTCAGCGATGTCGGCCTGTCCTACCTGCACCAGAACCACATCGTGCGTGCCAACGATGCGCTGGCCGCACTCACCGGCTATGCGGTGGGCGAGTTGCTGGACATGCCGCTGGCCGTGCTGTTCGACGACGATACGGCCTACCAGCGTCAGCTGCCGCAGCGCCTGCAGGCGCTGGCGCAAGCCGGCCGCTGGAGCGGCCAGCGCCGGCTGCGCCGGCGCGACGGCCGCCTGGTGTGGGTGCAGGTCAGCAAACGGCGAGTCGACGAGGCCGATGCCGAGTCTGACCTGATCTGCTCCTACGTCGATGTCGACGAACGCCAACGGGCGCGCGAGGCGGTGCAATTGCAGGCCGAGCGCACACGGGCCATCCTCGACTCGGTGCTGGTGGGTATCGTCACCGTAGGCGATGGCGGCATCGAATGGATGAACCGATCGGCGCGCCGCATGTTCGGCGGTGAGTTGGCCGATTTTGTCGGCGAGCCAATCAACATTGTTGCCACCGCCGACCCGGCACATCCGCTGCGTGCCACGCACTACCGGCAGTCGTTGGCCGACGGCCAGGCCGAAACCTTCGAGTGCCGCTTGCGCGGCCGCGATGGCCGCGAATTCTGGGTGGTCGGCAATGCGGTGGTCACCGGCCGCGGCGAGGCCGGCAACGGCCCTGAAGCCGGGCCGGCCGGGCCGGCCGGGCAGGGCGGCAGCCAGATCACCTTTGCGCTGCTTGACATCGAGCGCCGGCGCCAGGCCGAGGTCAGCATTGCCCAGGCCCAGGCCTCGCTGCAACGCATCATCGACACCGCGCCACTGGCCATTGCCCTGTTCGACGCGACCAGCGGTCGGGTGCTGCGGCTCAACCACATGGCGGCCAGCTTCTTCGGCCGTCCGGTGGAGGCCGTGCTGGGCCAGCCGCCGCAGGTCTGGTTCGGCGAGGCCGACGCGGCGATGCTGCGCGCCGACCTCAACGCGGCGATGGCAGGGCCCGAGGGTCTGCGCCGAGAACTGACGCGACCCGGCCCGACCGATGAGTCAGGCGAAGACGGCGAAGACGGCGAGGACAGCGCCTCGGCCCCGGCCCCGGCCTTGTGCGTCTGGGACATGCGCATCGTCTCGCTGCAGTCCGGCGACGCGCCGCATCCCGCCGGCGAGCCGCAGTTGCTGCTGGTGGCCAGCGACGTCAGTGAACAGCGCGCGGCCGAGCAGGCGCGTTTTGACGCCGCGGTGTCGCAGCGCGAGATGCTGGTCAAGGAAGTGCACCACCGCATCAAGAACAACCTGCAGGGCGTGGCCGGCCTGCTGCAGCAGACGGCGGCACGTCGGCCCGAGGTGGCCTCGCTGATCAGCGAGGCCGTGGGCCAGGTGCAGGCCATCGCCCAGGTGCATGGCCTGCAGGTGGGGGTGTCGGGGCCACTGCGCATCAAGCCGCTGATCGACGCCATCACCGCCAGTGTGCAGCGCACCTTTGGCCGGGCCATCAGCGTCAGCGTCGAGGGCTCGGCACCGCACCGCTTTGCCTTGCCCGAGGCCGAATCGATCCCGATCGCGCTGACCATCAACGAGTTGCTCACCAATGCGATCAAGCACAGCGTGCCGGGCGAGATCCGCTGTGTGCTGCACTGCGACGAGGCGCGGCTGGCCATCAGCATCCACAGCCCCGGGCAGTTGCGGCCGGGCTTCAGCCTGGCCCAGGTGCCGCCTGGGGTGTCGGGGCTGGGCCTGGTGCGGGCGCTGCTGCCTCGGCGCACCGCCACGCTGACGCTGGCGCAGATCGGTGTCGAGGTGGAGGCCCGGGTGGTGCTGGTGCCGCCCAGCATCAGCCTGCTCGAACCGATCTGATCCAGTGGGCCGCGCCAAGGTGACAATCCTCGCTTTGCACAGGACCTGATGACCATGGCCAACAAGGGCAAGATTCTGCTGGTCGACGATGACCGGCTGGTGCTGGCCACCGTCAGTCATGGCCTGGCCCAGGCCGGCTATGAGGTGATCGACGCCGACAACGGCGATGACGCCATCCTGCTCGCCCGCGAACACCGGCCCGATCTGGCGCTGCTTGACATCCGCATGGAGGGCATGAGCGGCTTTGATGTGGCCGGTTACCTGCGCGACCACCTGCACCTGCCTTTCATGTTTTTGTCGGCTTTTTCCGACGACGAAACGGTGCGCAAGGTGCAGGCGCTGGGCGCCGTGGCCTATTTGGTCAAGCCCCTGGACATCGGCCAGATATTGCCCGCGGTGGCGGCGGCGCTGGCCCAGTTGCCCGCGCGTCCGGCGCCTGTGAGCGCACCCTTGCAGCCAGCTGCCGCGGCAGCGGCCCCTGCACTCGACCGGGTGTCGCTGGCGGTGGGCGTGTTGATGCACCGCTATTCGCTGCAACGCAGCCAGGCGCTGCAGAACCTGCAGAAGCAGGCCGCTGCCGAGCAGCGCAGCCTGCTGGCGCAGGCCGAGCGGCTGCTGGAGGCGGTGGAACTGCTGGGCCGCAGCCAGTGAGCTGGCTGTGAGCCGGCTCAGCCTTTGAGCGTGAAGTAGAAGCGCGCGCCCTGGCCCACCGCGCTTTCGGCCCAGATCTCGCCGCCATGGCGGCGCACGATGCGCCGCACCGAGGCCAGGCCGATGCCGGTGCCGGGAAAGTCACTGGCGCTGTGCAAGCGCTGGAAGACGCCGAACAAGCGATCAGCGAAGCGCATGTCGAAGCCTGCGCCGTTGTCGCTGACCACCAGGCAGGCGCGGCCCTCGGGCGCTGCCGGCTCGAAACGGATCTCGGCTTGGGCTTGCTGCGCGCTGTACTTCCAGGCGTTGCCCAGCAGGTTGTCCAGCACGATCAGCAGCAGCGCCGGATCACCCTGGGCTTGCAGGCCGGGCGCGATGTGTACGCTGACCACAAGCTCGGGCGACTGACGGCGAAGGTCGGCTATCACCTGGCCGGCCAACTTGCTCAAGTCCACCGTCTGTTCGGCCAATGGCTGGGTGGACAGCCGCGACAGCGACAGCATCGCGTCGATCATCTGGTTCATGCGCGTGGCGGCGGCAATCACGCGCTCGACATGGTCGCGACCGGCGCGGTCCAGCACCGGGCTGTAGTCTTCCTTGAGGATGCGGCCAAAGCCCTCGACCACCCGGATCGGCGAACGCAGATCGTGCGAGATGGTGTACGCGAATGCGGCATGCTCGGCGGCCAGTGACAAGGTGGCGCTGTCGCTGGTGGACGGCAGCGGCACCAGCGGCACCAGCGACAACAGCCAGGCCAGGCTGTCGGGCCGATCTTCGCGGCCGAGTTGCTCCAGCCGGGCGCGCCAGCCGTCGCACTCGATGGTCTGGCCTGGCGCCAGCGTCCGCACCCGCTCGCGCAAACCGTCCGGCAAGCCGGCCAGTACCTGGGGCCAGGCTTGGGGGTCATCGCTGGCGCCGGCCAGCCCCAGCAACTCGGCCGCGGCCGGGCTGGCCCGATGCAGCACCCAGCCTGGGCCATCGGCCGCTGGCCGCGCCAGGCACAACGCTGCGGGGCCATGCGCCAGCAGCGCGTCCAGGCCTTGCCGTGCGAACTGGGCCTGGTCGGCATGCGCTGTTGGCCAGGCCAAACCCAGGTAGCCGGTGAAGCGGCCCTGGCTGTCGAAGCGGGGCAGGCCGCGCAGCCGCCAGGCCAGTGGCAGGGTGTCGCCATGGCGCACGGCCAGCTCGGCCAGCGGACTGTGCGCCTGCATGCGCGGCTGCAGGCCGCCAGTCGGATCGTCGAAGCGTTGCCACAGCAGGTCGCCGCCCGTGACTGCGGGCGCCCAGGCCGATACCGGCGCGCCTTGCGGTGGCTGAAGCGTGACCAGGCGGTGGTCGGCATCGGTCTGCCAGCACCAGGTGTCGAGCAGTTGGCCGAGCAGATGCGACTGCTGACGTGCGTCATGCAGCTGGTCGTGGTGGCGCTGTTGGCGCCAGCAGGCGCCGGCGGTCAGTGCGCCAGCGGTCGCCAGCAGCAGCGCCAGCGCCGTCAACCAGGCCGGCAGCACCTGCTGACTGGCCAGCAGAGCGACCAGCACCGCGCTGGCCAGCAGCGCCAATGGCAGCACCGGCAACGCCGGCCAGGGGGTTGAGGCTGTGCTGCCGGGTGTCGTCACACCGGCTTCGCGGTCGCGCGACATGTCACCGATTGTACGGACGCCTGTGCCGACCCTCGCCACTGGGCGGCGGTGGCTGCCGCTGCGCGGGTCGCCCCGCTGCGGTGTTACAGACGGATACCCCTGGCCGCTGCCGCCAGGCCACACCGTGGCGATGCTTGGCGCGACAAGCGTACCCGGGCGCTTGGATCTGTGGCGTAAGCTGTCGGTGAAGCGATCAGCCCAGAGACGTCATCAACAGCCCAGAAACATGAGCGAGCGCAATGCCATTCAGGGCGTCAATGCCCACCCTCCGCGTGGTCTGCCTTCCGGCGAGGTGGCTGCGGCGGCGCAGCCGGCGCTCGATCCCCAGGTGCTGGCCCAGTTGCAGGCGCTCGATCCCGAGGGCGCCCATCGGCTGATGCCGCGCGTCTTCGAAACCTTCAGCAGTTCATTGGCCAAGCTGTTGTCGCAATTGGCCCACGCTCGGGTGCAATCGGACGCTGCGGCCTTGAGACTGGCCACCCACACCCTAAAATCATCTTCGGCTAGCGTGGGTGCTTTGCTGTTGTCTTCCCTGAGTGCCGAGGCGGAGAATGTGCTGAGAGCAGGCGATCTTGATCATTTGCCGCGGGTACTCGACCGACTGGTGGTCGAAGCCGCCCGTGTCGACTCCGCCGTGTTGCAATTGCTCTCCGACTCGTGAAGTCACCTCAATGACCCCGTTGCAAGCTTCAGACACCGTTGAACCACCCGAGCGGCCTTCCGTGCTGCTGGTGGACGACGACGAGGTGACGCTGCTGCTCACCGCGGTGGCACTGCGCGACCGGGGTTTCGAGATCACCGAGGCCCGCAGCGGCGAACAGGCACTGGCACTGCTGGCCGACTGGATGCCCGACATCATCGTGCTCGACGCGATGATGCCTGGCCTGGACGGCTTCGACACCTGCCGTGAACTGCGCGAAGCGCCCGGCTTCATGGACTTGCCGGTGCTGATGCTCACCGGCTTGGACGATGAAGCCTCGATCAACCGCGCCTTTCAGGTGGGCGCCACCGACTTCTTTGTCAAAAGCCACCAATGGAGCTTGCTGGCCGGCCGGTTGCGCCATGTGTTGCGTTCGGCGCGCACCCGGCAGGAGCTTGAACGCAGCAAGAGCAAGCTGGCCCGCGCGCAGGATCTGGCCCGCATGGGCAGCTTCGATTGGCACCACAGCAGTGGCCGCGGCCAGGTTGGCGGCGAGCTGGTGCTGGCCCCCGAGGCCTTGCGGGTGTTCGGTTTCGGGCCGCACGACAAGGTGTCGCTGCGCCGCCTGATCCGCATGGTGCCGATGCCTGAACGCCGCGGCCTGACCCGGGTGCTCAGCGATGTGCAGTCGCAGAGCACGGTGCTGGCCATCGACGTGCCGGTCAACCTGCCCGACGGCCGCATGCGCATCGTCCATGTCGAGGCCGAGCCCGAGTTCAACGAGCATGGCCACGGCGTCGGCTATACCGGCATCGTTCAGGACGTGACCGACCGCCGGGTGGCCGAGGACCGCATCCGCCACCTGGCCAACTTCGATGCCTTGACCGGGCTGCCCAACCGCCGGCAGCTGATCTGGCGCTCTGAGCGTGCGTTGGAGCATGCGCGACGGCTGGGCCACCAGGCCGCGCTGCTGCTGATCGACCTCGACCGCTTCAAGGTCATCAACGACACCCTGGGCCATGCCGCCGGCGACGAGTTGCTGGTCGAGGTGGCGCGGCGGCTGCGCGGCTGCGTGCGCCACAGCGACCAGGTGCTCGACGGCGCACTCGAATCCGCCGGCGTGCGCAGCCACCGCACACTCGAGGCCGTGGGCCGCCTGGGCGGCGATGAGTTCATCGCGCTGCTGCCCGAAGTGGCCGACGAGGCAGACGCCGATCGGGTCTCGGACCGCATCCTTGAAGCCATGCGCGAGCCGATCTTCGTTGGCGGCCAGGAGTGTTTTGTCACCACCAGCGTCGGCGTGGCAATCTACCCGCGTGACGGCAGTTCGGTGGCTGACCTGATGCGCAACTCCGACGTCGCGATGTACTCGGTGAAGAACGCCGGCCGCAATGCGGCGGCGATCTACAGCCCGATGCTGGCCGGCCGCGGCCGCGAGAAGCTGGAGCTTGAGAGCGCCCTGCACAAGGCCATCGAGCGCGACGAACTGGTGCTGCACTACCAGCCCAAGATCGACGTACGCTCGGCCCGCATGGTCGGCGCCGAGGCGCTGATGCGCTGGCAGCGTGGTGCCACGCTGGTGCCGCCGGGCGATTTCATTCCGCTGGCCGAGGAGACCGGGCTGATCGTGCCGCTGTCCGAATGGGCGCTGCGCGAGGCTGCGCGCCAGGCCAAGGTGTGGAGCCTGAGCTTCGGTTTCGCCGACTCGATCGCCGTCAACCTGCCCAACCGCATGTTCGAGCGTACGGATCTGGTCGAGCATATCCACCAGTGCGTCTCCGCTTACGGCGTGCCGCACCGGGCGATCCAGCTCGAGATCACCGAAACAGGGCTGATGAAGGACTTGCAGAACGTCATCCCGTCGCTGCACCGGCTGACCGAGATCGGCGTCGAGATCTCGATCGACGACTTCGGCACCGGTTATTCGTCGCTGGCCTACCTGACCACGCTGCCGATCTCCGAGCTCAAGATCGACCGCAGCTTTGTGCGCGACCTGGGTATCACGCCGCAGAGTTCGGCAGTGGTCACCGCCATCATCGCGCTGGCCCGCTCGCTGGGCCTGCGGGTGATTGCCGAAGGCGTGGAGAACCTGCGCCAGATGGAGGTGCTGCATCGCCTGGGCTGCGGCGTGATGCAGGGTTTCTTGTTCAGCCGGGCGATCCCGCCACTGGAGCTGGAGCGCTGGCTGCAGCAGACCGTGCTGCCACGCAAGGCGCCCTGGATTGTGCCGGCTGACAGCCAACGGCTCGAGCTGCCGCGCAGCGGCGGCCGCCGGCCCTGAGACACCGGTTGCGGGCCGGCATGCCGTTCGGCCTGGCGCTGGCCGGGCTTTGTGGGGAGACTGGCCCTGACTGAGCGCTTCAACTTCAAGGCCTCGCCTTTCGACGTGCTGGACGCCGAGCAGCGCCTGCTGGTGCTGGCCAGCGCACGTGCCGAATCGGTGGACGCCGGCGCTGTGCTGCTGGCGCCGGGCGACGCGCCCGGTCACCTGCACATGCTGATCAGCGGCCATGTGCAGCAATGGGACGGCGACGAATTGCTGGCCACCTACGGCCCCGACGACTGCTTTGACGGCCGCGCCCTGGTGGCCGGCAAGGCCAGCCATCGCTTTGTGGCGGCTGAGCCACTGCGGCTGTGGCTGCTGCCGCGGCAGGCGGTGGGTGAGTTGATCGCCGCCCATGCCGGCTTCGGCGCGCTGTTGTTCGCCGATCTGTCGGACAAGCTGGCTGCGCTGGCCGAGCGCCACGGCCGCCACGAGTTGCAGTCGCTGACCATGGCGCGTGTGTCGCAAGTGGGGGTGCGGCCGGTGCACCGGGTGGACGCGGCCACCGACGTGGTCTCGGTGGTGCGTTTGTTCAGCGCGCAGCGCACCGACCATGTGCTGGTGCAGGACGACACGGCGCAGCCGCCGCGGCTGGGCATCTTCACCACCGCCGGCCTGCAGCGCGCCATCCTGCAGGGCACGCCGCTGGACCAACTGCCGGTGGGCGCCTTGGCCAGCCACCCGCTGGTGACGGTGCGCTGGTCTGACCACCTGTTCGACGCGCTGGCCGAGATGATCCGCCACCGCGTGCAGCGGGTGGTGGTGCTGCAGGACAGTGACGCGGGTGACGAAGGCGACGAGGGGCCGGGCGGTGCGCCGCGCGTGGTCGGCGTGCTCGAGCAGCTCGACCTGCTGAGTTTCTTGTCCAACCACAGCTACCTGGTGATCCGGCAGATTTTGGACGCCCCCGACCTGACCGCGCTGGCCGCGGCGTCGGTGCAGATCAACCGGGTGATCGGGCTGATGCACCAGGGCGGCACCAAGGTCGGGCTGATCGCCAGGCTGGTGCAGGAACTCAATGCCAAGCTGTTCGAGCGCGCCTGGCAGCTGATCGCACCTGCCGAACTGGTAGCCAACAGCTGCCTGTTCGTGATGGGCAGCGAGGGCCGCGGCGAGCAGTTGCTCAAGACCGACCAGGACAACGGCCTGATCCTGCGCGACGGCTACCGGCCGCCGGCCGATCTGGCGGCGATCAACGCGCGTTTCTCGCAAGCGCTGGCCAGTTTCGGCTACCCGCCATGCCCCGGCGGCATCATGCTCAGCCGGCCGGGCTGGTGCTTGCCTGCGGCAGACTTTGGCCACCAGGTGCGGCGCTGGCTGATGCTGCCCACGCCCGACAGCCTGATGGCGCTGGCGATCTTCCTCGATGCCCATGCGGTGTGCGGCGATGCCAACCTGCTGGCCCAGGTGCGCGGCGAGTTGTTCAAGCTCAGCGTCGACAACGACGCCTTGCTGGCGCGCTTTGCCGCGGCGGTGAATGCCTTCGACGGCGACGGCCTGGGTGAGGGCCTGAGCGGCTGGTGGACGCGCTTGTTCGGCAGCGATGACGCGCCGGCGCTCAATCTGAAGAAGGCCGGCATCTTTCCGCTGGTGCATGGTGTGCGGGCGCTGGCACTGGCCAAGCATGTGCGGGCCACCGGCACCGCCGAGCGCATCCGCCTGCTGGCGGCAGCCGGGCAGCTGCCGGCAGACCTGGCCGCCGAATTGGTCGACTCACTGCACTTCTTCATGCGGCTCAAGCTCGACGCCGGCCTCGCCGCGCTGGCGGTCGGGCAAGCCGACCCGGGCGTGCAGGTCGCCCAACTCGGCAGCCTGGACCGTGATCTGCTGAAGGACACCTTGGGTGTGGTCAAGCGCTTCAAGACTTTGCTGCGCGCACGCTTCCACCTCGACGCGGTCTGAGCGACTGGCGCAGCAGAAAAAAACCCGGGCGCAAGGCCCGGGTTCGGTGTGCCGGGCAGCGAGCCCGGCGAGGGATGTTGAAGGCTCAGTGGCCGGAGGCACCCGAGGCGCCGTAGCCCGTCTCCGAGCGCACTTGCTGCGCTTCGAAGGCGCCGCGCTCCTGGGTGGCCTGCGCGCTGCGATCGAGCACGCTGACCAGCCAGATCGTCACGAAGGCGATAGTCATCGAGAACAGCGCCGGCGAGGTGTAGGGGAACCAGGCCGAGCCCTTGGGATTGCCCAGCGTGGCTTCCCACACCGACGGCGAAACCACGGTCAGGCCCACCGACGAGATCAGGCCCAGGAAGCCGCCCGTCACCGCGCCCTTGGTGGTGCAGTCTTTCCACAACACGCTCATGAACAGCACCGGGAAGTTGGCCGAGGCGGCGATCGCAAAGGCCAGCGACACCATGAAGGCGATGTTCTGCTTCTCGAACACGATACCCAGCGTCACCGCCAGCACACCCAGGCACAGCGTGGTGATGCGCGAGACCTTCAGCTCTGCGGCGCTGTCGGCATTGCCCTTCTTGATCAGCGTGGCATAGATGTCGTGTGACACCGCCGAAGCGCCCGACAGCGTCAGCCCGGCCACCACCGCCAGGATGGTGGCGAAGGCCACCGCCGAGATGAAGCCGTAGAAGACGTTGCCACCCACCGCCTTGGCCACCAGCACCGCGGCCATGTTGGCCGTGCCCGCGCCGCCCAGGATCACGCCCTTGGCGACGTCGGCGTACTCGGGGTTGGTCAGCACCAGGGTGATGGCGCCGAAGCCGATGATGAAGATCAGCACATAGAAGTAGCCGATCCAGGTGGTCGCCCAGAACACCGACTTGCGCGCTTCCTTGGCATCGGGCACGGTGAAGAAGCGCATCAGGATATGCGGCAGCCCCGCGGTGCCGAACATCAGCGCCATGCCGAAGCTGATGGCCGAGATCGGGTCCTTGATGAATCCGCCGGGGCCCATCAGCATCTGGCCGATGGTGGCGGCTTCCTCAGGGCTCTTGCCGCCGGCCTCGGCGATCGCTGCCTTGACCGCTACGCCCTTGGCGAACAGCGCCTCGGGCGAGAAATTGAACTGCGCCATCACCATGAAGGCCATGAAGGTCACGCCCGACAGCAGCAGCACCGCCTTGATGATCTGCACCCAGGTGGTGGCAGTCATGCCGCCGAACAACACATAGACCATCATCAACGCACCGACGATGACCACCGCCATCCAGTACTCCAGCCCGAACAGCAGCTTGATCAGCTGCCCCGCGCCGACCATCTGCGCGATCAGGTAGAAGGCCACCACCACCAGCGTGCCGCTGGCAGCGAACGCACGAATCGGGCCCGGCTTGAAGCGGTAGCCGGCGACGTCGGCGAAGGTGAACTTGCCCAGGTTGCGCAGCCGCTCGGCCATCAGGAAGGTGATCACCGGCCAGCCGACCAGGAAGCCGATCGAATAGATCAGACCGTCATAGCCCGAGGCCATCACCGCCGCCGAGATGCCCAGGAACGAGGCCGCCGACATGTAGTCGCCGGCGATCGCCAGGCCGTTCTGGAAGCCGGTAATGCCGCCGCCGGCAGTGTAGAAGTCGGACGCGCTCTTGGTCTTGGCGGCGGCACGTTTGGTGATCCACAGCGTCAGCAGCACGAAGCCGCCGAACATCGCAATCGCCGTCCAGTTGGTCGCCTGCTTGGCGGCCTGGCCGAGGTCGGCACCAGCGGCCAGGGCAGCGCCGCCGGCCAGCAGGGCGGCGAGGCCGCCCAGGAGTTTCAGGTGGCGGCTCATTTGGCAGCGTCCTCAAGGATTTCGCGGGTCAGTCTGTCGTACTCGCCATTGGCGCGGCGCACGTACAGGCCGGTGATGACGACGGTGAAGATGATCACCGCCAGGCCGATGGGCACACCGACGGTGGTGACACCGTCGCCCAGACGCTGGGCCAGAAACTCCTTGTCCCAGGCGATCAGCGCGATGTAACCGTAGTAGACGACCATCATCAGCAGCGTCAGCCACCAGCCGAAGGCGCTGCGCTTGCGGCGCAGTTCCTGGTATTTGGGATTGGCCTTGATCCTGGCCACGGTTCGGTCTGTCATTGCTGTGCTCCTGCTGCCTTGAAGGTGAGTTCTTGCGTCCGCTGGTCGACGACCCGTAGCCTGTTGGCGAACGCTGCGCAGTCTGTGGTGCCACGCTGACCGGGCACTGACCCGGAGCTGACCGCTGGCTGACCTGCGGCGCAGGCGTGCCGGACAACCGCGTTTGCCGGGAGGCGGCGCAAGACGCGCGGGACGCCGCTGCGGCATCCGGAAAACCCTGTATCGATAGGTGTTTACGCGAGTTCTGGGGTGGCTGACGATGGCATGTCAGGAATTGGTCAGCTACGCTATCGACAGTGTGTTCTTACCCATCTGCTCGGCGTCTTGTCGGGTAGATGAGTGCCGTTTGCCGAGGGCGAGGCGGCGCGCACGCTCAGGCCTAACCGCCTGGTTCCCTTTCTCAACAACACTGGAGACATGCCCCATGTCCACTGACAGCAGTAGCGCCTATTGGCGCGCCACGCTGACGCTGTTGACCAAGATCCTGATCGTCTGGTTCGCGGTCTCGTTCGGCGCCGGCATCCTGTTTGCCGATCTACTCAACAACTTCCACCTCGGTGGCTATCCGCTCGGCTTCTGGTTCGCACAACAGGGTTCGATCTACGTTTTCATCATCCTGATCTTCTATTACGCCAAGAAGATGAACGACATCGACCGTCAGTTCGACGTGCACGAGGAC
>JBBQZM010000071.1:0-16224 GCA_038207685.1 Burkholderiales bacterium
AAGCAAGGGTGGCGACGGCACGGTGGGCGGCTTTGTCGCCTTCATCACCGCGATGCTGATGCTGGTGGCGCCGGTCAAGCACTTGTCGGATGTGATGGCGCCGATCACCCGCGGCCTGGCGGCGATCGAACGCGGGCTGGCACTGCTCGACAACAGCCCGGCCGAAGTGAGCGGCGCGCACCAGACCGCTGCTGGCGACGGCGGCCAGACCGGCCGCGCCCAGGGCCGGCTGGGGTTGCAGGACGTGGTGCTGCAGTACGCCGAGGACCAGGCGCCTGCGCTCAACGGCCTGACGCTGCACATCGCCGCCGGCGAGACGGTGGCCCTGGTCGGCCCGTCGGGCGCCGGCAAGTCGTCACTGATCAACCTGCTGCCGCGCTTTGTCACGCCCAATGCCGGCCAGATCACGCTCGACGACGTGCCGCTGGGCGACTGGCAGATCGACGCGCTGCGCCAGCAGTTTGCGCTGGTCAGCCAGGACGTGGTGATGTTCAACGACAGCATCGCCGCCAACGTGGCGCTGGGCGCCACGCCCGAGGTGCCGGCCGATGCGGCACGTGTGCGCAGCGCGCTGGCCGGCGCCAACCTGCTGGACTTCGTCGACAGCCTGCCGCAGGGCGTGAACACGGTGATCGGCCACAACGGCAGCCAGCTCTCGGGCGGCCAGCGCCAACGCCTGGCGATTGCCCGCGCGCTGTACAAGGACGCGCCGATCCTGATCCTCGACGAGGCCACCTCGGCGCTCGACAGCGAGAGCGAGCGCGCGGTGCAGACCGCGCTGGAAGCGCTGATGCGCGGCCGCACCACGCTGATGATCGCCCACCGGCTGTCCACCATCGAGCATGCCGACCGCATCGTGGTGCTTGACGCCGGCCGTGTTGTTGAATCAGGCCCGCATGCTGCCTTGCTGGCGCAAGGCGGGCTGTACGCTCGGCTGCACGCGATGCAGTTTCGCCATTGAGGCGCCCCACACCCCCCCCAGGAGATCCACCATGACCGCCATCAGCCGCTACCCCGTGCCTGAACTCAAAGACCTGCCCGACGACCTGCGCGAGCGCATCCTCGGGGTGCAGGAGAAGGCCGGCTTCGTGCCCAACGTGTTTCTGGTGCTGGCCCACCGCCCGGCCGAATGGCGCGCCTTCATGGCCTACCACGACGCGCTGCTGATCAAGGACACGGGCACGCTGAGCAAGGGTGAGCGCGAGATGATCATCGTCGTCACCTCGGCGGCCAACCAGTGCCTGTACTGCGTGGTGGCGCATGGTGCGATCCTGCGCGTTTACGAGAAAAAGCCGCTGATCGCCGACCAGTTGGCCACCAACTACCGCAAGGCCGACATCACGCCGCGCCAGCGGGCGATGCTGGATTTCGCGATGAAGGTCTGCGAGCGCGCCGCCGAGCTTGAAGAAGCCGACTTCGCCGCGCTGCGCGCCCATGGTTTTGACGACGAGGACATCTGGGACATCGGCGCCATCACCGCCTTCTTCGGCCTCTCCAACCGCATGGCCAACCTGAGCGGCATGCGGCCCAACGACGAGTTCTTCCTGATGGGCCGTGTGCCCAAGGCACCAAAAGCATGAGCCTCGACGGCTGTGATGTACCGGGCGCGGGACTAGCGCCGGGCCACCGCCGACCGGAGGCCGGCGCTCCTCGGCAGGCACAGCCCGTCCGCAGGGACGGGCTGTGTTCGGCCTCCGCTCACCAAGCCAGCCCGCATTCCCTTGGGGGATCGCCCGACGTAGCCATCGGGCGAGGGGCTCACAGGAACCCCGCGGGTCTGTCACCCATTGTTGCTGGCGCCTGGCGGCTGGCCGAGTGGGGCTGGACACCACAGCAGCGCCTGGCCTGGATCGAAGGCAACCTCGATCTGGGCGTGACCAGCTTCGACCATGCCGACATCTACGGTGGCTACAGCGTCGAAGCGCTGTTCGGCGAGGCGCTGGCGCTGCGGCCGGCACTGCGCGCGCGTTTGCAACTGGTCAGCAAATGCGGCATCCAGTTGGTGACGCCGGCGCGCCCCGGATTCGCGACGCAAACGCAAGTCAAGCACTACGACACGTCGGCCACCCATGTGCGGGCGTCAGTGGAGCATTCGCTGCAGGCGCTGCGCACCGACCACCTCGATTTGCTGCTGATCCACCGGCCCGACGCGCTGATGGATGTTGACGAACTGGCCGACACCTTCGAGGCGCTGCGCCGTGAAGGCAAGGTGCGCTGCTTTGGCGTCAGCAACTTCACGCCGCAGCAACTGGCACCGTTGCACCGGCGCATCGCGCTGGCCACGCACCAGATCGAGTTGTCGCCACTGTGCACCGACGCGCTGCACGACGGTGTGCTCGACCAGTGCCAGGACCTGGGCCTGCGACCGATGATCTGGTCACCACTGGCTGGCGGCCGGCTGTTCACCTCTGACGACGAGCGCGCGCAGCGTGTGCGCCAGACGCTGGAGGTGATGGCCGCCGAACTGGGCGTGAGCACCACCACGCTGGCCATCGCCTGGGTGCTGCGCCACCCCAGCCAGCCGCTGCCCATCCTGGGTTCGCGCCGCATCGAAGTGGCGCGCGACGCGCTGGCGGCGCTGGCGCTGCGGCTCGATGCCCAGCAATGGTGGCGCATCTGGACTGCCGCCGCCGGGCGCGAAGTGCCTTGACTGCGGCCCGCCACCCAGCAGTTCAGGCGTAGACCGCCAGCGCCGCCGCCAGCCGCCGCTGCACCGCCTGGCGCAGGCTGTCGGGCGCCAGCACCCGCACCTGCTCACCCTGGCGCAGCAAGTCCATCACCAGCTCGGTCTCGTCGACATAAGGCAGCGTCAGCTGCCAGCTGCCGTCGTCCAGCAAATGGCCCTGCTGCGCCGGATGCCACTCTTCGCGGCTGATCCACGGCGCGGCCTGCGGGCTGAACAGCAACACCGCCTCCTGGCGCACACCGCCGGCAAAGATGCCGTAACCGCTGTCCATCTCAGCCTGCACCTGGCGCATCGGCAGGTCGCGCGCCTTGGTTTCCAGCACCTGGGCCGCCTGCACCGCGTCCAACGCAAAACGCAGCAAACGCTCACGGCTGTGGCACCAGCCATCCAGGTACCAGGTGTTCTTGTAGTGCACCAGACGCTGCGGCGAGACCTCGCGCTCGCCCACCTCGCCGCGGGCGCGGGTGAGGTAGCGCAGATGCAGGCGGCGGCGGCGCATCAAGGCCTCGCCCATGCGCTCGAAACATTCAGGCGGCACCGGCCGGCGCAGCGCGCTGACGATCTTCACCCGCTTCATCAGCGCCTGGCTGTCTTTCTCGCCGGCCGGGCCCAGCAGGCCGTGGATGCGGTCGAGCAAAGGCTGCAGGTGGCGGCTGAGCGTGCCGTCGGCATCCAGCCCGGCGAGCAGCTGGTGCGCCATCAGCAGCGAGTACAGCTCACGCTCGCTGAACCACAGGCCAGGCAACTGGTGCTTGTCACCCGGCCGGGTCAGGGTGCCCGGCGCACTGGCGGGAAAGCGGTAGCCGTTGCTGTGGCGGTCGTAGTCGATCGGCGCGCCAAGCTGGTCGCGCAGGTAGTCCAGATCACGCTTGAGCGTGGCCGGCGACACCTCCAGCGCCTCCAGCAAATCGGCAAAGCTGACGCAGCCACGGTGGTGGATCAGCAACTCGATCTTGTACAGGCGGGCGGTCTTGCTCACGGTGGGTGTCAGCGTTGGCGTTGGCGTTGGCGTTGGCGTTGGCGTTGGCGCGAGAGTGGGCGGCCCTGCAGTGTGTCACGGCACTGGCTCATGCAATGAGCCGTCACCCGTTTGCCGTATATTTTTTCGCCTGGTCTTTCTAGCTCACTTTTTGAGCCAGTCCGCGACGAGACTGGGTCTGCCAGGATGTCCTGGCGTTGATCCCAGGAGTGCCCCATGGCCCAAGCCGCTTTCGAATTCAGCCCCACCGATGCCCTGGCCGCCGCGGCGCGGACCGATGGCCGCCCGACAGCCCTGAACACGGCCGAAGCGGTCGGCCAGGACCACATCGGTTTCCAGATCGGCTGGGACCATGCCCATCACCGCATCACGCCGCCACTGCGCCACCTCGACGCCCACAACCCGGTGGGCCAGGGCTGGAGCGCTGGCCGCACCGCCTTCGGCGCGCGTCAACTGCGCGCCACCGCCGCGGTGCGCCAGTGGCTGGCGCTGCGGCTGCAGGCCTGGCAACAGGGCGCGGATTTCGAGGAGATGCAGGTCAACCCCAGTTTCCTGGCCCGCATCAACACCGACAACTGCCCGGTCGGCCGCCAGCCGCTGGCGTCGGGCGCAACACCAGACGGCGACGCCGCCGTCTGCCGCCTGAACCCGGCTGCGGCCTACGCCGCCGGCAACCTG
The DNA here is from genome assembly GCA_038207685.1 of Burkholderiales bacterium. Lineage (GTDB taxonomy): Bacteria > Pseudomonadota > Gammaproteobacteria > Burkholderiales > Burkholderiaceae_C > Pseudaquabacterium. The sequence goes on from JBBQZM010000071.1 coordinate 4,344, forward strand.
GCGGTGCTTGGCAAGCCAGTGGCCACCGCGTGGGCTGGCGCCGGGCAGACGCCCGACTGGCAGGCCGCGCAAGCGCAGGCCGACACGCTGGCCGAAGACGCGCCCGGCACCACCCGCTGCGGTCTGGACGCCGCGGCCTGGCAGCGGCTGGCCGTGCTGGCCAGCTTTGCCACGCCGCTGCCGCATGCCCAGGCGGCCTTGTTGCCGCTGCGCCTGCTGCCGCCGAACCGGGTGCGGGTGATCAACCCGGTGCAGGCATTGCAGGTGATGCTGACGCTGCAGTTCAGCCAGGCCGGCTATGCACGCCGCCTGCTGGGTCTGGCCGCGCTGATGCCTGGCGCCGAGGCGCGCCAGACGTTCCAGATCTTCATGCACACGCTGTTGGCCCGCCGGCTGGCGGTGGGCACCCAGGCCACGGCGTTGCAACTGCGCCAGGCCATGGAAGACACCTGGGGCGACACGCTGGTCAACCGACGCTGGCAGCGCCTGGCCACCTGGCTCAGCGCGGCAGACTGCGAGCAACTGCTGCAGCGCGCCAGCCAACGTGACCTGGTGGTGGGCGGCAGCCGCTGGCTCAGCCGCGAGTCAGCCACCGACGGCTGGGCAATCGATCAGGCGCTGATCGTCTCGGCCGGCATCAGGCCGGGCAACAGCCGCAGCCGCGGCTCGCAGAAGCTGGCCAGCTGCGCCGGGCTGACCGCCTCGGGCTCGCGCCAGTAGTCACGCGCTGCGCCGATGTGGCTGGCCAGGCATTCCAGCACCGGCGGGCTGGGATCGAACTGGCACAGCACATTGGTGCCACGCCACAAGGCCGCCACCGGCAGCTGCCGATCGCCGGCCACGGCCATGGCGCTGGCAATGCACTGCAGCATGGTGTCGACCCGCCAATGCTGTTGCCAGCGCGCAGGCGCCAGAAAGCGGCCATCGTTGCCCTTGTAACTCAGGCACAGCAGGCCGTTGCCATGTGCCAGCACCGCGTCGGGGTGGGCGCGCAACGCGCCCACCTGGTAGTTGCTGCGCTGGCCCTCGGGCGTCAGCAGTTGCATCGTGGCGCCCTGCAGCAGGGGCAGCTGGCGGTCGACGAAACCGGGTCGGGTATCCACCTCGGTCGGGTCGAAGAAGAAGATGCGCACCCGCACACCCAGCAGGTCAGCCTCGTCATGCCAGGCCAGCGGCGGCACTGTGGTGGACTTCATGCTTGTTGTGCCAGCAGCGCGACCGCCGACGCCGCTCGCGCGGGCAGATGCTGCGTTGGCGCAGCAGGCGGTTGCGCTGGCGCCAGTTCAGGACGCGGCAACCAGCCTGGCAAGGTCGGTGGGCCGAACTCTTGACGCGCCGCCAGCAGCGCCACCAGCAGGCCGGCCAGGATCACCGCGCCCTTGAGCAGGGTCAGCGTCCAGCCTTGGGCGGGCAGTGGCTCAACGAGTGGCGCCGGGGCCTGCGCCGGCGCCGCGGACGAGGCCGGCGACAAGGCCTGTTCGACCGGCTCCACCAGCACCCAGCGAACCTGTTCGACGCCCAGAACGTTGACCTGGCTGGCTATTTGCACGTGGATCATGGCGCGGAACAAATGCGAGACATGAGGTTGAAAGGTCAGGCGCCGAAAGCGCTGCTCGCAAATTGGCGCGGTTCGGCTGCGGTAGAGGCTGGCACCGCAGCGGTAGCCCGGCTGTTCGGCTGACCGCTGGATCGGTTGCCCGGGGTGCGACCGGCCGCCATGCCGGCCACGGTGGCGCGCACCAGCCCGGCCAAGGCGTCAGGCGGCAGCACGGCACTGTGCAGGCGTTGGCGGCGATTCATCAACTGATGCAGGCCGCCGCAGAACAGCCCGGTCACAAAGCCGACGGCGGCAAACAATTGGGCGGCGGCAAGGCCGAACGGGCCTTGCCCGTACAGCAGCAAACCCAGGGCGGCGAGCCCGCAGGCGCTGCTGGCGCCGCCGAGCAGCACGGTCAGGCCTAGCCTCAGCATTGCGGGCTGGGCCTGCGCGACGAGGGCCGGCATGCCGCTGCAGCGCGGCAATGGCAGGTCGTGGGCAAGGCGTTGGACGTCATCACCAAATTATCGGCAGCCCCCGCCCGACATTGAGCCGCCGGCCTGCACGGCCGGCCGGCGATCGGCATCAACTCACGATATAGGCCGCTGCGGCGGTGGCGATCAGTTCGCCCTCGTCGTTGTGCAATCGCATCTGGGTCGAGCCGACACGGCCGCCTAGCCGGGTGATCTCGGCGCAGGCCAGGAAGAAGCGGCCCATGCCCGGGCGCAGGAAATCAACCCGCAGATCGATGGTGCCGATGCGCAGGAAGCGGTGCATCACCTGCGCCGCCGTCTCGTGCGCATGGCGCTCGCCCAGGCCAACCATCAACGCGCCGCCGCCCAGCGCATCGAGCACCGCCGAGATCACGCCGCCGTGCAGCCGGCCGTAGTGGTAGTGGCCCACCAGATCGGGCCGCATGTCGAACCGCAGCACCAGCTGGGGCAGCAAGGCCTGCACGCGCAGCCCCAGCACCTGGTTGAAGGTGATGCGTTGCTCAATCAACTCGGTGAGTTCGGCATCGAGCCGGGCCTGTTCTTCGGCGTCGCGGCGGGGCTGAGGAGGCGTTGTCATGCCACAAGCATAGCGTCGCCCATGCCACCCGCCGAACACCCCAGCCTGCCTATCATGCGCACGCTGATAGCACTCAAACCCGCGTCATGCCGCCATGGTCCATCCTGTCCTGATCTCCGCCCGACGACTGCTGCTGCTGGCCCTGGCTGCGCTCGCCCTGGCCGCAGCCTGCTGGGAGCGCGGTGACGCCGCGCCACGCGCCATCACGCCGCGTGGCGCGCTGGGCGCCGAGGAACTCGCCAACATCGAAGTCTTCAAGCGCCTGTCGCCTTCGGTGGTGCACATCACCACACTGGCCACCGAGCGCGACTTCTTCAACCGCAGCGTGCAGCAGGTGCCCCGCGGCACCGGCACCGGCTTCGTCTGGGACAACAGCGGCCACATCGTCACCAATTTCCACGTCATCCAGGAAGGCAATGCCGCCCGCGTGACCCTGGCCGACCAGAGCAACTGGCCAGCCAGGCTGGTGGGCGCCTTTCCCGACCGCGACCTGGCGGTGCTGAAGATTGACGCCCCCGCCGACAAGCTGCCGGCCATCGCGCTGGGCAGCAGCCGCGACCTGCAGGTGGGCCAGAAGGTGTTTGCCATCGGTAACCCCTTCGGCCTGGATCAGACGCTGACCACCGGCATCGTCAGCGCGCTCAACCGCGAGATCGAGTCCTTCAACAACCGCAGCATCCGCGGTGTGATCCAGACCGACGCCGCCATCAACCCCGGCAACTCGGGCGGGCCGCTGCTCGACTCGGCCGGCCGGCTGATCGGCGTCAACACGCAGATCGCCAGCCCCAGCGGCGCCAGCGCCGGCATCGGCTTCGCGATTCCGGTCGACGAGGTCAACCGCGTGGTACCGCGGCTGATCCGCGATGGCCGCATCACCCGGCCGGCGCTGGGCATCAGCGCCGCCAGCGACAACATCCACCGCGCGCTGCGCCTGCCGCCGGGCGTGGCCCTGGTGCAGGTGCAGGCCACGGGTCCGGCCGGCCGCGCCGGCCTGCGGCCCTTTGCCCGCGCCGCCGACGGCAGCATCGTGGCCGGCGACGTCATCACCGCGATCAACGACGAGGCGGTGAACAACCTCGACGACATGCTCACGCTGCTTGAAAGACGCCAGCCCGGTGACGCCGTGACCCTGACCGTCTGGCGCGCCGGCAAGCGCCGCCAGCAGGCAGTGACGCTGGCCAACGGCGACTGAACACGACGCGGATGAGGCCCGGCGCGGCTGGCCGTCGCTGGCGCCTCAGTTACCATCGCCGCGCCTCTTTACATCCCCTGCGGGCGACCAGCCCGGCCCCACCATGCAAGTTGTCTGCCTAGACCTCGAAGGCGTGCTGATCCCCGAGATCTGGATCGCTTTTGCCGAACGCACCGGCATCGCCGAATTCCGCCGCACCACCCGCGAGGAACCCGACTACGACAAGCTGATGACTTACCGGCTGGGCCTGCTGCGCCAGCATGGGCTGAAGCTGGCCGACATCCAGGCCGTGATCGGCGGCATGGCGCCGATGGACGGTGCCAAGGATTTTCTCGACGACCTGCGCGCCCGCTACCAGGTGATCATCCTGTCGGACACTTTCTACGAGTTTGCCGATCCGATGATGCGGCAGCTGGGCCGGCCCACGCTGTTCTGCCACAAGCTGGTGATCGACGCCGACGGTTTTGTGGCCGATTACCGGCTGCGCCAGCCCAACCCCAAGTTCCACGCGGTCAACGCGCTCAAGGGCCTGAACTACCAGGTGATTGCCGCGGGCGATTCGTTCAACGACACCGGCATGCTGAGCGCGGCTGACGCCGGCTTCTTCATCCACCCGCCCGAAAGCATCGTGGCGCAGTTCCCGCAGTACCCGGTGAACCACAGCTATGCCGAGTTGAAGGCCAGTATCGACGGCGCAGCGCAGCGGCTGCTGCAGCAGGCCTGAACTCGCGGCCAGCGCGCTGCTATCGCCTGCCACCGGCAGTGCGGCCGGCCGTCGGGCGGATACCGCACCGGTCGGGGTGGGTGGGTTGAGGCGGCCGAGGCCGACAAGCCGGATCGCTGGCCAGCCAGGTGCGTCGAGCACAAACGGCGGGCTACGATGCTTGTCTCTTGTCACCCGAAAGCGCCCCATGCTGATTCGCCTGGCCCGACCCGAAGACTTTGAACAGTGGCTGCCACTCTGGCAGGGTTACCAGCTGTTCTACAAGACCAGCATTCCTGAGGACACCACCCAATCGACCTGGCACCGCTTCCACGATGCCAGTGAACCAATGCACTGCGCGGTGGCTGAGCTCGATGGCCGTCTGGTCGGCATGGTCCATTACATCTACCACCGCAGTTGCTGGACAGCGGGCGACTACTGTTATCTGCAGGACTTGTTCAGCGCCACCGACATGCGTGGCCGGGGTATTGGCCGCGCCTTGATCGAGCATGTGTATGCCGCGGCCAAAGCGGCCCAGGCCTCACGCGTGTGGTGGTTGACCCATGAGAGCAACCAGCAGGCCATGCTGTTGTACGACCGGATTGCCGACAAGAGCGGCTTCGTCCAATACCGCAAGCTGTTGTGAGTTGCAGCGTACGGGCGCCATGCGCCGCAGACTTGATCGCAGCCTGACAGGCAACCGCTCAGCGGACCCGCCGGGCGCGGCCGTTCAGCGGTGGCGGGCTGCGGCTGAGATCCACGCGCCACAAGCGTCGGCCACACGCGTCGGCCACACGCGTCAACCACGCGCCAAACACACACGCGACTAGCCATCGCGCTGTCGCTGCACCAAGGCGCGACGCCATGGATCCACCCGTCACCTTGCCTTGCTACGCTCAGGCGACTGCGGCATCCACGGGAGTCACCCGTCGGTAGTCGGCCTGGTGCTGGTCCAGCCAGGCCACCGCCGCCGGGTTCTCGCGCTGCGCTGGGTGGAAGTCGGCACGCAGGTAGTCGCGCCAGGGCGCCAGCATCGCCGGCACCATGCCGCCGCGGCCGAACAGAAAGCGCGCCGCGCCGGTCCAGGTCGACAGCCGCTTCCAGCTGCCGTCGCGCCACAGGTTGTGCAGCGTCTGGCGCAGCACATCGGTGCAGAAGTGCCAGGTGACGAGGCGGAACAGCCGCAGCCGCCACAACTCGTTGCCGCCCAGCGCGCGGTAGAGGTCGAAGGCGGTGCAGCGGTGCTCGGCCTCTTCGCTGGCATGCCATAACCACAGCGTGGCCAGACGCGGCTCGGCGCCGGCCAGCGCCTGGCGCTGCGTCAGCAGGTATTCCGACAGGATGGCGGTGAAATGCTCGGTGGCAGCGGTCACCGCCAGCCAGGCGCGTACGTCCTGGCCTTCCAGCGCCTTCAGCCGCCGCGTGATGCGCGGCCCCCAATGGTTTACCAGGCCCTGCCGTTCGAGCTGCTGGTTGTACAGCGCGTGGATGTGGCGATGTGTGGCCTCCTGGCCGATGAAACCGCGGACCTCGGCCTCGAAGCGCGGCCGCTGATCGGCCGGTAACTTGGCCAAACCGGCGCGCACAGCATCGATGAAGAACTGCTCACCGACCGGAAAGCTCATCGACAAGGCATCGAACCAGGCGCTGCTGAAGGCCTCGCCGCCGTTCCAGTGGCGCGGCCAGGGGGTGGCCAGGTCAACCAGCAGGCGGCGCACCGGCAAATCAACGGGCAAATCGGTGGCGCTGGCGGCGCTGGAGGCGCTGGCGGCGCTGGCGGGATTCGAAGGCATGGCGATGGACATGCCGGCATTGTCCGGCCAAAGCCCTGCGCTCAGCCGCCCCCGAGATGCCGTCGATAACCCGCGCCGCGCAGTCGGGCGGCTGCCAAGGCATCATCCAGGCCATGACCGCCTTGTCCGTACTCGATCTCGCCCCCATCGTCGAAGGCAGCAACGCCGCCGAATCCTTGCGCCACACACTCGATCTGGCGCGCCATGCCGAGGCCTGGGGCTACAAGCGCTACTGGCTGGCCGAGCACCACAACATGGACGGCGTGGCCTGCAGTGCCACCGCGGTGCTGATCGGCCATGTGGCCGGCGGCACCCAGACCATCCGCGTCGGCTCGGGCGGCGTGATGCTGCCCAACCATGCGCCGCTGGTGATCGCCGAGCAGTTTGGCACCCTGGCCACGCTCTACCCCGGCCGCATCGACCTCGGCCTGGGCCGCGCGCCTGGCACCGACCAGATGACCGCCCGCGCGTTGCGCCAGCACCTGACACGCGACGAAGATGCTTTTCCGCAGGACGTGGTGGAACTGCAGGCCTACCTGGCCGCGCCCGACGCGAACAAGCCGCCGCATCCGGTGCGCGCGATCCCCGGCATCGGCACCCAGGTGCCGATCTGGCTGCTGGGCAGCAGCCTGTACAGCGCGCAGTTGGCGGCCTACCTGGGCCTGCCCTTCGCCTTCGCCTCGCACTTTGCGCCCGACATGCTGCTGCAGGCGCTGGACATCTACCGCCGCACTTTCCGCCCCAGCGCCGACTGGCCCCAGCCGCATGCGATGGTCGGCGTCAACGTGGTGGCGGCCGACACGGATGAGCAGGCAGCCTGGCTGTTCACCTCGATCCAGCAGCGCTTCCTGGGCATGCAGCGCGGTCAGCGCGGACCGCTGCCGCGGCCGATTGACCCGGCGGTGATGCAAGCGCAGTGGACCCCGCGCGAAAAAGCCGGCGTGCAAGGCATGCTGGCCGCTACCGCTTCCGGCGGGCCCGACAGCGTGCGCCGGCAATTGCAGGCCATCCTCGAGCAGACGAAAGCCGATGAACTGATCGTCGCCGGCGCGATCCACGAGCATGCGGCGCGGCTGCACTCCTACGAACTGCTGGCCTCGCTCGCATCGGATCTTTAGGCCCGCGGCAGCCTGGCTCAGACGTGACAAGGGCCTGCAATGCAGGCCCTTGTTGTTGGTATTGCCAGGGCGGCCGCGCGTGCGACCCAGCCCTGCAAATCAGCGACTGCAGATCAGCGGCGGCCGATCAGCACGCCCACCAGCAGGCCGATGGCAGCGGCGATGCCCACCGACTGCCAGGGATGCTCATGCACATGCTCATCGGCCCTGCGGCCGGCCAGTTTGGCGCGTTCGACCGCAGCGGCTTGCAAGTCCTGCAGACGGTCCTTGGCGCGCACCAGACGGGCTTGCACCCGTTCACGCAGGGCCACGGCCTCGGCGCCGGTGTCCGATGCGGCCATCTTCAGCAGTTCCTCAGCGTCCTGGATGACGTTCTTCAGGTCACTGGTCAGCTTTTCGCCTTGCATTTCCGTCGTGGTGTTCATGTGCTCTTCTCCTTGAATGGGGATGGACGCCAGCCGACAACCCTCGCGGCACCGCCGGTGCCCAACGCGTCAGCCCTCGGCTGCTGGAATACCCCTAGTCTAAGCTTTCAGGCATGAAACGCCAAAGACAATCCTGACCGGCAATATTGTCGAAAATGAAAATAAAGCCACTGGCCTGATGCGCGTCAGGCCAGCGCGCGCCGAGCGTTGCCAAACATGCGCCGCCAGGAACTGGGCGCTGAGATCTCGCCGGTGGTCCAACTCAGCTGCGCATTGCGAAACACCCGTTCGGGGTGCGGCATCAGCACGGTGAAGCGGCCGTTTTCAGTGGTCACCGAGGTCAAGCCATCCGGGCTGCCATTGGGATTGAAGGGGTAGGTCTCGGTGGCTTGGCCGTGGTGGTCGACAAACCGCATGGCCCGCCGCACTTGGGCGGCGTCACCACGCTGCGAGAAGTCAGCAAAGCCCTCGCCATGGGCCACGGCGATGGGCAGCCGGCTGCCGGCCATGCCACTGAAGAACAGCGACGGGCTGTCCAGCACCTCGACCAGGCTCAGCCTGGCCTCGAACTGCTCGCTCTTGTTGCGGGTGAAACGCGGCCAGTGCGCAGTGCCTGGGATGATGTCGGCCAGCGCGGCCATCATCTGGCAGCCGTTGCAGACACCCAGCGCCAGCGTCTGCGGGCGCTGGAAGAAGGCCGCAAACTGCTCGGCCAGCGCCGGGTTGAACAGGATCGAACGCGCCCAGCCCTCACCCGCCCCCAGCGTATCGCCATAGCTGAAACCGCCGCAGGCCACCAGCGCCTGAAACTGGTCGAGCCGGGCGCCGCCCGACTGCAGGTCGCTCATGTGCACGTCGTAGGCGTCGAAGCCGGCTAAAGCCATCGCATAACTCATTTCGACCTGCGAGTTGACACCTTGTTCGCGCAGGATGGCGATCTTCGGCCGCGTCAGCTTCAGGAACGGCGCCGACACATCCTCTGCGGCATCGAAGCTCAAATGCTGGTGCAGGCCGGGATCGTCCGCCGCACCGACGGCAGCGTGTTCGCTGTCGGCGCAGACCGGGTTGTCGCGCAGCCGGCCGATGCGCCAGCTGACCTCGTCCCAGGCCTGCTGCAGATCACGCAGCGACGCGCTGAACTGCGACTTGGCATCGCGCCAGACCTCGATCACTGCCCGCTCATTGGTCTTGCCGATGACATGGCTGTGGCGCGACAGGCCATGGCTGCGCAGCACCGCCATCACCGCATCGCGGTCACTGCGCCTGACTTGGATCAGCGCGCCCAACTCCTCGTTGAACAAGGCCTTGAGTGTCAGCTCGTTACGGCGCTCGCTGATCTGGCTGGCCCAGTTCTTGGAGTCGCCCACCTCGGCGCGGCTATCGCTTATGCCGTCGCCTTCGGTGACCAGCAGGTCAACGTTCAGGCTCAAGCCCAGTTGGCCGGCAAAAGCCATCTCGCAGGCCGCCGCCCAGAGGCCGCCGTCACTGCGGTCGTGGTAGGCCAGCAGCTGGCCTTCGGTGCGCAGCTGGTTGATCGCCGCCACCAGCGCCTTGAGTTGAGCCGGGTCATCCAGATCGGGCGGTACATCACCAAATTGGCCGACCACCTGGGCCAGCATCGAGCCCGCCATGCGGTGGCGGCCCTGCCCCAGGTCGATCAGGATCAGCGTGGTCTCGGCATCGTCGGGCAGGCGTTGCAGCTGCGGCGTCAGCGTGCCACGCACATCATCGAGCGAGGCGAAGGCGGTGATGATCAGGCTCACCGGCGCGGTAACCTGCTGATCCCCCTCAGCGCTTTGCCACTTGGTGCGCATCGACAGGCTGTCCTTGCCCACCGGGATGCCGATGCCCAGCGCCGGGCACAAGTCCATGCCCACCGCCTTGACCGTGTCATACAGCGCAGCGTCCTCGCCGGGCTCGCCGCAGGCCGCCATCCAGTTAGCCGACAGCTTGATGCGCGACAGCTCGATCGGCGCCGCCAGCAGGTTGGTGATGGCCTCGCCCACCGCCATGCGGCCCGAGGCCGGCCCGTCCAGCGCCGCCAACGGCGTGCGCTCGCCCAGGCTCATGGCCTCGCCGCGGAAGCCGGCAAAGTCGGCCAGCGTTACCGCGCAATCGGCCACCGGCACCTGCCACGGGCCGACCATCGGGTCGCGGTGGCTCAAGCCGCCCACCGTGCGGTCGCCGATGGTGATCAGGAAACGCTTGCTGGCCACCGTGGGGTGGCGCAGCACGCTGAAGGCCACCTCGTCGAGTTGGACGCCGGTGAGCTTGAGTGCCGGTTCGCTGCGTGCCACGCGGCTCACGTCGCGCACCATCTTCGGCGGTTTGCCCAGCAGCACCTGCAACGGCATGTCGATCACCCGCTCGCCGCCGGGGCCGTCTTCCAGAATCAGCTCGGGCGCGTCGGTAGTGATGCCCACCACAGCAAAGGGGCAGCGCTCACGCGCGCACATCTGCTCGAACAACGGCATCAGATCGGGATCGATCGCCAGCGTGTAGCGCTCCTGGCTCTCGTTGCACCAGATTTCCTTGGGCGCCAGGCCACTTTCCTGCAGCGGCACACGACGCAGGTCGAAGGTGGCGCCCTTGCCGGCGCCGTCAACCAGTTCGGGAAAGGCATTGCTGATGCCACCAGCCCCCACATCGTGGATGGCGACGATGGGGTTGCGGGTAGCGGAGGGCCCTTCGGTCCCTGTGCCAAGACTCCAGCAGTGGTTGATGACCTCCTGCGCCCGGCGCTGGATCTCGGGGTTGCCACGCTGCACTGAATCGAAGTCCAGCGCCGCGGTGTTGGTGCCCGCCGCCATCGAGCTGGCGGCACCGCCGCCCATTCCGATGCGCATGCCCGGCCCGCCCAATTGCACCAGCAGCGTGCCAGCGGCAAACGGCAGCTTGTGGGTCTGGCCGTCGCTGATAGCACCCAGGCCGCCGGCGATCATGATCGGCTTGTGGTAACCGCGCATCACGCCGGCCACATGCTGCTCGAAGACGCGGAAGTAACCCGCCAGATTGGGCCGGCCGAACTCGTTGTTGAAGGCCGCGCCACCCAGCGGGCCGTCGACCATGATCTGCAGCGCACTGGCAATGTGCTCGGGCTTGCCCACCGGCGCACGCTCCCAGGGTTCATCCAGCCCTGGCAGATGCAAGTTGCCGACCGAGAAGCCAGTGAGGCCGGCCTTGGGCTTGGCGCCGCGGCCGGTGGCACCCTCATCGCGGATCTCGCCGCCGGCGCCGGTGGCAGCACCCGGAAACGGACTGATCGCGGTGGGGTGGTTGTGCGTCTCCACCTTCATCAGCACATGGGCTATCTCGGCGCGGGCGCCGTAGACCGGCGCATTGCTGAAGCCCTGCGGCAGCCAGCGCTCGATCGGCCCACCGGCCATCACCGCGGCGTTGTCGCTGTAGGCCACGATGCTGTGCTGGTGAACAGTGCCGTCGAGCAACTTCTCGGTATTGCGGATCATGCCGAACAGGCTCAGCGGCTGCGGCTCGCCGTCGATGACGAAGTCGGCATTGAAGATCTTATGCCGGCAATGCTCGCTGTTGGCCTGCGCGAACATCAGCAGCTCGACGTCGCTCGGATTGCGGCCGAGGGCCGCGAAGGCGTCGAGCAGGTAGGCGATCTCGTCGGTCGACAGGGCGAGACCGAAGGCCCGGTTCGCCTCGTCGAGGGCGACACGGCCGCCATGAAGGATGTCGATCGCGACGCTCGTGCGTGCCGGCTGCTCGTCGAACAGGTGCTTCGCTTCACCCGGATCGAAGAAGACCGACTCGGTCATGCGATCGTGCAGATGCCCGGCGGCGGCGCCGCGCTCGCGGCTGTCGAGCGGTGCGGCACGACCGAAGTACGGATTCTCGAGCGCCAGCGCGTATTCGGCGACGCGCTCGATGCGGTGCACGACGAGGCCGCAATTGCGGGCGATGTCGGTCGCCTTCGACGCCCACGGCGACACGGTGCCCAGGCGCGGGGCGACGATCAGCGTGGCGTCGGCTCGCCCGCCGACGACGAACGGCTCGCCGTAGCGAAGCAGTGCCGCGA
>JBBQZM010000072.1:0-16174 GCA_038207685.1 Burkholderiales bacterium
GGCGCCGGCGCGGTGGTGCTGGAAGCCAGTGAGACGCCTGGCCTGCTGGCCACCGATCTGCATGCCGATGGCCGCCATGTGGGCATCCTGTGTGTGCCGGGCACGGTGTCGGGCGGCCAGGTGCTCGGTGATCCGCTGCTGAAGATGGATGGTCAGGCAGTGTTCAAGCTGGCCGTGGGCGTGCTGGAGCAGGCCGCCCGCGCCACGCTGGAAAAGGCCGGCCGCACGGCGGCCGACATCGACTGGCTGATCCCGCACCAGGCCAACATCCGCATCATGCAGGGCACCGCCAGGCGGCTGAAGCTGTCGCTCGACAAGTTGATCGTCACTGTCGACCAGCATGGCAACACCTCGGCCGCGTCGATCCCCTTGGCGCTCGACCAGGCCGTGCGCAGCGGCCGCATCCAGCGCGGCGACACGCTGATGCTCGAAGGCGTGGGCGGTGGCTTCACCTGGGGCGCGGTGCTGCTCGACTATTGAGCACGCCGGCGCACTCCACCCTACCCGCCCACCCACCCGACCAGCACTGTTCCAGACCATGCTCCGCCTCCCGCGATCCCCACGATGACTTCGTTTGCCTTCGTCTTTCCCGGCCAGGGCTCCCAGGCCGTGGGCATGCTCAGCGCCTGGGGCGACCACCCAGCCGTGCGTGCCACGCTGGAAGAAGCCTCGACGGTGCTGGGCGAAGACATGGCCAGGCTGATCGCCGCCGGACCGAAGGACCAGCTCGATCTCACCACCAACACCCAGCCGGTGATGCTGACGGCCGGTGTTGCCGTCTGGCGTGCCTGGCTGGCCGAAGGTGGCGCCCAGCCGATGGCCGTGGCCGGCCATTCGCTGGGTGAATACAGCGCCCTGGTGGCCACCGGCGCGCTGAGCCTGGCCGATGCGCTGCCGCTGGTGCGCCTGCGTGCCCAGGCCATGCAGCAGGCAGTGCCGGTGGGTGCCGGCGCGATGGCGGCGATCCTCGGGCTGGATTCGGCCGCCGTCGCCGAGGGCTGCGCCCAGGCCGCCGCAGCCACCGGCGAGGTGGTGTCGGCCGCCAACTTCAACGATCCCAAGCAGACGGTGATCTCCGGCAGCAAGGCCGGCGTAGACAAGGCCTGCGAGCTGCTCAAGGCCATGGGCGCCAAGCGCACGCTGCTGCTGGCGGTGTCGGCGCCCTTCCACTGCGCGCTGATGAAGCCAGCCGCCGAGGCGCTGCGCGAGCGGCTGCTCAGCGTGCCGCTGCAATCACCGGCCATGCCCGTGGTCAACAACATCGACGTGGCGACGCCCGCCGATGCCGACGCCATCCGCGACGCGCTCTACCGCCAGGCTTTCGGCCCGGTGCGCTGGGTCGAGGTGGTGCAGGCGCTGCGTGTGCGCGGCGCCACGCACATCGTCGAGTGCGGGCCGGGCAAGGTGCTGGCCGGCATGGTCAAGCGCATTGACGCTGAACTGAGCAGCGGCGCGATCTTCGATCCGGCCTCGCTGCAGGATGTGAAGGGGATGCTGGCATGAGCGACGGCAAGCAGGTTGCACTGGTTCCTGGGGAAAGCCGCCAGGTCGCGCTCGTCACCGGCGCGACGCGCGGCATCGGTCGCGCCATCGCGCTGGCGCTGGCTGGCCAGGGCTTCACCGTGATCGGCACCGCCACCAGCGAGGCCGGCGCTACGGCGATCAGCGGCGCGCTGGCGGGGCAGGGCGGGCGCGGTCTGCGGCTGGATGTCAACGACGCTGCTGCGGTGGACGCCGCGATCGACACCATCGTCAAGACCGATGGCGGCCTGCATGTGCTGGTCAACAACGCCGGCATCACCCGCGACACCCTGGCCATGCGCATGAAGGACGACGACTGGGACGCCGTGCTCGACACCAACCTGAAGGCGGTGTTCCGCTGCAGCCGGGCAGTGATGCGCACGATGATGAAGCAGCGCCACGGCCGCATCATCAACATCACCTCGGTGGTGGGCGCCAGCGGCAACGCCGGCCAGGCCAATTACGCCGCCGCCAAGGCCGGCGTGGCCGGCATGACGCGCGCGTTGGCGCGTGAGTTGGGCAGCCGCAACATCACCGTCAACTGCATTGCGCCAGGCTTCATTGCCACCGACATGACCGCCGATCTGCCCGAGGCGCAGAAGGCCGCGCTGCTGGGCCAGATTCCTTTGGGGCGTCTCGGCACACCCGACGAGATCGCCCATGCGGTGGCCTTTCTGGCCAGCCCGCTGGCCGGCTATATCACCGGCGCCGAGCTGCACGTCAACGGCGGCATGTACATGAATTGAGCTGGATCATTGCCCTCTGCAGCCTGGCTGCGAGGGCTTTGAAAGAGGGCCGGTCCAATGCCCGACCGGCGCCGCGGAAGGGCAAATTAGAGCAAGCGCCCCACCGCCGGTAGAATCCTGGGCTGTTTGAATATTTTTACTCCCGGAGGAGTCATGAGCGATATCGAAGCACGCGTCAAGAAAATCATCGCCGAGCAACTCGGCGTTGCCGAAGTCGAAGTCACCAACGAGAAGGCCTTTGTGGCCGATCTCGGCGCCGACTCGCTTGACACGGTGGAACTGGTGATGGCCCTCGAAGACGAGTTCGGCATCGAGATCCCCGATGAAGAAGCCGAGAAGATCACCACGGTGCAACTGGCGATCGACTACGCCGTCAAGCACCAAAAGGCCTGAGTTGAGTTCATGAGTCAAGCGGCGCAACGACGCAGCGGGCGGGCCGAGCGCCGGGCCGCTCCCAAGCCGGCCCGCATGCCCTCGGGGGATCGGCCAACGGTCCCGTTGGACGCGGGGCGGGCTTCATGACTCGTCGTCGCGTCGTCATCACCGGCCTGGGGCTGATCAGCCCCGTGGGCAATTCCGTGGCCGAAGGTTGGGCCAATCTTGTGGCTGGCCAGTCCGGCATCGACACCGTGACCCGGTTCGACGCCTCTGGCCTGTCCTGCCGGTTCGCCGGTGAGGTCAAGGGATTCAATGTCGAGGACTACATCCCCGGCAAGGAAGCCCGCCACATGGACACCTTCATCCACTATGGCATGGCTGCGGCCATCCAGGCGGTGCAGGATGCGGGTTTGCCGACTGGCGACGCGCTGAGCGAAGTGCAGGCCGAGCGCATCGGTTGTCTGGTGGGCTCGGGCATCGGCGGTCTGCCGCTGATCGAAGCCACGCAGATCGAGTACGCCGCTCGCGGCGCACGCCGCATCTCGCCGTTTTTCGTGCCGGCCTCGATCATCAACATGATCTCGGGCCACATCTCGATCAAATACGGCTTCACCGGGCCCAACCTGGCGATCGTCACGGCCTGCACCACCGGCCTGCATGCCATCGGCGTTGCCGGCCGGCTGATCGAGTACGGCGATGTCGACGTGATGATTGCCGGCGGCGCCGAAAGCACGGTCTCGCCGCTGGGCATTGGCGGTTTTGCCGCTGCCCGGGCGCTGTCGACGCGCAACGACGACCCGAAGACCGCCTCGCGGCCTTGGGACAAGGACCGCGACGGCTTTGTGCTGGGTGAGGGCGCCGGCGTGCTGGTGCTTGAAGAGTACGAGCATGCCAAGGCGCGCGGCGCCAAGATCTATGCCGAGCTCGCTGGCTTCGGCATGGGCGCGGATGCCTTCCACATGACCGCGCCCAATGTCGACGGCCCCAAGCGCAGCATGCGTGCGGCGCTGCGCAGTGCCGCTATCAATGCCGACGAGGTGCAGTACCTCAACGCACACGGCACGTCCACACCGCTGGGCGACTTGAACGAGACCAACGCCATCAAGCTGGCCTTTGGCGACCATGCCAAGCGGCTGGTGGTGAACTCCACCAAGTCGATGACCGGCCACCTGCTGGGCGGCGCCGGCGGCATCGAGACGGTGTTCACCGCCCTGGCGGTGCACCACCAGATCTCGCCGCCGACGATCAACATCTTCAACCAGGATCCCGAGTGCGACCTGGACTACTGCGCCAACACCGCGCGCGAGATGAAGATCGACGTGGCGGTGAAGAACAATTTCGGCTTCGGCGGCACCAACGGCACGCTGGTTCTGCGTCGCGTGTGAGCGGCGCTGGCAACGCGCATGCGCGCTGCCCCGGCCGTTGATGCGGCACTCGACAGCGGTGGACGCGAGCGCATGCTGATCATCCTGTTGCATGCCGCCACCGGCGTGGTGCTGGCCGTCTGGGGGCTGTTGCGGGCAGAACTCGGCTTTGGCGCGCTGGCGCTGGCCGGCATCGTCGTGCTGGCGCTGTCGCTCGCCGCCTTGGGCGCTGTACTGGCCCGCCGTGCCTTGCCGGCGGCGGCGGGTCATTTGCGCTGGGATGGCCAGGTCTGGTGCTGGGTTGCGCCCGATGGGCGGGCCGAGCCGCCGCTGGCGCGGCTGGAGATTGCCCTTCAGCTAGGCCCCTGGGCGTTGTTGCGCCTGCATCCCGCTGCGGGCGGACAGACGTTCTGGCGCATTGCCAGTGCGCGTGCGGCGGGTGCAGCCTGGCATGGCTTGTGCGTCGCGCTGGCGGCGCACGCCGGCGCCCCGCCCGAGCACCGGCCGCAGCCGCCCGGAGCCTGAGCGTGGAAGAGAGCGACGTCAGTCTGGTCGAGCGCGCCAAGCGCGGTGAAACCAAGGCCTTCGAGATGCTGGTCATCAAGTACCAGCGCCGCATCGAGCGCCTGATCGCCCGCATGGTGCGCGATGTCGATCTGGTGCAGGACATCGCGCAGGAAAGCTTCATCCGCGCCTACCGTGCCTTGCCGCAGTTCCGCGGCGACAGCGCGTTCTACACCTGGCTCTACCGCATCGCCGTCAACACCGCCAAGAAGGCGTTGGTGGACATGAAGCGTGACCCCTTGGTGATCGAATCGGCCCGCACCAGTGTTAATGACGAGGGCGATGAAACTTCCCGCCACGAGCGCGAACTAACCGACGGTGAAACGCCGGAAGCGTTGCTGGCCAGCAAGGAGATCGCGCAGGCCGTCAATGCCGCGATCGATGCCTTGTCGGACGATCTGCGGCAGGCGATCACGCTGCGCGAGATCGAAGGCCTCAGTTATGACGAGATTGCAGAGTTGATGAATTGCCCGATCGGCACCGTGCGCTCGCGCATCTTCCGTGCGCGCGAGGCGATCGCGCAGCGGCTTCGGCCCTTGCTCGGCACGCGCGAGGGAGATCGGTGGTGACAACGGTGTCAACGGTGTCGAACATGACAAATTGCGAGGGTGCCGCCGCCTCGCCACTGGCCCCAGGAGTTGAACAAGCATCATGGTGAATCGATCGCAAACCGAGCCTGCCGTCCATCGGCAGGCACTGTCGTCGTTGATGGACGGAGAGTTACCGGCGAATGAGCAAGCCTCGGCGCTGGCCGCCTGGCAGCAGGACGCTGATCTGCGCGCCGACTGGCATGCCTACCATCTGATCGGCGATGTGCTGCGCAGCGAAGACCTCGCCACCCGGCCTGCGGCCGATGAGGCCTTTTTGCAGTCATTGCGGCTTCGCCTGGCTGATGAACCTGTGCCGCTGGCGCCCGCGCCGCTGGCACCGCCTGAGCCGGCCATTGCCGGCAATGATCGACAGGCGGCCAACGGCGGCCCTGCGCTGCACCGTGCGGCCCGATCGCGCTGGCGCAGGCTGATGGCGCCGGCCGCCGTGGCTGCGGGTTTTGTGGCCGTGGTCGGGATGTTGGGGGTGTCGCAGCTGATGACGCCAACACCTGCAGGGCCGACGCTGGCGGCCGTTCCTGCGGGATCCTCAGACGCCTCCGGCATGCTGGTGCGCGATGCACGGCTGGATCGTTACCTGTCGGCCCATCGCAGCCTGGCCAACAGTGCGATGGCAGCCGGCGCGGCCGAACATCGCGTGCAGATCGTCTACGAGGGCCGATGAGCATGGGCATCGTGCGTGCCCGGCGGCGGCTGGGCCGGCTCGGTCTGGGCGTGGGCACGGCGGTTGCGTTGCTGAGTGTGCCTATGCTGGTGGTCGGCGCTGCCGCAACGCCGGCAGTACCGGCATTACCCGTATTGCCTGCGGCGCATGACGGCCCCGGCTGGCTGCAACGCATTCAACAAGCGGCGTTGACCAGCAGCTACCAGGGCACGCTGATGTACAGCGTGGGTGGTGTGGTGTCGAGCTCGCGCATCCTGCATTACGGCGAAGGCAACCAGCGCTACGAGCGTCTCGAACTGCTCGACGGCCGCGCCCGTGTGCAGTACCGGCACAACGATCAACTGCTGACGCTGTGGCCGACCACCAAGGTGGCGATGGCCGAGCAGCGCGACGCGGTGGCCGATTTCCCGGCCTTGCCTGGTGTGGCCCCGGCGCGCACGTTGGAGCACTACGAGTTGCGGCTCCTTGGCAAGGAACGGGTGGCCGACCACGAGGTTGACGTGCTGATGCTCCAACCGCGCGACAAGCTGCGCTTTGTGCAGCGGCTGTGGGTCGATCGCCAGACCGGGCTGCTGCTGCGCAACGATGTACTCAGCCCGGCCGGCGATGTGCTGGAGTCGGCGGCCTTCATCGAGGTGCAGATCGGTGCCCGACCGCAGCCCGAGACCATTCTGCGGGCGATGAAAAAGCTCGACGGTTACCGTGTGCTGCGGCCGCAGACCGAGCGCACCCACCTCGATGCCGAGGGCTGGGTGCTGGGCAAGTCGGTGCCCGGCTTCCAGTTGGTGAGCTGCAGCCGCCGGCCTTTGGGCATGACACCGGAGGCCGACACACCGGTGCAGGTGCTGCAGTCGGTGTTCTCCGATGGCCTGAGTCATGTGTCGGTATTCATCGAGCCCTACGATGCGCAGCGGCACAAGCATGCGATGGGCACCAGCCTGGGCGCGTCGCACACGCTGATGAACCGGCGTGGCGACTGGTGGATCACCGTGGTGGGCGAGGTGCCGATGGCTACGGTGCAGTTGTTCGAGGCCATGCTGGAGCGCAAGCGCTGAGCGTTGCGTCGGGCAGGTGCTTCACCTGTTGCCCCAACGCTGGCCGTTGAATTCTTGAACGAGAGGGATGTGCATGTCCGATTTGAAGTTGTCGATGCTGACGCCGCTGCAAGGCGGTCGCCGTGTGCTGCTGCGCGCCGCGCTGGTGCTGGGGCTGGTGGCTGTGGCGCTGCCGCAGGCGGCGCTCGCCCAAGGTCGGGGCGAGCTGCCCGACTTCACCGAACTGGTGGAGAAGGTCGGCCCGTCGGTGGTCAACATCCGCACGATGGAGCGCAGCAGCCGTGCCGGCGCGCCCGGCAGTGGCATCGATCCCAACATGGAAGAATTCTTCCGCCGCTTCGGCATCCCGCTGCCGGGCGGGCCGCGCGGGCCCCGTGGCGGTGGTGATGAAGAGCCACAGCAGCGCGGCGTGGGTTCGGGCTTCATCCTCAGCGCCGACGGCTATGTGATGACCAATGCCCATGTGGTGGACGGTGCCGACGAGCTGATGGTCACGCTCACCGACAAGCGCGAATTCAAGGCCAAGGTGATCGGCCTGGACAAGCGCACCGACGTGGCGGTGGTCAAGATCGAAGCCGCGGGCCTGCCGGCGGTGAAGCTGGGCGACGTCAGCCGGCTCAAGGTCGGCGAGTGGGTGATGGCCATCGGCTCGCCCTTCGGCCTGGAGAACAGTGTCACCGCCGGCATCGTCAGTGCCAAGGCGCGTGACACCGGCGACTACCTGCCTTTCATCCAGACCGACGTGGCGATCAATCCCGGCAACTCCGGCGGCCCGCTGATCAACATGCGCGGCGAGGTGGTGGGCATCAACTCGCAGATCTACAGCCGTTCAGGCGGCTTCATGGGCATATCGTTCGCGATTCCCATCGACGAGGCCAGCCGCGTCGCCGACCAGTTGCGCTCCGGCGGCCGGGTGATCCGTGGCCGCATCGGCGTGACCATCGCGCCGGTGACCAAGGAGGTGGCCGAGTCCATCGGCCTGGGCAAGCCCGCCGGTGCGTTGGTGCGCGGCGTCGAAAGTGGCGGCCCGGCCGACAAGGCGGGCATCGAAGCCGGCGACATCATCACCAAGGTCGATGGCAAGCTGATCGAAAAATCGGGTGACCTGCCGCGCATCGTCGGTGGTATCAAGCCCGGCAGCAAGACCGTGCTGCAGGTGTTCCGGCGCGGCAGCAGCCGGGACGTGTCGGTGAGCGTGGCCGAGTTCGAGGCCGACGTCGCCACCCGAGCGCCTTCGCCAGGCGAAAGCCGCCCGCCGGCATCAGCCGCCAAAAGCGCGCTGGGCCTGACCGTCAGCGAGCTCGGCGACGTTGCCAAGCGTGAGCTCAAGCTGCGCGGCGGCGTGCGTGTGGACGCGACGGAAGGTGCTGCGGCGCGCGCTGGCCTGCGTGAGGGTGATGTCATCCTGGCGTTGGACAACACCGAGATCAGCGACGTCAAGCAGTTCATGGCGGTGGCCGCCAAGGCCGAGAAATCGCGCGCGGTCAGCGTGATGGTGCGGCGCGGCGAGTGGGTCAATTACCTGGTGATCCGCCCCGGCCGCTGAGCGCAGAACGATCCGGCCGCCTGCCGGCTCATCCGAGTGGGTAGCCGGGTCTTTTCATATCGCGAAATTTAGTTCGACCTGCCTGCGATCCGGGATGGCCTGCCGAACAGTACGGCTTTGTCGATTTTGTCGAATTGAAAGTTGGTGACCGCTCGCTTCATCGCGGCGACAGCCTGGATTGCTTGCGCGGGCGGTTAGAATTTGGCAATTCATGCTCTTTTTAGGACTGGAAGCCGGCATTTGTTGCGTTGCGCCAACGCCGCAGTTGGAGCATCCAAAGACTGTGAACAAGCTGTTGATAACTTTCGCTTGTTGGCACCCTGCAACGGCCGGAAATCAAGCATTGGCGCGGCTTCCAGCCCGATGGTTTTGGCTACAATAAAGGCCCAACAAGCAGTTGCCAAACATTTGTTGGAAGGCGCGTCTCCTCTTTGGACGTGCCTTTTTTTTATGTCCCGCAACGGGCCGATTTGTCTGCAACACCGCCCGATTCAACGCGCCTCCGGCTGCGCCCGCTTCGATCTGCATCGAGCGTGACCCGCAGCCGGTATCGAGCGCACGACCGAACCCATGGACCACATCCGAAACTTCTCGATCATCGCCCACATCGACCACGGCAAGTCGACCCTGGCTGATCGATTGATCCACCGCTGCGGCGGCCTCACAGACCGCGAGATGGAATCTCAGGTGCTCGACTCGATGGACATCGAGCGTGAGCGCGGCATCACCATCAAGGCGCAGACCGCCTCGCTGCGGTACACCGCCAAAGACGGCCAGGTCTACCACCTCAACCTGATCGACACGCCGGGCCATGTCGACTTCAGCTACGAAGTCAGCCGCTCGCTGTCGGCCTGCGAGGGTGCGCTGCTGGTGGTCGATGCCAGCCAAGGTGTCGAGGCACAGACGGTGGCCAATTGCTATACCGCGCTCGACCTCGGCGTCGAGGTGGTGCCGGTGCTCAACAAGATGGATCTGCCCAACGCCGATCCCGACAACGCGCGGGCCGAGATCGAGGACGTGATCGGCATTGACGCCGACAACGCCATTCCCTGCTCGGCCAAGACCGGCATGGGCATCGACGAGATCCTCGAGGCGGTGATCAGCCGCATGCCGCCGCCAAAGGGCGACCCCGATGGCCCGCCGCGGGCGATGATCGTCGACAGCTGGTTCGACAACTACGTTGGCGTGGTGATGTTGGTGCGCGTGGTCGACGGCGTGCTGAAGAAGGGCGACCGCATCCGCATGATGGCCACCAACGCCGTCTACCCGCTGGACAGCCTCGGCAAGTTCACGCCCAGGAGCGAAGCCTGCGACGAACTGCGCGCTGGCGAGGTCGGCTTCTTGATCGCCGGCATCAAGGAACTGCAGGCGGCCAAGGTGGGAGACACCGTCACGCTCGAGAAGAAGCTGCCGAACAATGCCGGCCCGGCCGAGCAGGCGCTGCCCGGCTTCAAGGAAATCCAGCCGCAGGTGTTTGCCGGCCTTTACCCCACCGAGGCCAGCGAATACGACCAGTTGCGCGACGCGCTGGAGAAACTCAAGCTCAACGACAGCTCGCTGCGCTATGAGCCCGAGGTGAGCCAGGCGCTGGGCTTCGGCTTTCGCTGCGGCTTTCTCGGCCTGCTGCACATGGAGATCGTGCAGGAGCGGCTGGAGCGCGAGTTCGACCAGGACCTGATCACCACCGCGCCCAGCGTGGTCTACCAGGTCGAGTTGAACGACGGCGAGGTGGTCGAGGTGGAGAACCCCTCGAAGATGCCCGACCTGGGCCGCATCAAGGAGATCCGCGAGCCCATCGTCACCGTGCACCTGTACATGCCGCAGGACTATGTGGGCCCGGTGATGACGCTGGCCAACCAGAAGCGCGGCATGCAGCTCAACATGGCCTACCACGGCCGCCAGGTGATGCTGACCTACGACATGCCACTGGCCGAGATCGTGCTCGACTTCTTCGACAAGCTCAAGAGCGTGTCGCGTGGTTATGCCAGCATGGACTACGAGTTCAAGGAGTACCGCGCTGCCGACGTGGTCAAGGTCGACCTGCTGATCAACGGCGATCGCATCGATGCGCTGTCGATCATCGTGCACCGCGAAAAGAGCCAGTTTCGCGGCCGCGCGGTGGCGGCCAAGATGCGCGAGCAGATCCCGCGCCAGATGTACGACGTGGCGATCCAGGCGGCGATCGGCGCCAATATCATCGCCCGCGAGAACATCAAGGCACTGCGCAAGAACGTGCTGGCAAAATGCTATGGCGGCGACATCAGCCGCAAGAAGAAGCTGCTCGAGAAGCAGAAGGCCGGCAAGAAGCGCATGAAGCAGATCGGCTCGGTGGAAGTGCCGCAGGAGGCCTTCCTGGCCATCCTGCAGGTCGAAGACTGATCCAAACCGAAGCACCCCACCCATGATGAGTGTCATTACCGCCGTGCTCTACGGCATCCTGCTGGTCTACGGCGCCGGCTGGTACATGGGCTATTGGATCGGCAACTTCTCGCTGCTGCTGTTTGTGCTGGCGGTGGTCACCTGCGTCTACTGGTTGGCCGAGCGTTTTCGCTTTGCACCGGCGCGCGCCGCCGCTGCCGAGGCGCTGATCGTGCAAGACAAGGCGCGCCGCGCCGAACTCGGCAAGATGGGCATACAGCAGGTCGACGGCAACGTGGCCGAGGCTCGTGAGCGCCTGCTGATGCAGCCCTGGTGGCTGGACTGGACCGCCGGCCTGTTCCCGGTGATCCTGGCGGTGTTCTTGCTGCGCTCGTTCCTGTTCGAACCGTTCAAGATCCCCTCGGGCTCGATGATTCCGACGCTGCTGGTCGGTGACCTGATCCTGGTGAACAAATTCCACTACGGCGTGCGCCTGCCGGTGCTCAACACCAAGGTCATCGCCAACAACGATCCCAAGCGTGGCGACGTGATCGTTTTCCGCTATCCGGTCGACACGCGGGTCGACTACATCAAGCGGGTGGTGGCAATCCCCGGCGACGAATTGAGCTATGTCAACCAGACGCTCAGCATCAATGGCCAGCCCGTGCCGCTGACCTCGGAAGGCGATTTCTACGACGACGACAGCATGCGCTACATGCCCAAGTTCACCGAGAAACTCGGCGACGTGGCGCATGGCATCCTGGTCGATCCGAAGCGGGCGTCGATCTACCGGCCGATGCCGAGCTTTGTCAACTTCCGTGACAACTGCCGCTATACCGCCGAGGGCGTGTCGTGCAAAGTGCCGGCCGGCCACTACTTTGTGATGGGCGACAACCGCGACAATTCACAGGATTCGCGCTACTGGGGTTTCGTCCCCGACGAGAACATCGTCGGACGCGCGTTCTTTGTGTGGATGAACTTCGGCAACCTGCGCCGCATCGGCAGCTTTCACTGATGCGACGGTCACATCCGGCATCATGAAAAACATCTACCGCCACAGCAGCCACCGGCGCCAGCGCCCCTCACCCGCAGCGCAGCGCGGTGTCAGCCTGATCGGCTTGCTGTCCTGGGCCATCCTGGTCGGCTTCGTCGGTTACCTGCTGGTACGGGTAGTGCCCACCGTGACCGAGTACTTCACGATCAAGAGCGCGATTGAGCGGCTGGTCCTGACGCCCGCCAATACCGTGCCGGAGATCCGCGCCGGGTTCGACAAACAGCGGCAGATCGACATCTCTATCGTCTCCTTGCAAGGCAAGGACCTCGACATCACCAAGGAGAACGGCAAGGTGGTGATCGGCTTTGCCTACGAGAAAGAAATCGAACTCGTCAGCCCGGTGTTTCTGTTGATCAAGTACGCTGGCCGCTCCCAGTAGCGCCACGGCAGGTGCAGCGGCCAGGCCCGCCGCCTGCACCCCATTTTGACCATGAGTTCCCGACCCGTTTCCGCTCTCGATGCCTTGCAGGCCCGTCTGGGCCACCGCTTCAACGATGCCGGGCTGCTGCAGCGCGCGCTCACCCACCGCAGCTTTGGCGCCGATCACAACGAGCGGCTCGAGTTCCTGGGCGACTCGGTGCTCAACATGTCGGTCTCGAGCCTGCTCTACGAGCGTTTTGCCGACTCCGACGAGGGCGATCTGACCCGCGTGCGTGCCCACCTGGTGCGTGAGGACAGCCTGCACCGCGCCGCGCTGACGCTGGGCTTGCCCGAGGTGCTGAAGCTGTCCGAGGGCGAAGCCCGCGGCGGCGGCGCGTTGCGGCCGTCGATCCTGGCCGATGCGGTGGAGGCGCTGATTGGCGCCATCTTCATCGACGGCGGTCTGGCGCCGGCCGCCCAGCTGGTGCGGCAATTGTTCGGCGAACTGATCGCTGGCAGCGAGACCGACAGCTGGCGCAAGGATGCCAAGACCGAACTGCAGGAGTGGCTGCAAGGCCGCAAGCTGCCGGTGCCGGCCTACCGCATCGTCGCCACCCGCGGCCAGGCGCATGCGCAGACCTTCGAGGTGGCCTGCGCCGTGCCGTCACTGGGCCTGGCCGAGCAGGGTGAGGGCAAGTCCCGCCGCGCGGCCGAGCAGGAAGCCGCCCGCCGCATGCTGGGCAGGCTCAAGGCCAGTGATCGACCGGGCGGGCCCTTGCGTGCATGATCGCGGTTGGCGCGGCCCTAGCCCGCGCAGCGTCGCCGGATCCGGTTCGCTGTGATTTCATTCAAAGACGCCCTCCGCGCCCCCGCGCCGCACCACCGAGCCTGCCCATGACCGCCCACGACATTCCGCCCATTCCCCAGCCTGACGAGCCGTCAGTTGCGGTCGACCCCTTGGATGTCGAGGGCCGCCGCTGCGGCCTGGTGGCCATCGTCGGCCGGCCCAACGTCGGCAAGTCCACCCTGCTCAATGCGCTGGTGGGGCAGAAGATCAGCATCACCTCGCGCAAGGCGCAGACCACGCGCCACCGCATCACCGGCATCCGCACGCTGGAGAACACGCAGTACGTGTTTGTCGACACGCCGGGCTTCCAGACCAAGGAGGTGCGTGGCCGCACCGCGCTCAACCGCAACCTCAACCGCACCGTCACCGCGGTGCTGGGCGATGTGGATGTGGTGTTGTTCATGGTCGAGGCGGGCCGCTTCGGCCTGGACGACGCCAAGGTGCTGGCCTTGCTGCCGCCAGACAAACCGGCCTTTCTGGTGGCCAACAAGCTTGACCTGTCGGCGCGGCGCACCGACATCCTGCCCTGGCTCAAGAGCATGCAGGAGCGGCACCCGTTTGCCGAGTTCGTGCCGATGTCGTCGACCAAGCCCAGCGATGTCGAGCGCCTGTTCAAGATCGTCGCGCCTTACCTGCCCGAGCAGCCCTGGATCTACGAGGAAGACGCACTCACCGACCGCAGCGACAAGTTCATGGCCGCCGAGCTGATACGAGAGAAGCTGTTCCGTCTCACGGGCGACGAGCTGCCCTACAGCGCCACCGTGGTCATCGACAAGTACGAGGAAGAGGGTGGCGATGACCCCTTGGACGCTGCTGCGCAGCCTCCCTCCCCCACGGGGAGCGCGGCCGCTTCGGGCGGCCGGGCGCGGCCGCTGCGCCGCATCGCTGCCACCATCGTGGTCGAACGCGAAGGCCACAAGGGCATGGTCATCGGCGAAGGTGGTGAACGGCTCAAGCGCATTGGCAGCGAGACCCGGCAGGAACTGGAGAAGCTCACCGGTTGCAAGGTCTTCCTCGAGCTCTGGGTCAAGGTGCGCTCGGGCTGGGCCGACAGCGAGGCACACCTGCGCTCCTACGGCTACGAATGAGCTGCGCCTCTGGCCGGGCCGGCGCCAGCGCATCGGCCGCGACCGGCGGCCGGCGCGCGGCGCCGCTGCTGCCAGCCTATGTGCTGCACCAGTGGGACTGGAGCGAAACCAGCCTGATCATCGATCTTTTCACCCGCGATCAGGGTCGGGTGGCGGCGGTCGCCAAGGGCGCCAAGCGGCCGTATTCGCAGCTGCGGCCGGTGCTGATGCCTTTTCAGCGGCTGCTGGTGGCCACCAGCCGCGCCAAGGCCGAGGAGGGCGCCGACATCGTCTCGCTGCGCAGCGCCGAATATGCGGGTGCCGGCGCCACGCTGCCACCGGCGCGGCTGATCACCGGCTTCTACCTCAACGAGTTGCTGATGAAGCTGCTGGCCCGCGGCGATCCGCACGAGCGCTTGTTCGACGCCTATGCCGACACCTTGCTGGCGCTCGCACTGGCGGCGGCCGAGGACGAATCGCCGCTGCGCGCCTTTGAGTTGCTGCTGCTGCGCGAAACCGGCGTGCTGCCTGACTTGTCCTGCAACACCACCACCCAAGAGGCGCTGCAGCCGGGCCGCAGTTACCGGTTGCAGGGTGAGGCCGGCCTGGTGCTGGCGGCGCCCGCCGACGAGTTTGGACTTGCCGCCACGCTGTGCCTGGGCCTGCAGGCGGCGCTGGATGCCGACGACATCGCCGCGCTGCGCCGCTGCTGCAGGCTGGCCTTGCCGGCCCTCAAGCTGCAGCTGCGCACGCTGCTTCACTATCATCTGGGCTCACCGCCCTTGCGCACCCGCCAGATGATGCTGGATGTGCGTCGGTTGCTTGACGCGGCACCGCCGTCTCCGGCCTGAAGATCACCGCTGCTTGACACCAGACCTCATGAATCCCCTCGTCGCCCCCGAAGCCCATGCCCGCACCCAGCGCACCGCGCTGTCGGTCAACGTCAACAAGATCGCGCTGCTGCGCAACACCCGCCACCTGGGCATCCCCGATGTGGTCAAGCTGTCGCACCAGGCGCTGCTGGCCGGTGCCCAGGGCATCACCGTGCACCCGCGGCCCGATGCGCGTCACATCCGCAGCCAGGATGCGCATGACTTGGCGGCGCTGATGCGCGACTGGCCCGAGGCCGAATACAACATCGAGGGCAACCCGTTTCACAACCTGATGGACTTGGCGCGCGAACTGCGGCCGCATCAGCTGACCTTTGTGCCCGACAGCGAAGACCAGTTCACCAGCGACCATGGCTGGCGTTTTCCTGAGGATGCGCAGCGCCTGCAGCCGCTGGTGGCCGAGGCCCAGGCACTGGGCGCGCGGGTCAGCCTGTTCATGGACCCGGAGCCCGCGCTGATGGCGGCCGCCCGTGCCTGCGGCGCCGACCGGGTGGAGCTCTACACCGAGTCCTATGCCCGCGCGCATGGCACACCCGCGCAGGCCGAGGTGCTGGCGCGCTATGCCGCGGCAGCGCGGGCGGCCTTGGCCGCCGGCCTGGGGGTCAATGCCGGCCATGACCTGAACCGTGACAACCTGAGCGACTTCCTGCGCGCCGTGCCCGGCGTGCTGGAGGTGTCGATCGGCCATGCGCTGATCGCCGACGCGCTGGAACTCGGCCTCACCGAGACGGTACGCGCCTACCAGCGCTGCATCCAGACCGCGTTCATGGCCCCGCCTGCGGCGTCACCCCATCAGCAGGTTGTGTCCGCCTTGGAGCAACCCGGTGGCAAACGCGCCGGCCGCCCATGATCCACGGCATCGGCACCGACATCTGCGACATCCGCCGCCTGCGCGCCACGCTGGCGCGGCGTGGTGACCGCTTTGCCGAGAAGGTGCTGGGCCCGGCCGAACTGCAGGTCTTCCACGCCCGCCGCGCCCGCGCCGAGGTGCGCGGCGTGGCCTTCCTGGCCACCCGCTTCTCGGCCAAGGAGGCCTTCTCCAAGGCCATCGGCCTGGGCATGCGTTTGCCGATGACCTGGCGCGCCTGTGAGATCCTCAACCTGCCCAGCGGCGCGCCGGTGCTGCGCCTGCATGGTGCGCTGGCCGAGTGG
>JBBQZM010000073.1:0-15753 GCA_038207685.1 Burkholderiales bacterium
TGCCACAGGTTGCTGTCCACTTGCGACACCATGAATATCTGGTGCAGCGCAAAGGCCACCCGCTTGCGCAGCTGGTCGGGCGCGGTGGCTGCGGTCTGCCAAAAGGCCTGGCCGACCCAGTTGGGTGTGTAGCTGGCGCCCTTGGGGCGGAAGGCCGCGCCTTTGTCGTACTGCGCCTGCACAAAGTTCACATAGTCGGCCGTGGCGGGCAAGGCCATCTGCTCGGCCAGCCAGGCGGTGGTGGTCTTGCTTGCCAGCGCGGTCACACTGGCAGTGGTGGGGCCAAAGCTGGCCTGGCTGAGAAAGCGCACGGCGTCCTGCTTGCGGGCCAGGTTGGCGTCGCTGGCCGCGGCGGCTGCCGGCCAGGTCATGCGCATGGCGCCGCTCGAGTACAGGGTGGTCTGGCCGGGCAAGGTGTCCAGGCCGTCGAAGGCCTTGGCGCCCGAGCCGCGGTCGTAGACGGCATTGCGCTCGGTTGGCATCAGCACCTGGCTGCCCTGTGCGGCATAGGCCAGGTAGAGGTTGCGGTCTTCGCCGTTGATCACCGCATCGTTGGTGAAAACGATGTCGAGCTTGGCGCTTGCGGCCAGCAGCGGGGCGGTGAAGCTGTAGTCGGTGAAGGTGGTGGCGTTCACCTGTGCGGTGCCCAGCAGGCTGCCGTTCAGCCGCACTTCCATCAGCGGGCCGATGCCGGCGGCCAGGCTGCCGCGGGCGCGCACGATCAGCCTGGGTGGCGCGCTGGGGCTGGCGACCACAGCCATGACCGGGGCCACCACCACCGGCGCCGTAAGCGCTGGCGAGGCAGTTGCGGTGCTGGTATCTGCCAGTGCGGAGGTGGCGTTGGCGGCGGATTTCTCAGCCTGCGCGGCGGCTGCGGCTTCAGCCTGCACGGCGGCGGTGGCCGCTGCGGCGGCTTGTTGGGCTGCCACTTCGGCCTGCACCACGGCCGCGGCTTCAGAGGTAACCGGGGCGCTGGTGAGGGTGGCGGTGCCGGCGCCAGCACCGGCGGTGCCGGCTTCTGGCGCGGTGACAGGCGTGCTGGCGGTGGTGGCTGCCGGCCCTTGATCGCCGCCCCCGCCCCCGCCGCAGCCGGCCAGCAGGGTGGCCAGCAGGGCAGCACAAAGCGTGCTATTCAGCGGAGGGCTGGCTTGCAGCGGCTTCTTCAGGCCGCCTTTGGCTGAAGCCGAAGTTGCATGCTGGGTCATGGGAAACATG
This sequence comes from Burkholderiales bacterium, assembly GCA_038207685.1. Lineage (GTDB taxonomy): Bacteria > Pseudomonadota > Gammaproteobacteria > Burkholderiales > Burkholderiaceae_C > Pseudaquabacterium. The sequence goes on from JBBQZM010000073.1 coordinate 1,216, forward strand.
TGGCGGATGTCGGGTGGCGGTGCAGTGGTGTCGAAGGCGGGCACCCACGCAAGCGGCGGCCCGTGATGGGTTAACGGCGCCGCGGCGGACAACTTGAATCACGGGCGGTAACCGGTTGTTCTCACTTGACCGGCAGGCCGGGGCACGTTGAAGTCGTGTGCCTACGTCAGAACCCACAGTGCTGCGTAGTTGTCTCTGGAGTTCGTCTAGGAGGCTGTCGGTCATGTGTACGCCGGCCGATCAGCGTGCGCAAGGCCAAAGGTAGAGAGCGCCCCCAGACCTGCCGCTTCGCGTCAGGCTCCCCAAAGGGGATGAGAAAACCTGGGAGCGGCCCGGCGTTTCCATGAGCGGTGCAACGCTATGCCCAAGACGATCACAACCAAAGGCGGCCAGCGTCTGGTGCAGCTCACGCCTGAAGAAGACGCGGCAAGCCAGGCTGGCATTGAGGCCGGCCCGGATGCGTGCTCATTGACGGACGACGAATGGACGAACGCGCGCCCACTGGTTCGTCGTGGCCGCCCGCCAGCGGCCGTGCGACACACCCTTGCTCGATTTTCGGGTTGATCCCGATGAGCTGGCCGCGCTGCGCGCCACCGGGCCGGGCTGGCAGACCCGCATCAACGCGCTGCTTCGCGAGGCGGTGGCGCAGGGCCTGCTGAAGCAACGCACCCGAAACCTGCGCTCTACTGCATGTGCCCCGTTGCGGCGGGGTCGCCATCGCGGTCACGCACTGCGATCGATAGCGCCCGGCACCGGCGCAGGGTCTTGCGCTGGCAGGACGATCACCTCAACCCTGCGTGCAGTGAAGCCGTGGGAGATGCGCACGGTGATCATGTTGCCAACGACGTTGACGGTCTCTCTGATTGCTTCCATGCACCAGCAGGAGCTCAAGCGCGACAAGGCATTGCTGCTGCAACGTTCGATCTTCAGCCCGCTGGACGGCGTGGTGGCCGAGCGCAAGCTGTCACCGGGTGACTTGATGCGCGCCGACAAGTCGGTTGTCATGACTTTGGCGCGGCTCGACCCGCTGCACGTCGAGGTCGTGCTGCCGGCCGCCCGCCGGTATCCGCTGCAGCATTCGCTTCGAGGAGCGTTGAAAAAGCGAGGCCGCTGGATCGCGTGCGGCTCACGGCCGCAGCGCCACGCCTTCCCAGGGCAAACCAGCGGCGCGCTGCATCAGCCAGGCCTCCAGCGCCAGCCAGGCGTCGGCGCCCAGTGCGAAAGGCTCGGCGCGCACGCCCGTCAGGCAGCCGCGCAGCCGGCGCTGCAGTGAGCCCGGGCCTTGCCACTGCAGGCGGTAGGTCGGGTAGCCGGTGGGATGGGCCTGGGGAATCGCGGCGCCGCCCAGGCGCTGGCCGGCGTGCTGGTCGTGGCACTGGGCGCAGGCCAGGTTGAGCTGGCCGAAGCGCTGACGCCACATGGCCTGGCCGCGCGCCGCCCAGGCTTGCAGCGCCGGATCGGGTGTCACCGGCTGGCCGATGCTGCGCTGGGCCACCAGGGCTTGCAGCGCCAGCACGTCAGCGCCGTCGGGGCCTTCGGCCGGCTGGCCCAGATGCTGGGTGCGGCAGGTGTTGATGCGCGCTGCCAGGGTCTGAGGTCGGCCGTCGACAGCGCGCGGGTACCGCGCTGCCACCGCCGGCACCTGGGCGTGGCAGTCGGCGCAACGCCGGCCATTGGCGGCGGTGCGCAACCACAGGGCCTCGCCTTCGGTCACCGCCAACTGACCCGGGTGCTGGGTCAGGTCGAACTGCATGGCCTGCAGCGTGGGGCTCATGAAGGCCCAGCCGGGCCGGCGTGTGTCCTGTGCCGTGGCGACGGTGGCCAGCGTCAGGCCCAGCGACCAGGCCAGTGACCAGGCCAGTGCCACCCGCCCCGCCAGACCCAGGCGGCGGCGCCTCATGCCAGCACCAGGGGCCGCGTCTCTTGATGGCGGAACTCGCCGTCGCCTGTCCAGGTAAAGACCAGGCTGCCGGCACGGTCGGCGCGCAGTGTGAAGGCGAGGTAGGGGTTGGCCGCCACGGCCGGGTAAAGATCGGCGGCGAACACCTGCGCGTCGTCCAGCCGGCATTCGAAGCGGTTGGCGATGTCGCGCGGCACCAGGTTGCCATTGCCGTCGCGCCGGTGGCCGGTTTCCATCGCGTGCTGCAGCGTGCAGCGGATCTCGAACACGCTGCCGCGGGGCGCCGGGTTGGGCAGGTGGATCAGGGTGCGGGTGGCCATGCGCAGGTTCTCAAGTCTCGATGCAGGCGGCGAGTGTCACCAGCACGTCCACCTGATGCTGCCAGACGCTGCCGTCGCTCAGCCGCGCCAGTGCCACCAGGCGTTGGCTGGTGGCCAGGCGGATGCGGGTCGAGACCTCGGCCCGGCCGTTGTGCGGGCCGAGCTGAAAACGCGCCACTTCGCGCTGCGGGTTGCGCTGGTTGAACAAGGCGATCTCGGTCACATGTTCGGCGGCTGTCATCGGGCTGTCGACGCGCACCGTCACCGGCACCGCGTTGCCGTTTTCCACCAGTTCGGCGATCACCAGCGTCACCCGGCCGTCGTGCGGTGTGGCGTCGCCGGCCCAGGTCCGGATGGCGGCGTCCAGCGTCGGCTCGGCAGCGCGCAACGCCGGCGCGATGGCCACGGCCAGCAGCGTGATCGAGGCGTCGCGGCGGCTCAGCGAACGCAGGGCGCGTGGCGGCATCATTTCAGTTGTTCCAAGTGGCTGAGCACATCTTCCAGTTGCTGCGCGCTCAGCAAGGGCTGGCTGGCGCGCCCGGGCGCCACCCTTGTGAAGCCGTCGCGCCGTGTGGCCGAAGGCATGATGGTGTCTGGGTTGAAGCGCTCCGGTGCCACCAGCCGTTCACGCAACTGGTCTCTTGAAAAACGCGCACCGACGCCGGCCAGATCCGGCCCCAGCGTGCCCGCATGCACCGCCGGCACGCCGGGCAGCGCATGGCATAGCACACACAGGCCGCTGCTGCGGCTGCGCACGATATCGGCGCCGCGCTGCGGGTCGCCCACCGGCGCTGGCCCACTCACCAGCAGCGCGGCGGCCAGCATCAGGCTGCCGGCCTCAGGCACGCAGGCTGTGCTTGCTCAGCGGCAAGGTGCGTATGCGCTTGCCGGTGGCGGCGAAGAGGGCGTTCAGCACCGCCGGCGCCGCCACCGCGATGGTGGGCTCGCCCACGCCGCCCCAGAACCCGCCGGACGGCATCACGATGGTTTCGACCTTGGGCATGTCGACCAGCCGCATGATCGGGTAGCTGTCGAAATTGGTCTGCACGATCGCGCCGTCCTTCACCGTGATTTCACCAAACAGCGCAGCGCTCAGCCCATAGGCGAAGCTGCCCTCGACCTGGGCCTCGATCTGCTGCGGGTTGACGGCATGGCCGCAGTCGGTGGCGGCCACGATGCGGTGCACCTTCAGCTGCCCATCGGCGCTGACCGAGACCTCGGCGCAGGCCGCCACATAGCTGCCGAAGCCGTGGGTCTGCGCCAGGCCGCGGAACACCTTCTGACCCTGCACATCGGACGCCGGTTTGCCCCAGCCCACGCGCTCGGCCACCGCGTCGAGCACCGCCTGGTGCTTGGGGTAGTCCTTCATCAGCATGCGGCGCAAGGCCAGCGGATCTTGCTGGGTGGCATGTGCCACCTCGTCAAGAAAGCACTCCAGGTAGATGGTGTTCTGGTTCAGGTTGACACCGCGCCAGAAACCCGGCGGCACATGCGGGTTGCGCATCGCGTGGCTGATGCGCAGGGCAGGGAAGCCGTAGCCGATCATGGCTTCGCCGCCACCGGCGTTCAGACCCTGGAAGACCACCGGGTCACGGCCTTCGCGCACCGCGTTCGGAAACAGCGCCTGCAGGATGCTCTGGCCGCTGATGCGCATGTCCAGCGCCGTGATGCGGCCCTGCGCATCCAGCCCGGCGGTGAGCTTGCACTGGGTGATCGGGTGGTACTGGCCATGCGTCATGTCCTCCTCGCGTGACCACAGCAGCTTGATCGGCGTGCCCGGCAGCTCCTTGGCGATCAGCACCACCTGGCGCACCCAGTCATGCACCGCGCCGCGGCGGCCAAAGCCACCACCCAGGTGCAGCTTGTAGACCTCGCATTGCGCTGGTGGCAGCCCGGCGGCGGCCGCGGTGGCGGCCAGCGCGCCTTCGCCGTTCTGCGTGGGTGTCCAGACCTCGCAGCGCTCGGCCGTCCACTTGGCGGTGGCGTTCATTGGTTCCATGGTGGCGTGGTTCTGGTGCGGGTAGCCATAAACCGCCTCGACGCGGCGTGTCGCGCCGGCCAGCGCCGCTGCCACGTCACCCTGCACATTGCCGTCCACCGCCTGCTTGGCGCTCAGCCCTTCGGTCAACAGGGCGTCGATCTGCGTCTGCTGCACACTGGCGTTAGCGCCACGGTCCCATTCGGGCTGCAAGGCGTCCAGCGCCTTCTTGGCGCGCCACCAGGTGTCGGCCACCACCGCCACCGCGTCGTCACCCACCGCCAGCACTTTCTTCACGCCAGGCATGCCGGCCACCTTGGCGGCGTCGAATGATTTCAGCTTGCCACCAAACACCGGGCAGGCGGCGATGGCCGCATGCAGCATGCCGGGCAGCTTGAGGTCGGCACCGTAGACCTGGCGGCCGTTGACCTTGTCCACCGTGTCCAGCCGCGCCAGGCGCTGGCCGACCAGGTTCCAGTCCTTCGGGTCTTTCAGCGCCACCGTCTTCGGTGCTTCCAGCTTGGCCGCCGCGCCGGCCATGGCGCCGTAGGTGGTGCTGCGCTTCGTCGCTGGGTGGGTGATCAAGCCCTTGCTCACGCGGCAGTCGGCCGCCGGCACACCCCAGCTGTCGGCTGCGGCCTGCACCAGCATCAGCCGCGCCTTCGCGCCGCCTTCGCGCACATATTGCTGTGATTCGCGGATGCCGCGGCTGCCGCCGGTGGAGAAGTTGCCCCAGATGCGCGCGCGGGCCAGGTTCTGCCCCGGCGTTGGGTATTCGGTGGTGACGCGGGTCCAGTCGCAGGCCAGTTCTTCGGCCACCAACTGCGCCAGACCAGTCAGTGTGCCCTGGCCCATCTCGCTGCGCGCGATGCGGATCAGCACCGTCTCGTCGGGCTTCACCACCACCCAGGCGGTGATCTCGGCCGGCGCGCCTTGTGCCGCAGCCTGCGTCGGAAAGCCCAGCACAAAGGCGCCGGCGGCGGCCGAAGCGGCGATGCCGGTGCCGAGGAATTGGCGGCGGTTGACAGCGCAGCTCACCTTCGTATCCTCGGGCTGCGCCATCCGGAATTCGCCCTTGGGGCGGCCCGGCGCGCTCATGCCCGGCTCCTGGTCAGGTGGATCACGGCAGTGCCTGCGGCCTGCTCGATGCCGGCGGCCCGCTTGATGCCGGCGCGTACCCGGTTATAGGTGCCGCAGCGGCAGATGTTGGTGATGGCCGCATCGATGTCGGCATCGCTGGGCTTGGGCTTGTCCTTCAGCAGTGCGGCGGCGGCCATCAGCATGCCACTCTGGCAATAGCCGCACTGCGGCACGTCGAGCGCCACCCAGGCCTTTTGCAGCGCGTGGCTCAGCCCGTCGGCCGACAGCGCCTCGATGGTGGTGATCTTCTGCGTCGGCTGCACGGCAGAGACCGGCAGTACGCAACTGCGCATCGGCGCGCCGTCCAGGTGCACCGTGCAGGCGCCACAGTGGGCGATACCGCAGCCGAACTTGGTGCCGGTCAGGCCCAGTTGTTCTCGCAGCACCCACAGCAGCGGCGTGTCGGGCTCGGCGTCGTGCTCGTGCAGGCGACCATTGACATGTAGCTGGGGCATGCGTGACTCCCGTCGATCTGGTTGAAGCCCTGCATGATGCGACCTCACGGATGACCCTGCACTGCGGTCGGGTGTCGTGACTGGGCTGCAACTCAGTGCTTGTCACCGCCCAGCACACGCTGCGCTTGCAGGGCAGCATCCAGCCACTGGGGCTCTGCGGCGCGGGCGCGTGCCACGGCGCGGCGTGCGGCATCGCGGGCCGCGTCGGCCTCGCCCAATGCGTCGCGGGTGAGCGCCAGGTTATGCCAGGCTGCGGCGCTGTCGTGGCGGGTCGCGGCTTGCTCGAAGGCCTTAGCCGCGCCGTGCAGGTCGCCGGCGGCATGCAGGGCGTTGCCCAGCCCCATGGCCGCCAGCAGGTTGTCGGGCCAGCGCGCCGCCGCGGCTCGCCAGGCCTGCGCCAGCGGGCCGGGCGGCGCCACACGACCGAAGCCGAGCACAGCGTCAACCGCCTCGGCCTCAAGCGCGGTGGCGGGCAACTGGCCTGGCGGCAGGGCGACGATGGCCCAATGGCCGGCGCGGGCCCAGGTGTGCTCAAAGGTGCGCATCGACAGCCGCGCTTGTTTGTCGGTGCCGCTGCGCAGCACCAGGTCGCGTGTGGCCAGGTCATAACCCACCAGCACCGCGTAGTGCCACATCGGGGCCCAGCCCAGGCCCAGGTTCTGCAGCACCAGCACGGCATGACCGGCGGCGACTTCGCGCAGCAAGGCGCTCAGTTCACCGGGCAGCCGGGTGGCCACCGCGCCTTGGCGCCGGGCGCCGGCCAGCATCTCCAGCTGCAGGCTGCCGCCGCGGCCGGGCAGGAACACGGCGTCGGCCAGTGCGTCCGGATTGCCCGGCAGGCCAACATCAACCAGTACCGTGGCCAGCGCCGCGGGGCCGCAGTGGTAGGGCGTTTGTGGAAAGAAGGGGACCTGCGTGCGTTCGACACGCACGGGCAGGTCGGCCGGCGCAGCGCTGAGCAGCGCTGCGGTCTGCGGTGGCAGCGGCAGCAGCGCGCAGCCCGACAGCGCGACCGCTGCCAGCAGCGACGCCGCCAGCAGCGCTGCCGCGCCGACCCGGCCGCGCCGGTGGCTCAACGCACCGAGCGGGTGAACGGGAAGATCTTGGTGAAACCGAGGATGTCGGTGACCAGCAGCACGATGAAGACCGTGAACAGCACGCCGACGATGTCGGCGCCGGCCGGTGCCTGGTCGATCTGCGCCACCAGCTGGGCGGCCTCGGCATCGGTGAGCGCATCCACGCGCGCTCGCACATCGCCTACCGAGACGCCGCGGGTCTGCAGCGCAGCGGCCAGGTCGGCGCGGTCCAGCGCGGCCAGCAACTGGCTTCGGCTGTCTGACGGTACGGTTGCCGCCGCCAGTTGGTCGGTGCTGATCAAGGTCGACGGTGCAGCATGCAAGGCGCCGCTGAAGACGAGGGACGAAGCCAGCAAGGTGGCAGTGATACGGCGGAACAGGCTCATGAGAATCTCCGGTTTTGGTTGGTATGGCCGGCTGATACTAACCTGCAGCACCCGGATGTCGCGTGACAGCCGCCAGGCCGGTTGGCCGCCGAGCTACGGCGCATGCTGACCGGCGCCCGGCATGCCTGCTGAGGGCGCCGGGTAGATCCTTTACAAGCGCTGCAACCAAGGCAGCAGCAGAGTGTTCACTGCTTGCGGCGCCTCCTGCTGCGTCCAGTGGCCGATGCCCGGCAGCACATGGGCGCCACGCAAGCCGGGCAGGTGCGGCGCCATCGCCGCCACCGGGTCCACACCGGGCAGCATGCGCAGCGCCAGATCGCGCTCGCCGCCAATGAACAGCGCGGGCTGCTCGATGCGCAGATGCTTGAAGCCCCGCTGCCAGTCGAAATCGCGCGGGTGGTTGCGGTAGCGGTTGAGCGGACCACGAAAGCCCGAGGCCTGGAACTCGGCTACAAAGTGGTCCAGATCGGCCGCGCTCAGCCAGGCCGGAAAGGGCTGCGGGTCGGGCAGTCGCTCCAGCAAGGTGGCGCCATGCGGCTTGTCGGAAGGCCAACTGCCCTTGGGCGCGTCGCCGCTCAGCGCGTAGTAAAACTTGCGCAGGCTGGCCCGCACATCGGCCTCCAACTCGGCCTCGGCCACACCTTCGTCCTGAAAATACACCTGGTAGAAAAAGCGGCCGCGGTCGGTGAAGGCGGCCTTCACCGATTGCAGGAACGGCACCTCGGGCAAGCCGGTCCAGGGCACTGACAGCCCGGCCACGGCGCGCACCCGGTCGGGCCGTGTCAGCGCTGTGTGCCAGACGATGGGCGCACCCCAGTCGTGGCCAATCAGCACGCCGCGGCCGTCGGGTGACAGGTGCTCGATCACGCCAGCCACGTCGGCGGTGATCTGGGCCAGGCTGTAGTCGGCCACTGCCGGCGGCTTGTCGGAGCCGCCAGAGCCGCCATAACCGCGCACATCGATGGCGCAAGCGGTGAAGCCGGCGGCGGCGATCGGGCCCATCTGGTGGCGCCAGCTGTACCAGCCTTCGGGGAAACCATGCACCATCACCACCAGTGGCCCACTGCCCTGCACGGCGGCGCGCAGCCGGATGCCGTTACTGGCGATATGAATGAAGTGGGGTGTCATGTTGGCGGCGTTCTAGCAGGGACGCCGCCAGTATGCTGGGCTCACACAAAAACCATTGCACCGAAAGGATCAAGGTGAACCCCAGCAACATCCAGGCCGTGATCTGGGACTTTGGCGGCGTCATCAGCTCGTCGCCGTTCGAGGCTTTTCGCCAGTTCGAGTCTGATCGTGGTCTGCCCGAAGACTTTCTGCGGCGCGTCAACGCCAGCAACCACCTCGACAACGCCTGGGCGCGTTTCGAACGCAATCAGATCGACCTGGCCGCCTTCGATGAAGCTTTTGCCCAGGAAGCCGCCGCGCTGGGCGGCGCGGTGCGCGGCCGTGAGGTGATTGCGCTGCTCAGCGGCCGCATCCGGCCGGAGATGGTGGCGGCGCTGCGCCAGCTGCGGCGGCGGTTGAAGATCGGCCTCATCACCAACAATGTGCTGAGCCCTGGCAGCACCGGCGCCGAACCCTCGGGCCGCGAGCAGATCCTGGAGCTGTTCCACCACGTGATCGAGAGTTCACGCATCGGCCTGCGCAAGCCCGATCCGGTGATCTACCGCATGATGTGTGATGCGCTGGCGGTAGAGCCCCAGAACTGCGTCTTCCTCGACGACCTGGGCGTCAACCTGAAGCCGGCGCGCGAGATGGGCATGTTGACCATCAAGGTCACCGAGCCCGGGCCGGCCTTGCAGCAATTGCAGGCGCTGGTCGGTTTCCCGCTGGGCGAGCCGACTTGAGGGCGCCGCTGGGCAGCCAAGGCCTCAGTTCAGTGGCTTGAGCTGCTGCAGCAAGGTGGGCAGCAGTTCGCTCACCGTCGGGTGAATGGCCATGGTGCGGGCCAGCGTGGCTATCGGCTGATCGGCGGCCATCAGCATGAGCAGGCTGTGGATCACCTCATCGCCATTGAGCCCCAGGATGGCCGTGCCCAACCGGTGGGTATCGGCATCGACCAGCGCCTGCATGAAGCCCTGGGTCTCGCCAGCCGCGCGCGCCCGGCCCGCACGCTGCATCGGCATTCTGGCGCGCAACATCTTGCGGCCGCTGGCCTACGCCTCGGTCTCGCTCATGCCGATGCGGCCCAGCGCGGGGTCGATGAACAAGGCACAGCAGGGGATGCGGTCGCTGATGCGCCGGGTACCGTCGTCAAACAGATTGGCCACCACCATCTCGTGGTCGTTCCAGGACGTGTGGGTGAAGGCGCCGCGGCCATTGCAGTCACCCACCGGCCAGACACCGTCGGCGCTGGTCTGGCAGTGCTCGTCCCAGCAGTGTGGCGAGGCTTGGATCCTGGGCCAGCGGATCGGCATCAAAGGCGGTTTTCGGCGACGCCCCGGCGGCGATGGCCGTGATCTGGTGCGCCATGCGCTGGTCATCGCCGAGGATGTGGTGGATCAGCCAGTCGACCATGAAGTCGTGCGGCGCCATGGCCCCGTCGCCCTGCAGGCTGTCCGGTGCGCTGCGGCCGCAGGTGACCTCGTCCGGGAAGGCCTGGTGCTCGGTTTGGTGCGCGCTGACACGGCGCAGGTCCGACCCGAGGTCGGACATCAACTGCTCTTTGTCATTGGCGCTCCCGGGCCTGACGCAAAGCGGCGGTCCTGCGCCTGTCAAGCGCCTCGCCGCCTGCTCACATTGCAGATTTGAACAAGCTGGCGCGGCTTTGGCGCGGTGGCCATCGGTGACACTGACGGGCTGTACACCCGCGTCCGACACTGCCATGACCTACCAACACCTCTCGCTTGACATCGATGGCCGCCTGGCCACCGTGCAACTGCGCCGACCCGAGGCGCGCAATGCCTTGTCGCAGGCCTTGATGCGCGAGTTGCTGGCGGTGGCGCGTGAACTGGCCGACCGTAGCGACATCGACGTGGTGCTGCTCACCGGTGACGAGCGCTGTTTCACCGCCGGCGCTGACCTGCGCGATGCCAGCCGCTGGGCCGATGAGGGTTTGTCGCTCACCGAGCGGCGCGAGACCTCGGCATTGGGCTACAAGCTGTGCAAGGCCTGGGAGGAGGTGCCGCAGATCAGCATCGTGGCCATAGAGGGCTATGCCGTGGGCGGCGGCCTGGCCATCGCGCTGGCCTGCGACTGGCGGGTGCTGGCCGACGACGCCTTTGTCTCGCTGCCCGAGATCGCGCTGGGCATTCCGCTGACCTGGGGCGCGATCCCGCGCCTGGTCAGCCTGGTCGGCCCGGCGCGGGCCAAGCGGCTGACCATCCTGTGTGAACAGGTGCCGGCCATGCAGGCGCTGATGATGGGCCTGGTCGACTACACCGCGCCGCCGGGCCAGGCGCTGCGCAAGGCCCGCGAGGTGGCCGGGCAGACCCTGGCCATGCCGGCGGCCGCGGTGCGCATGAGCAAGGAGACGGCCAACGCAGTGAGCACCGCCTTGCACCATGTGGCTGGCCACATGGGCCACGACCAGATTGCGCTGGCGGCGGCCAGCGACGAGTCGCGCGCGGCGCGCGCCGCGGCGCTGAAGCCGCGCGGCTGAGCCGACGCCGTCGATGGCCGCTTCCCAGGGGTCGCCAGGCGCCTTGACTGGCACTGCCTTTGCCACGCTGCTGCTGATCGCGCTGATGATGGGCGCCAACCATGTGGCGGCGCGCTTTGCCTTCAACCACGGCGTCGACGTGGCCACCGCGGTGGCCATGCGCAGCGGCATCACCGCGCTGGTGGTGTCGGCACTGGTGTTGTTTTACCGCGTGCCGCTGCGCTTGTCGCCGCGCCACCGCCGGGCCTTGCCGGCGATCGGCCTGCTGGTAGGTGTGCAAAGCCTGTGCCTGTATTCAGCGGTGGCACGGCTGCCGGTGGCGCTGGCGCTGCTGGCCTTCAACACCTACCCCTTGTGGACGGCGCTGTGGGCGCGGCTGATCTACCAGCACAAGCCCGAGCCGCGGGTGCTGCGGGCCATGCCGGTGATGCTGCTGGGCCTGGCGCTGGCGCTGGATGTGCTGGGCGCTGCATCGGGCCTGGGCGCGGCCGGGCAATGGGCCCAGATCGGCGTCGGTGTGGGCTTTGCGCTGGCCGCTGCCGCCACCTTTGGTCTGGCGCTGATATTGACCCAGCATGAGGCCGGTGACCTCGATGGCCGGCTGCGTACCGCCAGCACCATGACGCTGGTGGCGCTGATGGCCGGCGCCGGCGTGGCGGCGCAGGGCGGACCGCATTGGCCCGATGCCGCTGCCGGCTGGTGGGGGCTGGCAGCGCTGACGGTGCTCTACGGCACCGCCTTCACCATCATGTTCACCGTGCTGCCCAAGCTGGGCGTGGTGGGCAACTCGGCGATCATGAATGTGGAGCCAGTATTTGCACTGGCCCTGGCCTGGGCGCTGCTGGGCCAGCGCATCGCCTGGATGCAAGTGGCCGGCGGGCTGCTGGTGGTGGCCACGGTGATCTGGCTGGGCTTGCGGCGGCGCTGAGCGCTTGTGAAGCCATGAGGCGGCGGCGCGGGTCGCGCCTTGGCGGTTCTCAAACCCCTACCGCTTGGCTACTTTGCCTGACCCCTGCGAGGGGCGGGCGGGGGGATGGGCTGGATGCAGCCCGGCGCTGGGGGGCCTCAGAACGCCACCACCTCGGCGGCCAGGCCGCGGCTGGCCAGCATCACCCGCGCCCGCTCGGCATCGGCGAGGCTGCCAAAGGGCCACCAGGCGGCGCGCCAGGCGTCATGCTGGCGCATCAGTTCGCCCTGCATCGGCACGGGCGGTGGCAATTTGGCGCTGATCTCGCGCATGAGCTGCAGGCTGCGCTGCGCTGTGGTGCGTTGACGGCTTGGTGCCGTGACCACGGCGTAAACAGGCGGCCGGCTTTGTTCGACCGCTGGTGGCGTGGCCGGTAGTTTGGCTTGCTTGGCGGCTTGCTGAGTGACTTGCTGAGTGACTTGCTGGGTAGCCTGCAGGGCGACCTGCTGAGCGGCCTGTTGGCTGCCGTGCAACCGGGCCGATTGTTCGCGCGCCGCGCGTTTGTCCTGCGCCGACAAGGCGGGGCGGATGCGGACCATGGGCTGGCGCTGAACCAGCGGCGTCGCCGGCGCGGCGTCGGCCGGTGCTGCTGGCGTGGTGATGGCAGCGTTGGTCGGCAGCGCTGCTGCTGCCGTGGCGGCGATCGGTTCGGCCGCGCTGGTTACTGCGGCAGGCGCGGAAGGCGCGGCAGGCGCGGAAGGCGCGGAAGGTACGGGAGGTGCGGCGACGGCCGGCTGCAGCGGCGCCCTGGGCGCTGCTGCGGCCAGGGCCACTGCCGGCGTCGCGGTCGGCGCTTCGTCAACCGGCCACCCCAGCCCCAGCCCCAGCCCCAGCCCGAGACCGCTGCCCAGCACACCGGCCAGCATCAGCGCGCTGGCGCTGGCCAGGCGCGGCGTGCTGTAGGCGCGCGGCCCCAGTACCGCGCCCCGGCTGTCCATCAGCACCCGCATGCGTCGGTCGCCGACCTGGATGGCGGCACTCAGCACATGCAGGTGCATCAGGTGCGGCCGGCCCTGGCGCTCGGCCTGGGCCTGGCGCGCCAAGTCGGTTTCCAGCAGCCGGCGGGGCCAATCGGCCGGCAGCAGCGGCCCCCGTGCGCCGTGGCGCTGCACCCAGCGGGCGATGCGCGCAGCACTCAGCGGCCAGACGATGCTGCGGCTGAACACCGCCTGGGGCTGATGCGGCCGCATGCGCAGTTGTTGCGCGAGGGCATGCAAACCGTCCAGCCGCGCCCGCCAGACTGAGGGCGTGGCGGGGGCGGCTGCGGCTGCGGCTGCGGCTGCGGATGTGGCTGTGGCTGTGGCTGTGGCTGTGGATGGCGCATCCGTCACCGGATCGGGTGCTGCGTCGGTTTCGTCAGTTTCGTCGGTTCCGTCCGTCAAGCCAGGCGAAGGCTGGGGCACGGCCTCTGGCGTCAGTTCCGGCGGGCACAGCTTGGCGCCCAGCGGCGGCAATTCAAAGGCGGCCTCGCCATCCGTGGGATCAGTTGCGGGTGATTGGGGCGGCGGTGAAGGGCCCAGCACCGGGCAGGTGACGGCCGACTGGCCTTCGCCGAAATCCGAGATGCGCGCAGGGTCGCCAGCAGTGCCGTCGCCGGCAGGGTCCTCGGCGCTGGCAAAGGGCAGCAGCAGCTCGCCGATGCTGACCACCTGCGAGATCTCGATGCGTTGCGCGAGCGGATGGCGGTTGTGCCAGGCCCGCACGCGCAACTGCAGCTCGGGGAGGCTGGGCGCTTGCATGATGCAGCCGCATTGTTCGCGGCTGCCGCCGCGGCGATCAGGCGATCAACCGCCGGATACCGTGCCTGTTCTGCCGCTGGCTACCGTGCTTGTTCTGCCGCTGGCTACCGTGCCTGTTCTGCCTCTGGCAGACGCCGGCGCCGACAGGCGCGGCGGCCATCACATGCCGGCGTAGTTGGGGCCGCCACCGCCCTCGGGTGTGACCCAGACGATGTTCTGCGTCGGATCCTTGATGTCGCAGGTCTTGCAGTGCACGCAGTTCTGCGCGTTGATCTGCAGGCGCTGGCTGTGGTCGTCGTTCTCGACAAACTCGTAGACCCCGGCCGGGCAGTAGCGGGCCTCGGGCCCGGCATAGGTGGCCAGGTTGATCGCCACCGGCACGCTGGCGTCCTTCAACGTCAGGTGGGCAGGCTGGTCTTCTTCGTGGTTGGTGTTGCTGACGAACACTGAGCTCAGCCGGTCGAAGGTGATCTGGTTGTCAGGCTTGGGGTAGTCGATCTTCGGGCACTCGGCGGCTGGGCGCAGGCATTCATGGTCGGCCTTGCCGCCACGCACCGTCCAGGGCGGCGCCTTGACACCCAGCTTGGGCAGCAGCCACTGCTCGATGCCGGTCATCAGCGTGCCCACCGTCGCGCCCCGCTTGAACCAGGGCTTGAAGTTGCGCGACTGCATCAACTCCTCGTGCAGCCAGCTCTGCTCGAAGGCTGTCGGGAAGGCGCTCAGCTCGTCAAGGCTGCGGCCGGCGGCCAGCGCCTCGGCAATCGCCTCGGCGACCAGCATGCCGGTCTTGATCGCCGCATGGCTGCCCTTGATTCGGGCGGCGTTCATGAAGCCGGCGTCGCAGCCGATCAGTGCACCACCCGGGAACACCAGCTTGGGCAGGCTTTGCAAGCCGCCGTTGTTGATGGCGCGTGCGCCGTAGCCGATGCGCTTGCCGCCGTCGATGTGCGGCCGGATCGCATGGTGGGTCTTC
>JBBQZM010000074.1:0-15354 GCA_038207685.1 Burkholderiales bacterium
GGAAGTGGCCAAGAAGTTCGCCAAGCTGCTGGGCATGGATCCCTGGCTGATCAACCCGATGTACGGCCAGTGCGCCGAGGTCAAGCCGGCTGATCCGGCCGGGCTGGACTGCGTGCAGAGCAATGTCGAGGCGCTGCTGGCCAAGGTGCGCCGCAAGTACAAGGAATACGGCATCAACGAAAAGCCTTTCGTCGTGGTCAAGGCCGACGACGGCAGCGACACGCTGGGCCCGCTGACGGTACGCGATCCCAAGGAACTGGCCGAGGTCTATGCCCGCCACCTGGCCCGCGCCGCTGCCGCGGGTGGCCAGCCCGAGGCCGAGGCCGCCCAGGTCATCCTCCAGGAAGGCGTGCCGACCTATGAACGTGTCAACGACGCGGTGGCCGAGCCGGTGGTGACGATGATTGACCGCTATGTCGTCGGCGGCTACTACCGCGTGCATGCCGAACGTGGCTTCGACGAAAGCCTCAGCGCCCCCGGTGCGCGCTACGTGCCACTGGCATTTGCCGAGAGCCACCACCTGCCACGCCCCGGCGACAAGCCCGGTGCCAGCGCGCCCAACCGCTTCTACATGTACGGCGTTATCGGCCGCCTGGCGATGCTGGCCGCCAGCTACGAGCTGGAAGCCACTGACCCGGATGCCGAGGTTTACGACTGACGGTCGATGACGGGTTTCGGCTCACTGCTGTCTTTCGGAACGTCCGCATTCAGTCAGGCGTCCCGGCTCTGATGCGCGTGGCCGAGGCTGCCGGGCATGCGGATCACTACGGGTCCCCCGGCGTCGGCCTGGCGGCCGCCACCTCCTCCTTTACCTCCGTGATCCGCACGCCCGACAGCCTTGGCCACCATGTGCTCAGCGGCGCTCCAACCAGCTGATCCGCGGCCTTGTGGCGTTTTGGCTTTGCTGGCGCTGCGACCGCAAAGCAGCTGCCAGCAGGCGAGGGCGTCGGGTAAGCGGATCCCGTAGGTAAAGGAGGAAGGCCGGGCAGAGCCCGGCCTGGGGGACACGGAGGGATTCGGTTGCCCGGCGGCCTCGTCAGCCTCGCGCCAAACTGAATCGGCGGCTGCGTTTCCATCGAGAGCGAACGTCAGCAACGAGCCGAGACCAGTCTGTCATCACAAGAGGTTCAGGCCGCTCGCCATTGCCTCGGTCTATCGCCTCGGCCCAGCGACCGCCGTCGATACACTTCGTCGCATGTCTTCAATGTCCTTCGACCAACTGATCCAACGCGCTGATCAATTGCTGGCGCGGCTGGAAAACATCCTGCCCCATGCGCTTGTTGCGCCCGACTGGCACGCCTCCACCGCCTTCCGCTACCGCAAGCGCGGCGGCTCAGGCTGGCTGCAGCCGGTGCGACAGGTGTCGCCGATCGCGCTGAGCGACTTGCAGGAGGTTGACGGTCAGAAAGATCGGCTGGTGCGCAACACCGTGCAGTTTGTCGCTGGCCAGCCGGCCAACAACGTGCTGCTGACCGGCGCCCGCGGCACCGGCAAGAGCTCGCTGATCAAGGCCTGCCTGAACGCCTATGCACCGCAAGGCCTGCGCCTGATCGAGGTTGACAAGACCGACTTGATCGATCTGCCCGATCTGGTCGACCTGGTGGCGGATCGGCCCGAGCGTTTCATCGTGTTCTGCGACGACCTGAGCTTCGACGAAGGCGAGCCGGGCTACAAGGCGCTGAAGAGCATCCTCGACGGCAGCATTTCGGCGGCCAGCGACAACGTCTTGATTTATGCCACCAGTAACCGCCGCCACCTGCTGCCCGAGTACATGAAGGAGAACCTGTCCTACACCCACACCGAGGACGGCGAGGTCCATCCCGGCGAGGTGGTGGAGGAGAAGATTTCGCTGTCGGAACGCTTCGGCCTGTGGATCAGCTTTTATCCGTTCAGCCAGCCCGAATACCTGGCGATCGTGGCGCAGTGGCTGCGCCACTTCGGCGTGGCCGAGGAGGTCATCGTCAGCGCACGCCAGCCTTCGCTGGTGTGGGCGCTGGAGCGCGGCTCGCGCTCGGGCCGGGTGGCCTATCAGTTTGCCCGCGATTGGGCCGGGCGTGAGCACAGCGCCGATGAGGCCCCGGCCGACTCGTCCGAGGTACCCGCGCCCGATGGCCTCGACCGTGTCTGAGCCGCAGGCGGGCTCAGCCAGTGCGGCCTACACCTCGGTTGATGGTGTGGATCGTGGCGAGCGGCCGGTGACCGAGGTCGCCGTCGGTGTGCTGATCGAGCGCAGCGCGGCCGGCGTCGAGGGCCGATTCCTGCTGACCAGCCGGCCGCCGGGCAAGGTCTACGCCGGCTACTGGGAGTTTCCGGGTGGCAAGTTCGAGCCCGGCGAATCAGTGCAGCAGGCCTTGCAGCGCGAACTGCACGAAGAACTCGGCATCACCATCGGCCTGGCCCAGCCCTGGCAGCAGGAGGTCTTTGACTACCCGCATGCCCGGGTGCGGCTGCACTTCTGCAAGGTGTTCGACTGGACTGGCGACTTGGAGATGCGCGAAGGCCAGCAGATGGCCTGGCAGGCGCTGCCGGTGCAGGTGTCGCCGGTGCTGCCCGGCACGCTGCCGGTGCTGCGCTGGTTTGCCGCCGAGCGCGGCCATGGCGAAGTCATCGTGGCTGGCCATACACCCGCCCCGACAGCTTGACTCAGGACCGTTGATGGCCAGCCTGCGCGCCCACCTCACGGCCTTCCTGGTACGCCGCCGCGTCAAGCCGGCGTTGGGCGACATGCGTGATCTGGCGCGGGTGCGTGCCGTCTTCAACAAGCCCTTGCCCCGGCCGCGCGGCGCGGTCTGGCGCGACGCGGTGGTTGGCGGCGTGCCCGGCGAGTGGGTGGAAGCAGCGGGTGGCCAACCGGCCAGCGCCACGCTGCTCTATCTGCACGGTGGCGGCTTTGTGGGTTGCTCGCCGGCCACCCATCGGCCGATCACCGCAGCGCTGGCCCGGCAAGGGCTGCGGGTGTTTGTGCCCGACTACCGGCTGGCGCCCGAACATCCCTTTCCGGCGGCGCTTGACGACGTGCGCGCCGTCTGGGCGGCCTTGTGTGCGGCGGCCGCAACCGACGGCGGCCGGCTGGTGGTGGCCGGAGACAGTGCCGGCGGCAACCTGGCACTGGCGCTGATGCTGGCCTTGCGCGATGCGGGCCAGGCCTTGCCCGACGCCGCCGCACTGTTCTCGCCGGCCACCGATCTGTCCGGCGGCAGCCCTTCGCTGCTGGCCCACCGCGAACGCGACGCGATGTTCGATGGCCCGGCGCTGCAGCAACTGGCCGATGCCTACCTGGCCGGCGCGGACGCAGCTCAACCGCTGGCCTCGCCGTTGCTGGGTGAGTTGCACGGCTTGCCGCCGTTGCTGCTGCATGTGGGCAACAACGAAGTGCTGCGCGACGACGCGCTGCGCCTGGCCACCAAGGCGCGCGCCGCCGGCGTCACCGTGCAACTGCAGGTCTGGCCGGTGGTGCCGCATGTCTGGCAACTGCTGGCCTGGTTGCCCGAGGCCCGCCAGTCGCTGCGCCTGGCCGCCCGCCATCTGCGCGAGGCGGTGCCGGCCACGGCAGCACGGCCGCAGCATGTGGACGTGCTGATCATCGGCGCCGGCCTGTCAGGCATTG
The DNA here is from genome assembly GCA_038207685.1 of Burkholderiales bacterium. Classification (GTDB taxonomy): domain Bacteria; phylum Pseudomonadota; class Gammaproteobacteria; order Burkholderiales; family Burkholderiaceae_C; genus Pseudaquabacterium. The sequence goes on from JBBQZM010000074.1 coordinate 3,608, forward strand.
GCACGGCGGTGCATTTGCAGCGGCGCGGCCCCGAGCAGCGTTATGCCATCCTCGAGTCGCGGCCGGCAATGGGCGGCACCTGGGACCTGTTCCGGTATCCCGGTGTGCGCTCCGATTCGGACATGTACACGCTGGGTTATGCCTTCAAGCCCTGGGCCAACCCGCAGGCCATCGCCGACGGCCCGGCCATCCGCCACTACATCCAGCAGACGGCGGCTGAAAACGGCGTGGATGCGCAGATCCGCTATGGCCACCGCCTGCTCAGCGCTAACTGGTCGTCGGCCGAGGCGCACTGGCGGGTTGAGGTCGAGTTGGTCGACAGCGGACGGCGCCTGTTCTTGACCACGGGCATGCTCGACCTGTGTAGCGGTTACTACCGCTATGACCAGGGCTACCGACCGGTTTTCGAAGGCGAACAGGACTTCCGCGGCGCCCTGGTGCACCCGCAGCACTGGCCGCAGGACCTGGACTACGCAGGCAAGCAGGTGGTGGTGATCGGTAGCGGGGCTACCGCCGTCACCCTGGTGCCGGCGATGGCCGCCAGCGCGGCCCAGGTCACCATGCTGCAGCGTTCACCCAGCTACCTGTTCACGCTGCCAGGCCGCGATGCACTGGCCGAGGGCCTGAAGCGCCGGCTGCCGGCGATGCTGGCCTATCGCCTGGTGCGGTTGAAGAACATCGCGCTGGCGATGTTGTTCTTCAACTTTGCGCGCCGTTGGCCTGATCGTGCGCGCCGCCGCCTGCAAAGCCTGGTGCGCGCCCAACTGCCAGCGGGCTACGACATGGCGCGCCATTTCACGCCGCACTACAAGCCCTGGGACCAGCGTGTCTGCCTGGTGCCCGACGGCGATTTCTTCCAGGCCATCCGCGCCGGCCGCGCCGAGGTGGTGACCGACCAGATTGAGCGCTTCACCGCGCAGGGCATCCGCCTCGCCTCGGGCCGCGAGCTGCCGGCCGACATCATCGTCACCGCCACCGGGCTGCAGCTCAACGCGCCAAGTGAAGTGCGCATCGCCGTTGACGGCGAGGCCGTCGACTTCAGCCAGACCATGGTCTACAAGGGCATGATGTACAGCGGCGTGCCCAACCTGATCAACACCTTCGGCTACACCAATGCCTCCTGGACGCTGAAGGCCGACCTGACCGCCGGCTACCTGTGTCGGCTGCTGCGCCACATGGCCCGCCACGGCCTGGTGGTGGCCACACCCCAGGCCGATGCCGCCGTACAGCCGCGGCCCTACCTGGATTTCAGTTCAGGCTATGTGCAGCGCGCGCTGGCTGACCTGCCCAAGCAGGGCGACCGCCAGCCCTGGCGGCTGTACCAGAACTACCTGCTGGACCTGCTGACACTGCGCTTCGGCCGTCTGGCGGACGGCACGCTGCAGCTCAGGCCTCGGCCCGATGTCAAGGCGCCGCCCTGACGGCTGGCTACACTCGCCCGATGGAATGGCTAGACACGATTGCCTGGACCGCTGACGGCCTGGTGCCCGTCATCGCGCAGGAGGCCGGCAGCGGCGATGTGCTGATGTTCGCCTGGATGAATCGCGAGGCGCTGGCATTGACCGCCGAGCGCGGCCAGGCGGTGTACTGGAGCCGTTCGCGCCAGCGCCTGTGGCACAAGGGCGAGGAAAGTGGGCACTTCCAGCAGGTGCACGAGATCCGCATCGACTGCGATGCCGACGTGATCTTGCTCAAAGTCACGCAGCTCGGCCATCAGCCCGGCATCGCCTGCCACACCGGCCGCCACAGCTGCTTCTTCAGCCGCTTGCAGGACGGCCAGTGGCAGCCGGTCGAACCGGTGCTGCAAGACCCCGAGAGCATCTACCGCAAATGAATCCCCAGACCTCGCAAGACCTGCTGGCCAGCCTGGCCGCCGTGATCGAGTCGCGGCTGCCGGCCAACGGCGGTGATCCCGACAAGAGCTATGTCGCCCGTTTGTTCAGCAAGGGCACCGACGCCATCCTCAAGAAGGTGGGCGAGGAAGCCACCGAGACGGTGATGGCCGGCAAGGATGGCGTGCCTGAGAAGATCGTCTACGAGGTGGCCGACCTCTGGTTCCACTCCATGATCGCGCTGGCACACTTCGGCCTCAAGCCGGCCGATGTGCTGGCCGAACTGGCCCGGCGCGAGGGCTTGTCCGGGCTGGAGGAATTTGCGCGGCGCAACCAGGCGCCCACCAACAAGGAGGGCCACTGATGGCTGACAACGACCGCGACCAGGCCCTGGTGGTGCTGGCCAACGATACCGAAGCCTCGCTGCGCAACATCGGCCACATCAGCTACGCGCTGCATGCCATCGTGGCGGTGGGTGCGGTGCTGCCCGGCGCCCAGGGGAGCGTACTGCTGCTGCTGGTGGCCTTTGTTCTTGACCTGGCCAAGCGCGGAGACGCTGCCGGCTCCTGGCAGGCCTCGCATTTCCGCTGGCGCATCCGCAGCGTGGTCTTTGCCGGCATTGCCTATGCGGTCACCTTGCCGCTGTGGGTGCTGCTGATCGCGCCGGGCTGGATCGCCTGGGGCATCATCTCGTTGTGGTTTCTCTACCGCGTGCTGCGCGGCTGGCTGGCACTGAACGACCGCCGTGCCATGCCTACTTGAAGTTGATGAACTTGAGCCAAGCTGCCTGAAACATGCCACACGACCCGAATTGCCTGTTCTGCAAGATCGCTGCCGGCCAGATCCCCGCAAAAAAGGTGCACGAGGATGAGGAACTACTGGCCTTCCACGATATCCATCCCTGGGCGCCGGTGCATGTGCTGATCATTCCCAAGCGGCACATCGTCAGCATGGTCGATGTCACCGACGCTGACACCGGGTTGCTGGGCCGGATGATGGCGCTGTCGCCGCGGCTGATGAAGCAACTGGGCGTCAGCAACGGCTTCCGTCATGTCATCAACACCGGCCCCGATGGCCGCCAGGAAGTCATGCATCTGCATTTGCATGTGATGGGCGGGCCAAGGCCCTGGGCCAAGGGCTGACCTTCCATTGGGCTGCGAGTCGGGCTCACCTAGAATCAGCGGTTTCGTCTCACAGTCATTCAGGAGTTCGTCATGGGAACCTTCAGCATCTGGCACTGGCTGATCGTGCTGGTCGTAGTGGTGCTGATCTTCGGCACCAAGAAGCTCAAGAACGTGGGCAGCGACTTCGGCGCCGCCGTCAAGGGCTTCAAGGACGGCGTCAAGGACGGCACCAGTTCGGCCGACTCGCCCGACTCGCCCGCCGCGCCGTCGCAGCAGGTGAGCACCAACAAGACCTCTGACGCCAACACCGTCGACGTCGAAGCCAAGACCAAATTATGATTTCCCCCAGGGCCGGGCGATGCCCGGCCCGCCCCCCGAGCGGGTCAAGCCAGGTGGCCAAGCGACATGGGCTTGAGAGCGCCACGCCCGCGCTGGCTGACCGCCGGCGGGCTACCCGTCCATGATCGATTTCGGTTTCGACAAGATCGCGCTGATCGGCGCCGTGGCCCTGATCGTCATCGGCCCCGAGAAGCTGCCGCGCGTGGCCCGCACCGTGGGCGCGCTGATGGGCAAGGCACGGCGCTACGTGGCCGATGTCAAGGCCGAGGTCAACCGCTCGATCGAACTCGAAGAACTTCAGAAGATGAAGTCGCAGTTCGAGGACGCCGCGCGTGATGTCGAGAAGACGGTCAACCGCGAAGTCAGCGACGCCAAAAAAACGCTCGACCGCGAGTTTGGCGAAGCCACCGCCGGGCTGGATGGCCACTCGATGCTGGGCGGCGACACCGACTCGGCCTACCAGCCAGCGCCGCCGCAGTACAAGCGGCCCAACAAGCGCTGGCGGCTCAAGCGCAGCGCGATGCCACGCTGGTACAAGCACCGCGCCGGCGTGCGCGGCCATGTGCAATCGGGCGCGGCCCGCGTGGCCCGCTTTCGCCCTCCGGGCCTGAAATAAGCAAATATCGCCCATGGCCGAATCCAAGGACGAGCTCGAAGGCACCGAGCAACCGTTCGTCACCCACCTGATTGAACTGCGCGACCGCCTGGTGCGCGCCATGCTGGCCGTAGGTCTGGTGTTCGGCGCGCTGTGCCTGTGGCCCGGGCCGGGCGGGCTCTACGACATGATGGCCGCGCCACTGGTGGCCCACCTGCCCAAGGGCGCGACGCTGATCGCCACCAATGTGATCTCGCCGTTCATCGTGCCGCTGAAGATCACCTTGATGGCGGCCTTTCTGATCGCGCTGCCTATCGTGCTTTACCAGCTCTGGGCCTTCATCGCGCCTGGCCTGTACAGCCACGAGAAGAAGATGGTGCTGCCGCTGGTGGTGTCGAGCACGCTGCTGTTCATCGCCGGCGTGGCCTTCTGCTACTTCTTCGTCTTCGGCCAGGTGTTTGCCTTCATCCAGAGCTTTGCGCCCAAGAGCATTACCGCCGCACCTGACATCGAGGCCTATCTCAGCTTCGTGCTGAGCATGTTCATCGCTTTCGGCGCCGCCTTCGAGGTGCCGGTGGCGGTGGTGGTGCTGGCGCGCATGGGCGTGGTGTCGATCGAGAAGCTCAAGGAATGGCGCGGCTACTTCATCGTCGTCGCCTTCATCGTCGCGGCCATCATCACGCCTCCCGATGTGGTGTCGCAGTTGTCGCTGGCGATCCCGATGTGCCTGCTCTACGAGGTGGGCATCTGGTCGGCGCAGCTCTTCATCAAAACCACCAAGGCGCCGGCCGACGACAACGAGTCGGCGTCGGATTCCTCGGCCAAGACTTGAGCGGTCGCCGGGCGCTGCCCGGTGGCTTGCGGGCCGTTGCGGCCCGTCGCAGCCTACTGCTGCGGCCGCCGCGGCGGCGGACGGCGCTGCACGATGTCAAGCGTCAGCGTCACCCGCTGTTTGCCGCGCTGCACTTCCAACTGTGCCGGCTGCCCCGGCGGCAGCGCCGCCACCGCATTGAGCAGTTGTGCCACGCTGGCCACCGGCGCGCCGGCCACCGCCACCACCACATCGCCCGGCCGCAGGCCGCCCTTGCTGGCCGGGCCGTTCTGCAGCACACCGGTGATCAGCACCCCGCTGCGGCTGCTGAGCTGCAGGCTCTCGGCGATTTCGGCAGTCAGCTCGCGCGGCTCGACGCCGATCCAGCCGCGCCGCACCACGCCCTCCTTGAGCAGGCTCTCCACCACCCGCTGCGCGACGTCGGCCGGAATGGCGAAGCCGATGCCGTTGCTGCCGCCGCCGCGCGAGTAGATCGCCGTGTTGATGCCGATCAGGTGGCCCTGGATGTTGACCAGTGCGCCGCCCGAGTTGCCGGGATTGATCGCCGCATCGGTCTGGATGAAGCTCTCGAAGGTCGACAGGCCCAGCCCGTTGCGGCCCAGTGCGCTGACGATGCCGGCGGTCACTGTCTGGCCGACGTTGAACGGGTTGCCGATGGCCAGCACCACGTCGCCCACGCGCAGCTCCGGGATGCGGCCCAGGGTGATGGCGGGCAGGCGGTCGCCCACGATGCGCAGCACTGCCAGGTCGGTCTCGGGATCGGTGCCCACCACCTGGGCGCGCAGTTCACGGCCGTCCGGCAGGCGCACGTCGATGTCGCTGGCGCTGTCGATCACATGGTTGTTGGTCAGCACGATGCCTTCGGGCGAGATGATCACGCCCGAGCCCACACCCTGCTGCGCCGGGTCGCGGTCGCCGTAGTAGAAGCCAAAAGCCGGATCGTCGGGATGCGGGTTGCGGCCGCGCGCCTTGCTGGTGATCACGCTGACCACGGCCGGCGCGGCCACCCGCGCCGCGTCGGCCAGGCTCTGGCCGGCCAGGTCGCCGGCGGCCGAGGCGCCCGAGGCCGCTGGCGCCGCCATGCGCAGCGACACCACGTCGGACACCACGCCGCTCAGCGTTTGGCCGCCGCTGCCCAGCCACTGCGGCTTCAAGGTCGCCACCACGAACAACAGCGCCAGGCCGACCGTGGCTGCCTGGGAGAAAATCAACCAGAGTCTTCGCATCGAGGACGTTTCATTTCAGAAAGGCGGGCGGCATGGCCGAGCGCGGAGAGATCGAATCGCACCTGGCGGCACTGCTGTCGGTCGACCTATTCAAGGATTATGGGCCGAACGGCCTGCAGGTCGAGGGCAGGCCGGAGGTCAGGCACCTCGTGTCCGGGGTCACTGCCAGTCTGGCGCTGATCGAGGCTGCGGCGGCCGCGGGCGCCGACGCCATCCTGGTGCACCACGGCCTGTTCTGGCGCGGGCAAGACGGCCGCGTCACCGGCTGGATGCGGCAGCGCCTGGCACCGCTGCTGGCCCATGGCATCAACCTCTATGCCTACCACTTGCCGCTGGATGCCCATGCCGAACTGGGCAACAACGCGCAACTCGGCCAGCGCCTGGGCCTGACGGCCGACGCTCGCTTCGGCGAGCAGGATCTGGGCTTCATCGGCCCGGCTGCGGGCATGGCTGATGCCGTCGCCTTGGCCGCGGCCGCCGAACGGGCGCTGGGCCGGGCGCCGCTGTTGTTGCCCGGCGACGGTCGGCCCTTGCGCCACATCGCCTGGTGCAGCGGCGGCGCCCAGGGCTATTTCGAAGCCGCCATCGCTGCCGGCGCCGACGCTTTCATCACCGGCGAGATCTCCGAGCCGCAGGCCCACGTCGCGCGCGAGACCGGGGTGGCCTTCCTGGCCTGCGGCCACCATGCCACCGAGCGTTATGGTGTGCAGGCGGTCGGCCAGCATCTGGTGCAATCGCTAGGCCTGACGCACCGCTTCATCGACATTCCCAATCCGGCATGACCGCCTTCACACCCGCTGCCGTCCTACCCGCCGAGGCCCAGCCGGCTGCCCTGCTGGCGCTGACCATGGGCGATGCTTGCGGCATCGGCCCGGAGACCATCGCACGCGCCGTCGCTGCCCGGGCCACCGGGCCGGCGCTGGTGATCGGCGATGTGGCGGTGCTGCGTCGCGCGGTGGCGCAGTGCGGCCTGCGGCTGCCGGTGGCGGTGCTGGATGCGCCGGGTGATGCCGGCCAGGCGCCGCCGGACTGCATCGCCGTCTGGCAGCCATCTGGCCTGCCGTCAGCCTTGGTGGATTTGCCCATGGGCCGCATTCATGCGGACGCCGGCCGAGCAGCGGCGCTTTGCATCGAGGCCGCCGCGGCGCTGGCCCGGGCAGGCGAGGTAGCGGCCATCGTCACCGCGCCGATCCACAAGGAGGCGCTGGCAGCCGCCGGCGTGCCGTTTCCCGGCCACACCGAGATGTTGCAAGCCGCGGCCGGTGGCGTGCCGGTGCGCATGATGCTGGCCAACGACGAACTGCGGGTGGTGCTGGTGACCATCCATGTTGCGCTGCGGCGGGCAATCGAGCTGCTGGACTTCGACGCGGTGCTGCAGACGCTGCGTATCGCCCATCACGCTGCGGCCGCTTGGGGCCAAGCCGCGCCGCGCATCGCGGTGGCCGGACTCAATCCGCATGCTGGGGAGGGCGGACTGTTCGGCGACGAGGAGATCCGTTTCATCGCACCGGCCATTGCCGCGGCGCGCGCCGAGGGCATCGCCGCCAGCGGGCCGTTTGCACCCGATACCGTGTTCATGCGCGCCCGCCACGCCATCGGCCATCCGGGCGAGTTCGACCTGGTGGTGGCCATGACCCATGACCACGGTCTGATCCCGGTCAAGTACCTGGGGGTGGAGCAGGGCGTCAACGTCACCTTGGGCCTGCCCTTCGTGCGCACCAGCCCCGACCACGGCACGGCCTTCGACATCGCCGGCAGTGGCCGCGCCGATGCCAGCAGCCTGATCGCCGCGGTGCGCATGGCGCGCCGGCTGGTGGCTGCGGCCTGACGCCGCCGAGGTCCGAAGCCCAGCGCCCGGCGCGAGGTCAGTGCCTGTCCAGCGGGATCGCCGCCAGTTGCCGGCGCGCCCGCGCGGTGGCGCGCTCCAGCAGGTAGGCGCTCTCCAGCGCCCGCAGACGGCCGGCCGCGCACAGCTTGACCAGCATGCGGTGGGTCATCGAGACCGTCTCGCGCTGCTTGGCGCCGTGGGTGAAGACAAAGAAACTGCGCGCCGGGCTGACATGGGCCAGCCGCACCTTTTGCCATTGGCCCTGCAACTGCATCTGGTAGGCCAGGCCGATCTGCACATGATCGGCCAGCGACTTGCCGCGGCTAGGCTCGGCGGCCTCCGACATGGGCAGGCCGGCGATGCTGAGGTCGGCCGCGGTGAGATCCGGCTCGACGCTGAGGTCGATGTCGAGCGCACCGTCCCAATCCACCGCCGCGTCCACCAGCAAGCCCACGGCCTGGGCCTCGGCCGGCGTGAAGGCGTCCGTCGTGGCCAGCGCCTGCAGCGCCTGCGCCGCCTGGGGCGTGGCCGGTGAGTGCAGCGGCAAGACGTCCTCGGCAGGCATCGGCGTGGCCAGCGCGGCGTCCACCTGCTTGATCAGCAGATTCTGCGCCAGCTGGCCCGGTGGCTGGCCCGTGAGCTTCAGCGACTCGGCATGCGCCGGCAGCAGCCGGGCAAAGAACTGGCGGCGGGTGTCTTCCGGGCAGGCGATGCGGTCCAGGCCGAGGCTGAGCGTCTTCATCAACTGCGGCAGGTGCCGCAGGAACTGCTTGCGATGTTCGGGCGCAGCCTTGGGCTGCACGCTCAACACCAGATCGTGGCCGGCCTGGCGCAGGCGCTGGGCCAGCGCCTCATCCTGTTCCGCCAGCGCGCTGGCGATCACCTGGCTCCATTCGCCGGCCAGAAAGTCGCGCAGGTAGTCGGGCAGCGGCAGGCTTTGCAGGGCAGTCTGCAGCACCTGGGCGCTGCGCTGCCGCGACTGCAGCTGATGCTCCTTGCGCGCCAGCACTTCGTCCGCCGAGCCGAGCGCGCTGAGCTCGGCCTGTGCCTGCTCGACGGCAAACTGCTCCAGCGCCCGCAGCTTCTGCTGATAGACCTCGATGCGGTCGAACTCGCCGGCGACCACCTCCTGCACCAGTTCGGCCACGCGGGCCAGCAGTTGGCGGCCGGCGGCCGTCTCGAAGTCGTCGATCGCGCTGCCCAGCGAGGCGATGCGATTGACAAATTGCCGCACCGGATGGCGGCGCGACGAGAAGAAACTGCTGTCACCCAGCGCGGCGCGCAGCACCGGCAGCTGCAGTCGGGCGATCTGGCGCGTCATCTGCGGCGCCAGCTTGCTGTCGGACAGGATCTCGTCGAACAAGCCGCCGATGACGTCGATCACCCGGTGATCGAGCGCGCTGGTGGCCGTCTGGCGCAGGGCATCCCGGTGCGCGACGATCAGGTTGGGGGCCTGCAGACCGCGACCCTGGGCAGGCAGTGGCAGGTTCTCAGTGTGGCCAGCCGCATCACCGCGGGCGCCCAGCCGCGGCGGCCAGTCGGCGAGGTCGCTGTCGGCTGCGCCGCTGTCGTCCACGTCGTCGCTGACCGGGCCACCCGCTGGCGTGGCCGCATCAAACCCAGCCGGCTGCCTGGCCAGTTGGCGGATCAGCGACATCAGCGCCACGTCGACCTGACCGAGGCTGGGCGCCAGACCGCTGCGCTCGGACGGCGCAAAGCCCCCGCTGCGCGTGCTGGCGGCGCCCAACTGCGCAGGCGAGCGCCCGGCGGCCTGCCAGGCACCGGGCCGGCCGGCATGGCTGGCGAAGCCGCCGGCGTCATCGGCTGGGCCGTGCTGCGAGGGCATGCCAGGGTGCGACGGCGCCCCTTGCGGGGAAGAGGCGGCTGCGGCGGCGGTTCCCAGCCCGCCAGACAGGGTCGGGCTGCGGTTGACGGTGGCGCGCAGCGTCATGCCCACCGGCCGCAGACCGGCGTGTCGCAGATCCGCCACGATGTCGCTGTAGGTCTGGCGCATCGCCCGCGCCAACGAGCGGCCGATTTCGGTGACCAGCACTTTGCGGACATCGGGCCGATCGGCCAGCGCCTCGATGGCGCGGATCATGGCCTGGCCGATAACCTCGGCGCGCAGCGGGTTGCTCGCCGGATCGGCGGCATGCAGGTGCAGCAGCGTGGCCATGTAGCCATCTAGCTCACGGATTTCCCACTCGCAGGCGTGGGTGATCTCGAGCGCAAAGCGGTCGGCCGAGAGATGCAACTCGACCTCCTGGTTGTCCACCAGGGTCATCGACTCCCAGTTGGCGACCAGCGAGTCGGGTGTCACCGTGGTGGTCGGTGCCTTGCCGGCAACCCCGGCCTGACGGGCGACGTCGCTGTCGAGCGCGTCGTTGAAGGTCAGCGTAAAGATCGCCAGCTTGCGGTTCAGCTCGAATTGCGCACCCAGCAGGGCATCACGCTGCAGCACCTGGGTGCTGGCCGCCGCAGCCAGCCCCAGGCTGTCCACCGTGTGTTCGGCCGCCGAGCGCACGGCCATGCGGACACGCTGAATGGCGTTTTCCAGTTGGGCGGGAAGGCGGGGCGGCAGAGACAGATCCATCGGTGAAAACCGTCGGCGACCCTTGTCAGGACGGCGTCGGCGCCATGTTATATCGTCACCCTGTCTTATCGGCTCGCCGAGCGGGTTCTTGATTCCGGCGTCGTGGCCGGCTCCTGCCGCGGGGCGCGCCAGACACGATCAGGGCAGATCGACCTATTCGAAAGAAGCGCGCGGGCACAGTCCGCTAGAATGCCGGGTTGCCCCTTAGTTCATCCGTCGCCCGATGTCGGGCCCATATCAAGAGGATTCCCATGAGTGACAGCCCCGTCGATCCAGGCCGACGCACCTGGGTGGCGATCACGGCCGGCGCCGGCGCCCTTGGCGGCGTTGCGGTGGCCGTACCCTTCATCAGCAGCATCACCCCCTCCGAGCGCGCCAAGGCCGCCGGCGCAGCGGTCGAAGCCGACATCAGCGGCTTGAAGCCGGGCGAGAAGATGACGGTCGAGTGGCGTGGCAAGCCGGTCTGGATCGTGCGCCGCACCGAGGAGCAGCTGGCGGAGCTCAAGAAGCTCGACCCGCAGCTCGCCGACCCGCACAGCCAGCGCAACCCTGGCGACCTGACGCCCGAATACGCCCGCAACGAGTACCGCTCGATCAAGTCCGAGTTCCTGGTGGCCGTGGGTATCTGTTCGCACCTGGGTTGCTCGCCGATCGAGAAGTTCACCACCGGCGCTCAGCCCTCGCTGCCCGATGACTGGCAAGGCGGCTTCCTCTGCCCCTGCCACGGCTCCACTTTCGACATGGCCGGTCGTGTCTTCAAGAACAAGCCCGCGCCCGACAACCTCGAAGTGCCGCCGCACATGTACCTGTCCGATTCGCGCCTGCTGATCGGCGAGGACAAGAAGGCCTGAGCCCCATTCCTGCATTGAGGTCAACAAGACATGGCAGATTTCAAGACGGCCCCGGCCGGCGCCCCGATGGGCGAGAAGTTGATGACCTGGGTGGACAACCGCTTCCCGGCCAGCAAGCTGTACAAGGAGCACCTGTCCGAGTACTACGCGCCCAAGAACTTCAACTGGTTCTACATCTTCGGCTCGCTGGCGTTGCTGGTGCTGGTGATCCAGATCGTCACCGGCATCTTCCTGGTGATGCACTACAAGCCCGATGCTGCCCTGGCCTTCGCCTCGGTTGAGTACATCATGCGCGACGTGCCCTGGGGCTGGCTGATCCGCTACATGCACTCCACCGGCGCCTCGATGTTCTTCGTGGTTGTCTACCTGCACATGTTCCGCGGCCTGATCTACGGCAGTTACCGCAAGCCGCGTGAGCTGGTCTGGGTGTTTGGCTGTGCCATCTTCCTGGCGCTGATGGCCGAGGCCTTCATGGGCTACCTGCTGCCCTGGGGCCAGATGAGCTATTGGGGCGCCCAGGTGATCGT
>JBBQZM010000075.1:0-15176 GCA_038207685.1 Burkholderiales bacterium
AAAGTGCCGCCGTGAATGTGGACATGCTGTTGGAGTTCACTCTGTTCACTCCAACCTACCGGGTACGGCGCCTCGGATCAGCTGGTTGGAGCGCCACACAACTGATGGTGGCCGAGGCTGTCGGGCGGGGGGATCACGGAGGTAAAGGAGGAGGTGGCGGCCTGGTGGCTACCAGGCCGACGCCGGGGGACACGTAGTGATCCGCACGCCCGGCAGCCTCGGTCACGCGCATCAGAGCCGGGATGCCTGACTGAATGCGGACGTTCCGAACGTCAGCAACGAGCCGAAGACCGTCATCGCACCGGCAGCGCCTGCACCCGGTCGCCGGCCACCGCATAACGCCGCACCCCAGGCCCGGCGGCCAGCGCATGCATGCCGGTGAAAGGTCCGAAGGCCGGCAGCACGCCGACCTCGAAATCGAAATGGAAACAGGGCAGCCGCAATCGATCGCCGCCGCGGCCACCCAACACCGCGCAGGGATGCACATGGCCGGCCAGCGCGTAGGCGCCAGGCACAGCCTGCGGCTCATGCACCAGCGCCCAGGGCCCCAGCCGTAGCGGGCCGTCGAGCACCTGCACGCCCAGCGAGGCCGGCGGATCGCCAGCATGGGCATCGTGGTTGCCACGCACCAGGGTCAGATCCAGGCGGCCATGGCGAGCGCGCCAGGCGGCCACTGTGGCCAAGGTGCCGGCAGCATGGCTGCGTACCGAATGCAGCAGATCGCCGAGGAAGACGATGCCGCGCGCACCGGTGGCCGCCAGCAATTCGTCGATCCGCGCCAGCGCCTCGTCGGTGGTGGCTTCGGGTACCGGCACACCCAGGCGGCGAAACGACACCGCCTTGCCCAGGTGCACATCGGCCACCAGCAACAAGCCCAGTTCAGGCTCGAACGCCGCGCGCTGCGGCCACAGTTGCAAGCGCCCTGCCCCCTGGCTGGCTGGCAACTGGAACCAGGCCGCGCCGGCGGCCGCCACCTCCTCGCCCGGCATCAGGCGGTCAGGCGCAGCAGCAGGCTGTCGAGGTGCTCGGTGGGTTGGCGCTTGAAGCCCGACCGGGCATAGCGCTGCAAGCGGCCGACCATCAGCGCGGTCAGCCCCGACGCCAGCGCCTGCGCATCCGCCGTGGGCGTGGCCGAGCCCTGGGCATCGGCAGCCAGTCGCAGGCTCTGGCGCAACTGGCCCTCGACGCGATCGAAGAACTGGTTCATGCGCTGGTTCAGGCGCTCATGCTCGAATACGAGGGCATCGCCCACCATCACCCGCACCATGCCGGGGTTCTTCTCGCCAAACTGCAGCAGCACGACGACGATGCGGCGGGCCTGCACCGCGCCGGCGTTTTCGCGCTCGGTGATCTGGTTGACCAGGGTGAAGACGCTGGACTCGATGAATTCGATCAGACCTTCGAACATCTGCGCCTTGCTGGCGAAGTGGCGGTACAGCGCGGCCTCGCTGACCTGCAGTCGGGCCGCCAGCGCGGCGGTGGTGATGCGATCAGCGCCCGGCTGCTCAAGCATGGCTGCCAGCGTCTGCAGGATTTGCACCCGCCGCTCACCTGGGCGCGGGCGCTTGCGGGCGCTGCCGTCGGCTGCGCCAGGGGCTGTGCTGGGGGCGGCGGGATACTCACCGGACGGGTCGGGCAACTCGGGCATCGCGGTGGGCTGGTTCGGTGCAGGGGATCTCGATTGATTCTTGCACAGCGGTTCAGGCCGCCTTGGGGCAGGTAAACACCGACGGCTGTCAACGCCGCAAAGTGCGCAACGCGCGCACCCGACGGTCGACATAAGCCGGTTGCATCGACCAGCGCGCCACCGTCGGCCCGCCTTGATTGCCACGACGCGCATAACGCTGCATCCACACCGTGCCCATGCCGATGCTGCGCGCGGCTTTCTGGTGCACCAAGGTGTCTTCCACCAGCACGCAGCGGTGGGCGGGCACCCCCAGCAGCACCGCCATGCGACGCAGCATGCGGGCGTCGGGCTTGGGCCGCAGGTGGCCGAACATCGCCATGTCCTCGATCGCGATCACACCGTCAAACAGCCGCGTGATGCCCAGCGCGGCCAACACCCGCAGCGCATAGGCACGCGGCGCATTGGTCAGGATGAACTTGCGGCCGGGCAGGCGGGCGAGGGCCAACACGTCGTGGCGGTGGCCGCTGACCAACTGTTCCAGGCCCGGCAACCTGTGGGTGTCGTGCAGGAAGTGCGCCGCCTGCACGCCGTGATGGCGCATCAGCCCCAGCAGGGTGGCGCCGTAACGAAGCCAGTACAACTGGTTGAGCCGCATCGCCTCGTCGGCGTCAACCCGCAGTTCGCGCTCGATGAACTGCCGCATCGAGACCTTCAGCTCGCCGAAAACATGGCGACCCGCATCGTGCAGCGTGTTGTCAAGGTCGAACAGCCAGACCGTGCGGGCGTCGTAGCGCATAGGGAGCAGCCCAAAGTGGGAAAGCGCAAGCCGGTGGACGCCGCGGATCCGGCTCTTCCCGGCCGCTGGCGGTGCCCCCTTGAGGGGGCTGAGCCCGCGCGCCGGGACGTCCCTGCGGACGTCTGGGCGGCTGGCGAAGCGGCCGAGTTCTGCGAGGCCGTGGACTGCCGCAGACGCTTCGGGGGTGGGCTCAGTGGCTGCGGATCATCGTGCCATAGGCCTGGTCGGTCAGCACTTCCAGCAGCATGGCATGCGGCACGCGGCCGTCGATGATGTGCACCGCGTTGACACCGCTCTTGGCGGCGTCCAGCGCGCCCTCGATCTTGGGCAGCATGCCGCCGCTGATAGTGCCGTCGGCAAACAACTCGTCGATACGGCGGGCAGTCAGGTCAGTCAGCAGGTTGCCGGCCTTGTCGAGCACGCCGGAGATGTTGGTCAGCATCAGCAGCTTCTCGGCCTTCAGCACGGTGGCCAGCTTGGCTGCCACCACGTCGGCATTGATGTTGTAGCTCTCGTTGTGCTCGCCGAAACCGATCGGGCTGATGACCGGGATGAAGGCGTCGTCCTGCAGCGCCTTGACCACGCTGGGGTCGATCGACTCGATCTCGCCGACCTGGCCGACGTCGTGCACTTTGCTTGGGTCGTCGCGGTCGACCAGCTGCAGCTTGCGGGCGCGGATCATGCCGCCATCACGGCCGGTCAGGCCCACGGCCTTGCCGCCGGCAGCGTTGATCAGGCCGACGATGTCCTGCTGCACCTGGCCGGCCAGCACCCACTCGACCACCTCCATGGTGTCCTCGTCGGTGACGCGCATGCCCTGCACAAAGCTGCCCTTCTTGCCCACCTTGGCCAGCGCCTGCTCGATTTGCGGACCGCCGCCATGCACCACGATGGGGTTCATGCCGACCAGCTTGAGCAGCACCACGTCCTCGGCAAAGTCCTGCTGCAGCGCCGGATCGGTCATCGCATTGCCGCCGTACTTGATGACCAGGGTCTTGCCGTGGAACTTGCGGATATAGGGCAGCGCCTGGGCCAGGATCTCGGCCTTTTCGCGCGGGGTGATGTGGGTCAAGTCGTTGTCGACAGGCGGGGCGTCGCTCATGGCGGATCCTTGAAGGCGTGATGGCTTGACGATTGTAGGAAGCGTGTGCGGACAACTTAGAACTTCTCCGGCCGCAGCACGCCGATGTCGGCGGCATAAACCGTCATCGCGTAATTGGCGAAGTAGCGCGCGTGCACATGGTCGACGATGGCGGCGGCGATGGCCTCGTCGCACATGATTTCCATGCGGATGCTGCGGTCGGCATCCCAGGTGGCGCCGCGCACGCCGCGCCGGCCGCCGCCGCGGGCGTCGCTGATGGTGTAGCCATGGGCGCCCAGGCGCTCGCAGTCCTCGATCAACAAGCCCTCGAGCACCGCCTCGCAGAGGATCACCACCAGTTTCTTGGCATGCAGCTTCATCGACTTCACCTGTGCAGCATCGCAGCCAGCTTGGCATACAAGGGGATGCCGACCAGCAGGTTGAACGGGAAGGTCACCGCCAGCGCAGCGGTGATCGACAGCGCCGGATTGGCCTCGGGCACGGCAATGCGCATCGCCGCCGGCGCCGCAATGTAGCTGGCGCTGGCCGCCAAGGTGGCCAGCAGCATGGTGCCGCCAGGCGACAGGCCGATGGCCCAGCCCAGGCCGGCGCCCAGCCCGGCCGACAGCAGCGGCATCAGCACGCCGAAGCCGATCAGGAACAGGCCGGATTTCTTCAGCGCGCCGAAATGGCTGGACGCCACCAGGCCCATCTCCAGCAGAAACAGGCATAAAACGCCCTTGAACAGGCCGCCGAAGAAGGGCTCGGTAGGCAGCAGCGCCTTCGGGCCCGCCACCCAGCCGATCAGCAGGCCACCGACCAGCAGCACGATGCTCTTGCCCAGCAGCACCTCATGCATCAGCCGGCCCCACACCGGCTTTTGCGCCGCGCCGGCCCGTGCCAGCACCACACCGACCAAGATGCCGGGCACCTCCAGCAGCACCAGGAACAGCGGCATGTGGGCCTCGAAAGTGATGCCGGCTTCGTTGAGGAAGTTCTGGCCCACCGCAAAGGTGACGACGCTGACCGAGCCGTAATGCGCCGCCACCGACGCGGCATCGGCACGCCCCAGGCGCCCCACGGCGCGCAGTACCGGAAAGGCGATCAGCGGAATCACCACACCCAGGCTCATGGCCATCAAGGCCTGCGGCGCCACTGCGAAGAAAGGCTGCTTGGCCAGTTCCATGCCGCCCTTCAGGCCGATGGCCAGCAGCAGGTAGACCGACAAGGAGTCGTAGAGCGCCGGGGGCAGCTTCAGGTCGGACTTGGCCAGACCTGCGGCAACACCCAGCACAAAGAACAGCACCACAGCATCCATCACACCGACCCGAATTTGAGACGCCGCAGGTTACCCCACGGCGCCGTTCGGGTAGGCCTGTACAGGCTCAGAAGTGGATGCCGCGCATCATCTGCTGCAGCGCCACCGCCTCGGCCGACAGCTTGGGTTTGTCACCCTTGGCGCCCTTGGCGGCGTCGCTGTCGGGGAACATGCGGAAGGTGGTGTTCATGACGATCTGCGCCACGCGTGGCACCAGCGCATGCAGGGTCTGGCCGAAGATGCCCAGCCGGGTGGCGATGCGCACCGGCTTGTAGACGCAGGCCTGGGCGATCATGTCGGCGGCCTCTTCGGGCGCCAGCGTCGGCACGTTCTTGTAGATCTGCGTCGGCGCGATCATCGGCGTGCGCACCAGCGGCATGTTGATGGTGGTGAAGCTCACACCCTGGTCGGCAAACTCGCTGCTGGCGCAGCGGGTCCAGGCGTCCAGCGCCGACTTGCTGGCCACATAGGCCGCAAAGCGCGGCGCATTGGTCAGCACGCCGATCGAGCTGATGTTGACGACATGGCCCTTGCGCTTCTTGACCATGCCGGGCAGCAAGCCCATGGTCACGCGCAGGCAGCCGAAGTAGTTCAGGTCCATCGTGCGCTGGAAGTCGTGGAAGCGGTCGTAGCTGTTCTCGATGGCGCGGCGGATCGAGCGGCCGGCGTTGTTGATCAGGAAATCAACGCCGCCATGCTTCTCTTCCACCGTCTGGATGAACTCGGCGCAACCGGCCTCGTCGGCGATGTCCACCGAGTAGCTGAAGACCTGGTCGTTCTTGATGCCCTTGGCCTTGACGAAGGCCTGGATCTCGGCCAAAGCCTCCTTGAGCTTGTCCTCGCCGCGGGCGCAGATGAGGGTGATCGCGCCGGCCTCGGCAAACTTGCAGGCCGCGGCCAGGCCGATGCCTGACGAGCCGCCGGTGACCAGCACCACCTTGCCGCCCACCGCGCCCTTCAGGCTGCGGTCGATGAACAGATCGGGGTCGAGGTGGCGCTCCCAGTAGTCCCACAGCCGCCAGGCGTAGTCGTTCAGGTTGGGGCAGGCGATGCCGCTGCCCTTGAGCGCCTCCAGCGTCTCGCGGCAGTCGAAGCGCGTGGGGTAGTTGACGAAGGTCAGCATGTCCTCGGGCAGGCCCAGGTCCTTCATCACCGCGGTGTAGACCCGGCGCACCGGCGCCAGCGCCATCAGCCCCTTCTTCACGCTCTTGGGGATGAAACCCAGCAGCGCGGCATTGACGAAGACATTCATCTTCGGCGCATGCGCGGCCTTGGCAAAGATGTCGAGCACGTCGCCAACGCGGTAGCCCACCGGATCGACCAGGTGGAAACACTTGCCGGCCAGGCCGGATTTCTGGTGCGAGATGTGGTCCAGCGCCTGGACCACAAAGTCCACCGGCACGATGTTGATGCGCCCGCCCTCCAGGCCCATCGATGGCATCCAGGGCGGCAGCAGCTGGCGCATGCGCTGGATCAGCTTGAAGAAATAGTACGGCCCGTCGATCTTGTCCATCTCGCCGGTGGTCGAATCACCGACCACCATCGCCGGGCGGTACACCGTCCAGGGCACCTTGCACTCCTTGCGAACGATCTTCTCGCTCTCGTGCTTGGTCATGAAGTACGGGTGGTCCAGGCCCTCGGCCTCGGCGAACATGTCCTCGCGGAATACCCCTTCATAGAGCCCGGCGGCGGCGATCGACGACACATGGTGAACATGCTTGGCATCCACCGCCTTGGCAAACTCCACCATGTTGCGGGTGCCTTCGATGTTGACCTGCACCTGGCTGTCCTCATCGGCGCTCAGGTCGTAGACCGCGGCCAAGTGGTACACGCCGTCGAGCTGGCCCTTCAGCGCCTTGATGTCGTCGGCAGCCACGCCCAGCTTCTTGGCCGTCAGGTCGCCGCTGACCGGCCGTGCGCGGGTCTTGCTGACGCCCCAGTAGCGGTACAGATCGGCCAGCTTGGACTCGCTGCCCGGCCGCACCAGGAAGTGCACCGTGGCGCCGCGGCGGGCCAGCAGGGACTTGACAAGACGCTTGCCGATGAAGCCGGTGGCACCGGTGACGAAATACTGCATGGGATCTGCTCCTGGCGGACTCTGGACCGCTGATTCTTGACGATTGGCAACCAGCGTTCATAGGGCGCTTACCCCAAGCGCGGCCGGATGGGCTGACTACAAGGGCATCTCGAAGCGCTGGCCGCGCCAGCGCAGCACGGCCGAACGCGGTCGGATTTGCTCCAGCGTGAGGCCGGGTGCGATCTCGTCACCCTCACGCGCCACCTGACCGTTGACCACCAGCAGCCGCTGCGCGGGCAACTCGGCATAGACCACGCCCGACCAGGCCAGCCGCGGCAGGCTGGCGCGCGTGGCCTCGGGCAAGGCTGACCAGCGCAGCAGCGGCTCGGGCGCCGAGGCCGCCGGCAGGGCCGCGGCGGTGGCCGCAGGGCCGGCCGTGGCCGACGCCCCCGCAGGCATCGGCGCCGCCTCGCTCGCCGGCCTGGCTGTGGGCGTGGTTTGCACGGTCCCCACCGCCGGCGCGGGCACCAGCGTGGCCGGCAGCTCGGAGGTTGGCCATGCCGGCGGGGCGCTGTTGATGGGCGCAGCAGTCTCTGTCACCGCAGGCAAAGGCGGCGCTGGTACGGCCGCTGCGATCGGCGGCAATGGGCTGGCGGGCACGGCCTCGGTCTGGCTGCCCCGCCCCAGCCACCAGGCCGATACCAGGGCCAACAGCAGCACGACCACCAGCAGCGCGAGCAGCCCCGCACGGCGGCCAAGGTCGCGGCCATCGTCGGCACCAGCCGCCGGCAACCCCGCTGGGCCGGCCGGCTGGGCATGCAGATCGGGTACGGCGCCGCGCTGTCGTTCGGTTTCAGCGCGGCGCAGCGCCTCCAGGATGTAGGACATGGGTTGCTCAGTGCCGGGCCAGCCGGGGCTCGTCCAGCCCCTGTGCCCGGTTCAACATCATGAAAGTGGTGGGGCCGGCCAGGCCATCGGGCTTGAGGCCCTGGGCCAACTGGAAAGCCGCCACCTGCTGCAACAGCGCGGCATCGTAGCGGTCACCAGCTTCGGCCGCCGGCTTGCCGGCCTGCTGTGCCAGGCCCTGGGCCAGCGCGGCCACGGCTGGCCCGCGCGCGCCGGGCGCCAGCACCTGCTCGTAGCGCGGTGGCATGCGCCAGAAGGTGGTCACCTCGCCGCGCCAGCGCGCTGCCAGCAGCGCCGCCGGCATGGTCCAGTGGCGATCGCTTGCCACCAGCACTGCGCCCTGCGCGTTCAGGCCGACCAGCTGCACATGAGCCTCGCGACCAGCGCCATCGGCCAAGGTGATCACCACCGGCCGGTCCAGACGATCCAGCAGCGGCAGGCTGCCGGCGCTGCTGCGCCAGCAGCCGATGCCGGCCCGCTCCGCCTGAACACAGGGTGACCCGGCAGGCAGATCGGCCTGCCAGAGCCCGGCCAGCTCACGCAACGCGGTGGCCGGCTCGCGCGGCAGCTTGGCCCAGTCGGCGGCATCGTCGAACGCCGGCCAGGCCGGCGCCAGCGTCGCCGAGGCTGCTGCGGTCGCCGATGCGGCCGTGCTCTCTGCCGGCGCTGAAACTACCAGATCAACTGGTTCTGAAGCGGCAGCGGCGGACAGCGACGCTTCGGCAGCCGGCAGCATCGGAGACGCGCCGCCCGGTAGCCGGGCCTGCCAGGCCCACCAGCCACCGATGACGGTCGAGGCCAGCACCGCGCCGGCCAGCACACCGCCAGCCAGCAGGCGGCGCCCGCGCACCGCTGCACCGCCCCGGTCGGCGCTGCCAAACACCTCGCGCGCCGCGCGCTCGACGATGCGCCGGCCAACCTGCGCCCGGCCCTCGGCATAGGCGCCAAGCAGGGCGCGGTCACACAGCAGGTTGATGCGGCGTGGCACGCCGCCGCTCAGGCTGTGCAGCCGGCGCAGCGCCGCCGCGTCGAAGGGGTTGGCCCCGGCCAGCCCGGCCACCGCCAGCCGGTGGCCGACGTAAGCCGCGGTCTCGGCGGCGCTCAGCGCGCCCAGGTGGTAGCGGGCGATCACGCGCTGCGCCAGCTGCTCCATGCCGGCGCCGGCCAGCAGGCCGCGCAACTCGGGCTGGCCGATCAGGATGATCTGCAGCAGCTTGCGCTGGTTAGTCTCCAGGTTGGTGAGCAGGCGCAGCTGCTCCAACACCTCGGCCGACAGGTGCTGCGCCTCGTCGATGATCAGCAGGCTGTTGCGGCCCTGGGCATGGCCGGCCAGCAGGTGCGCATTGAGCGCGTCGACATAGGTCTTGACCGTGGGCGCCGGCGCCGCTGGCGGCAGCGCCACGCCGAACTCGTCGCACACCGACTGCAGCAGCTCGATCACCGTGAGCTTGGGATTGAAGATGTAGGCCACCCGGCAGCCGGCAGGCACCTGCTCCAGGAAACAGCGGCAGACGGTGGTCTTGCCGGCACCGATCTCGCCGGTCAGCAGTACGAAGCCACCACCCGCCTGCACACCGAACAACAGATGCGCCAGGGCCTCGCGGTGGCGCTCGCTCATGAACAGGAAGCGCGGATCGGGCGCGATCGTGAACGGCGCCTGTTGCAGGCCGAAGAAGGACGCGTACATGGCCGGCAGGATAGCCGCAGTGCTGACCGCACCCGGCAGCCTTGCCCGTACAAACCCCGTGTGGTGATTGCCCCCGATTAGGCTGACGTCTCGATTGTGTCTGCCTACACTGTCGTTGGTTTGACACCGCAGCAACGGTGCGCGCCTTGCCAACACATTCCCCAGGAGCTTTCCCCATGGTCAAGAAACTTCAGAAGATGGCCGAGAAAAAGGCCGCCGCGCCGACCGGCCTGCTCGACAGCCACCTGGCGCAGACGGTCAAGGACTCGGCGCAGCAGATCTGGCTGGCCGGCCTGGGCGCATTTGCCAAGGCCCAAGGTGAAGGCGGCAAGGTCTTCGACACGCTGATCAAGGAAGGCACCAACCTGCAGCGCAAGACGCAGGCTGCGGCCGGCGAGAAGCTCGGCGACATGGCCGGCAAGATGTCAGCCATGGCCGGCGAAGTGGGCAGCAAGGCCAATGCCCAGTGGGACAAGCTGGAGTCGATCTTCGAGGAACGCACGGCGCGGGCGATGGACAGGCTGGGCGTGCCCAATGCCAAGGCCCTGGCGGCCCTGGTCGACCGCGTGGCGGCGCTGGAAGCCAAGCTGGGGACGTCAAAGGGGGGGGCGCCGGCCTCCACAGCAGCCAAGCCGGCAGCGCGCCGTGCACGCAAGCCGGCCGCGAAAGCCGCTGTCAAGGCCGCAGTCAAGAAGGCGCCGGCGGCCAAGCGCGCCCGCAAGCGCAGCACTACCCCAGCCTGATCGGGCAGCCGGGCCGCGCCTGCTCGGGAGCGACGCCTTTCAGCCCAGGTAGCGCGCCTCCAGGTGCGCCCGGTAAAACGCCGGGTTCAGCGCCTCGCCGCTGGCGCGGCGCGCCAGCTCATCGGTCGGCCAGCGGCTGGCCGGCTGCCAGATGTGCTGCTGCAGCCAGTTGAACACCGGCGTCAACTCGCCTGCCTGCAGGCCGGTTTCCAGCGCGGGCAGCTCGCGGTGCATCGCGGCAAACCACTGCGCGGCATACATCGCGCCCAGCGTGTAGCAGGGAAAGTAGCCGAACATCGCCTCGGGCCAGTGCACATCCTGCAGCGGGCCATCGCGGAAGTTGCCGCGGCTGTCCTGGCCCAGCAAGTCGGCCATGCCCTGGTCCCACAGTGCCGGGATGTCGTCGGGCTGGATTTCGCGCTCGATCAGCCGGCGCTCGATGTCGTAGCGCAGCATCACATGCGCGGCATAGGTGAGCTCGTCGGCGTCGACCCGGATCAACCCCGGCTGCACCCGCGTCATCAGCTTGAGCAGGTTGTCGGGCGCAAACGCCGGTTGGTCACCAAAGGCCTCGCGGATCAGCGGCGCCAACCGGGCCACGAAGCCGGGGTGGCGGCCGAGCTGCATCTCGAAGCTCAGGCTCTGGCTTTCGTGGATGGCCATCGACCGCGCCAACGACACTGGCTGGCCCAGCCAGTCGCGCGGCCGGTTCTGCTCGTAACGGCCATGGCCGGTCTCGTGGATAGCGCCCAGCAGGCTGCTGATGAACTCGCCGGGGTCATAACGCGTGGTCAGCCGCACGTCCTCGGGCACGCCGCCGGCGAAAGGATGGGTGCTGACATCGAGCCGGCCGCTGTTGAAGTCGAACTGCAGCCACTGCATCACCCGCAGGCACAGCGCGCGCTGGGCCTCGACCGAAAACGGGCCCTGCGGCGCGATCACCGGTTCGTCGCGCTGGCGCGCCTGCACCTGTTGCACCAGACCAGGCAGCCAGGTGCGCAGGTCGGCGAACAGCGGGTCCAACTGGGCGCAAGTCATGCCGGGCTCAAAGCGGTCCATCAGCGCGTCATAAGGCCGCAGGCCGCTGCTGGCTGAAAGCAGATCAGCCTGCTCGCGCGCCACTGCCACCACCTCGCGGAAATTGCCTAGAAAGCCGAACCAGTCGTTGGCCGGCCGTTGCCGGCGCCAGGCATGCTCGCAGCGCGCGGTGGCCAGCTGGCTGCGCTGCACCAGCGCCTCGGGCAGCGCATTGGCGGCGCGCCATTCGCGGCCGATCTCGCGCAAGTTGGCGCGCTGGTGTTCGGACAAGGGCTCGTCAGTGGCACGCGCCAGCGCCGGGCCGAGCGCAGGGTCGGTGCGCAGTTGGTGCATCAGCGTGGCCACCTCGGCCAGCGCACCGGCACGTGCCTCGGCACCGCCGCCGGGCATCATCGCCGCCTGGTCCCAGTAGGCGATGGACTGCAGATGCTCGAGGTGGTGCAGCCGGGTGAAGGTCTTGGCAAGACGGTCGTAGGCAGGTGTGAGCGAGGTGCAGGTCATGGCGGTGGTCGGCCCAGGGGCTGGTCGGCGGTGATGCCGCATTCTGCGGCGCACAACGCCGGGCAGCCATCCCCCGCCAGCCCCTCGGAGTGAGGAACGGCGGGGGGCTCGGGTCAGCGCAGCATCGGGCTACAGGCCACCCGGAAAGAGCCAGACCAGGGCGGTGGTCATCGTCAGGTAGCGGGCAAACTTGCCCACCGCCATATAGGCTACGCAGGGCCAGAACGGCAGCCGCAGCCAGCCGGCGGCTGCGCACAGCGGATCGCCCACCAGCGGCAGCCATGACAGCAGGCAGGCCTTGGCGCCAAAGCGCCGCAGCCAGGTCAGCGCACGCAGCTCACCGCTCTGGTGGGTGACACGCTCATAGGCCCGCTCGGCGCCATAACCCATCCACCAGCTGATCGCGCCGCCGATGGTGTTGCCCGCCGTGGCCACCAGGATGGCCTGCCAGAACATGTCCGGGTTGAGCTTGATCAGGCCAAACACTGCCGGCTCCGAGCCCAGGGGCAGCAGTGTGGCCGATACCAGCGAAACCACGAACACCGTGCTCAACCCATACTGCGGCAGCGCCAACGCGGCCAGCAGCGTGCTCATTTGGGCGTGCATCCAGGCTTCCATCGGGGCGCATCATAGGCAGATCGGCGCCGGCCAGACACGGTTGCCCCCCGGCTATACTTTGCCTCCTTTTTCAGCAGACCACTGCGCCGCCACCCCCGTGTCCACCCTGCAACTCGGCCCCTTCCAGCTGCCGAACCGGCTGTTTGTCGCCCCGATGGCCGGGGTGACCGACCGGCCGTTCCGCCAGCTCTGCCGCCAACTCGGCGCGGGTTACGCGGTCAGCGAGATGGTGACCTCGCGCAAGGACTTGTGGCATTCGCTGAAGACCAGCCGCCGCGCTGACCATACTGGCGAGCCGGGGCCGATCGCGGTGCAGATCGCCGGCACCGACGCGGCGATGATGGCCGAGGCTGCGGCCTACAACATCGACCGCGGCGCGCAGATCATCGACATCAACATGGGCTGCCCGGCCAAGAAGGTGTGCACCAAATGGGCCGGCTCGGCGCTGATGCGCGACGAGCCGCTGGCACTGGCCATCGTGGCCGCGGTGGTAGCGGTGGCGGCGCCGCGCGGCGTGCCGGTGACGCTGAAGATGCGCACCGGCTGGCGCGCCAGCGAGCGCAACGCCGTGGCGCTGGCGCGCGCCGCCGAGGCCGCCGGCGTGGCCATGCTCACGGTGCACGGCCGCACCCGCGAGCAGGGCTACAGCGGCAACGCCGAGTACGACACCATCGCCGCGGTGAAGGCCGCGGTGCGGGTGCCGGTGGTGGCCAATGGCGACATCGATTCACCACAAAAGGCACGCGAGGTGCTGGCCCGCACTGGTGCCGATGCGCTGATGATCGGCCGCGCAGCGATGGGCCGGCCCTGGATCTTCGGCGAGATCGCACACTTCCTGGCCACCGGCCAGACGCTGGCATCGCCATCCACCACGGATGTGCGGCACTGGCTGGTGGACCACCTGCAGGCGCACTACGGCTTGTACGGCGAGTTCACCGGCGTGCGCAGCGCGCGCAAGCATATTGGCTGGGCGGTGCGTGGCCTGCCGGGTGGTGAGGATTTCCGCCGTACCATGAACGCCATCGCCGAGGCCCGCCAGCAGGTGGCTGCGGTGGCCGACTACTTCGACGCCCTGGCAGTACGGCACCGCCTGCTGCCGCCGGCCCACGCCGCCAACGACGGACAGATCGCCCTGGAAGCATGAGCAAAAAGAAGATCGAGGACTGCATCCGCGACAGCCTGGAGCAGTATTTCAAGGACCTGCGCGGCACCGAGCCCAACGCGGTGCACGACATGGTGGTCGGCACCGTCGAGCGGCCGATGCTCGAGGTGGTGATGAAATATGCCGAGGGCAACCAGAGTAAGGCCGCCGAGTGGCTGGGCATCAACCGCAACACACTGCGCCGCAAGCTGCTGGACCACAAGCTGATCAAGTGAGCACGCGGCCCCTGTCGCGCGCCGTTCTTCCTTCCCCAAGACCTGACCCATGACCACTGCCCTGCTGTCCGTGTCCGACAAGACCGGCATCGTTGAATTCGCTCAGGCACTCGCCACGCGCGGCATCCAGCTGCTGTCCACCGGCGGCACCGCCCGTCTGCTGGCCGATGCCGGCCTGGCCGTCACCGAAGTGGCCGAGGTCACCGGCTTTCCCGAGATGCTGGACGGCCGCGTCAAGACGCTGCACCCGCGCATCCACGGCGGCCTGCTGGCGCGGCGCGACGTGCCGGCGCACATGGCGGCGCTGGCCGAGCACGGCATCGGCACGATCGACCTGCTGGTGATCAACCTGTATCCGTTCGCGCAGGCCACCGCGCGCCCCGACTGCACGCTGGAGGACGCGATCGAGAACATCGACATCGGCGGCCCGGCGATGCTGCGCGCGGCGGCCAAGAACTGGCAGGACGTGGGCGTGGTGATCGACCCGACCGACTACCCGCAGGTGCTGGCCGAACTGCGCGCCGGCGGGCTGCAGCGCGCGACCCGTTTCATGCTCGCGAAGAAGGTGTTCGAGCACACGGCCGCCTACGACGGCATGATCGCCAACTACCTCGGCGCGCTCGCGCCCGAGGCCGAGGCGCACCCCGAAGACGTGCCGGCGCGCGGCGAATTCCCCGCCACGCTGACGCTGCAGTTCGGCAAGATCCAGGACATGCGCTACGGCGAGAATCCGCACCAGGGCGCGGCGTTCTACCGCGACGCGCAGCCGGTGGCCGGCACGCTCGCCGGGTGGACGCAGCTGCAGGGCAAGGAACTCTCCTTCAACAACATCGCCGATGCCGACGCCGCCTGGGAATGCGTCAAGACCTTCGACGTGCCCGCCTGCGTGATCGTCAAGCACGCCAATCCGTGCGGCGTCGCGATCGCGGCGAACGCGGCCGAGGCCTATGCCAAGGCGTTCAAGACCGATCCGACGTCGGCCTTCGGCGGCATCATCGCGTTCAACCGGCCGCTCGATGCCGCGGCCGCCGAGGCGGTGATGCGCCAGTTCGTCGAGGTCGTCATCGCGCCGTCCGTCAGCGCCGAGGCCCGCGCCGTGCTGGCCGCCAAGCAGAACGTGCGCGTGCTCGAAGTGCCGCTGCCCGAGGGCGTACGGTCGATGAATGCCTTCGACTTCAAGCGCGTCGGCGGCGGCGTGCTGGTGCAGTCGGCCGACGCGAAGAACGTGGTGCAGGCCAACCTGCGGGTCGCGACGAAGCTGCATCCGACGCCCGAGCAGATGCAGGACCTGCTGTTCGCGTGGAAGGTCGCCAAGTTCGTCAAGAGCAATGCGATCGTGTTCTGCGCCGGCGGCATGACGCTGGGTGTCGGAGCCGGGCAGATGAGCCGGGTCGACTCGGCGCGCATCGCGGCCATCAAGGCCGAACATGCGGGACTCGGCCTGCAGGGCTCGGCCGCGGCGAGCGA
>JBBQZM010000076.1:0-15031 GCA_038207685.1 Burkholderiales bacterium
CGTCTACTGCCAGAGCCGCAAGAAGGTCGACGAGACCGCCACCTGGCTGGCCGGTGAGGGCATCAACGCGCTGCCCTACCACGCCGGGCTGGACGCCGCCACGCGGCGCCGCCACCAGGATCGCTTCCTGCGCGAGGACGGCGTGGTGATGGTCGCCACCATCGCCTTCGGCATGGGCATCGACAAGCCCGATGTGCGCTTTGTCGCCCACCTCGACCTGCCCAAGAACATCGAGGGCTATTACCAGGAGACCGGCCGCGCCGGCCGCGACGGCCTGCCCGCCAATGCCTGGATGGCCTACGGCCTGGCCGACGTGGTCAACCAGCGCCGCATGATCGACGACGGCGAGGCTGGCGAGGACTTCAAGCGCCTGCAACGCGCCAAGCTTGACGCCCTGCTGGCGCTGGCCGAGGCGCATGACTGCCGGCGGGTGCGCCTGCTGAGCTACTTCGGTGAGGACTACGCAGGCGGGCCAGCCGCCGGGCCGCCCCAAGGCGGGCCACGCCGCCTCGGTGGGCAGGGAGCGCACGAAGTGCCGAGCGTGGGGGCAAGGCCCGCCGCCGGGCCGCCCCAAGGCGGGCCACGCCCCCTCGGGGGGCAGGGAGCGCACGAAGTGCCGAGCGTGGGG
Source organism: Burkholderiales bacterium (assembly GCA_038207685.1). GTDB lineage: Bacteria > Pseudomonadota > Gammaproteobacteria > Burkholderiales > Burkholderiaceae_C > Pseudaquabacterium. Next base: position 629 of record JBBQZM010000076.1, read on the forward strand.
GCCAGGTACCGCTGCGGCAACTGCGACAACTGCCTGCAGCCGCCCCCGCTGTGGGATGCCACCGAGGCCGCGCGCAAGGCCTTGAGCTGCATCTACCGCTTCCACCAGCAAAACGGCTTCGGCTTTGGCGCCGGCCACCTGATCGACGTGCTGCGCGGCAAGCTCACCGACAAGGTGACGCAGCGCGGCCATGAGCGGCTGTCGACTTTCGGCATCGGTGCCGATATTTCCGAACAGCAGTGGCGCGGCGTGCTGCGCCAGCTGATCGCGCTGGGCCATGTGGCCAGCGTCGGTGAGTTCAACACGCTGGAGCTGGCCGACAGCGCGCGCGCGGTGCTGCGCGGTGAGGTGCCAGTGATGCTGCGTGTGCCGGCCGAAGCGCCGCCGCGGGGCCGCAAGGGCGCACGCGGCAGCAGCAGCAGCCGAGCGAGTGGCGCAGCAGCCAAGCCGCCGCCGCTGCCACTGGACGAGGCCGGGCTGGCGCGTTTCAGCCAGCTCAAGACCTGGCGCGCCGAGGTGGCGCGTGAGCACAAGCTGCCGCCTTACCTGGTCTTCCACGATGCCACGCTGGCCGAGATGGCGCGCGAAGTGCCCGACTCCATCGACGCGCTGGCCGGCATCAGCGGCGTCGGCGCCAAGAAGCTGGAAGCCTACGGGCAGGACATCCTGCGCGTGCTGCAGGCCGGTTGATCGACCCTGGCATGGCAAATTTTCTGGTGGCTTGGGAACTTGGCGGTGGCCTGGGCCATGCCGGACGCTTGAAGCCGCTGGCCGCCGGGCTGCAGGCACGTGGCCACGGTGTGACGATGTGGCTGCGTGATCTGGTACAGACCGAGCGGCTGCTGGCCGATCTGCCGGTGCCCCGGCTGCAGGCGCCCGTGTGGCTGCACCGCACCGTGGGCGTGCCCGAGCCGCAGGTCTCGCTGGCTGAAATTCTGCTGGGTTGTGGCTACCTGCAGGCCGACATGCTGCAGCCGCTGGTGCAAGGCTGGCTGGCGGCGCTGCGCTTGAGCCGTGCCGACACCATGCTGGTGGACTACGCGCCCAGCGCGTTGGTGGCCGCGCGCATTGCCGGCGTGCCGGCGGCCAGCGTGGGCATGGGCTTCTGGCTGCCGCCGGCGGCGGTACCGATTCCGGCCTTCCGTGACTGGCAGCCCATCGCCCCGGGCCGGGTGGCGCGGGCCGAGCAGCAGGTGCTGGCCAGCATCAACGGCGTGCTGCGCCAGCATGGCGCGGCGCCGCTGCCGGCGCTGTGGCAACTGTTTGGCGGTGACCTGCCGTTGCTGTGCAGCTGGCCCGAGATCGACCACTACGGCCGGCTGCCGGGCGAGGCGGGGGAGTGGCTGGGGCCCAACTTCCTGCCCGACGGCGGCCAGCCGCCACAGTGGCCGGCGGGGGGCGGCGCGGCAGGTGATGCGCCGGCAGGTGATGGCCGTGCAGGGGCAGGGCCGAGGGTGTTTGCTTACCTCAAAGCCGGCCACCCCGACCACGTCGCCTGCCTGCAGGCGCTGGTGGCCGCCGGCTGCCAGGTGCTGTGTTACCTGCCCGAGCTGACTTCGGGGCTGACACCACCAGTGCTGTCGCCGCGCATCCACTACGCCAGCGGCCCGGTCGATTTGAGCCAGGCCTTTGCCCAGGCCGACCTGGTGGTCTGCCACGCCGGCCAGGCCACCGTGGTGCAGGCGCTGCTGGCCGGGGTGCCGCTGCTGCTGCTGCCCATGCAGGCCGAACAATTTTTGATGGCCCGGCAGGTGGAGCGCACCGGCGCGGCCATCAACGCCGCGATGCGGCCGCGGCCGGCCGACTTTGGCGCGATGCTGCGGCAGTTGCTGGTACAGCCGTCCAGCCGCGCCGCTGCCGCGGCGTTTGCGCAGCGGCATGCGGGCTTCAGCCACGCCGCGCAGGTGGCCGATCTGCTGGACCGGCTGGATGGCTTGGCGCGCCGCGCAACAGCCGCAACAGCGGCGGGGCCCGCCGCCCCACCATGAACAAGGGCCCCAGCGGGGCCCTTGTTCTTGCACGGGTGGCGAGCGCGCGCTCAGCCGCCTCGCTGTCGTCGTCGTGCGGCGCCGCCCACCAGCAACAGGCCCAGCGCCATCAGGCCGTAGGTGGCCGGCTCGGGCACAGCGCTGATGCCCACCACCACGCCGGGCGGGAGACCCGATTTCTCGCCGTAGTTGTGATAGGCCGAGCCATCGTAGGAATCGATGTTGAACGGATCGCCCGACGAGGCCTGCGACGTGCCGGTCTGGCCTTCGAAGGTGTCATAGGCCGGGATCACCACGTCGTGCGCAGGGCTCAGCTGCGGCAGGCAGACACCGCCACCATAGCCGCCGCCGTAGCCGTCGCCATACCCGCCTGAACAGTAGTCAACCCATTGTTCGGGCACATGGATGATCTGCTCGGGCACGGTGGTGACGATCCCGTTCAGCGCATCGCCCTTGGCATACGAGCGGATGTCGTACATCAGATCCATCGACGACCCGGCGTTCAGCACGCCCAAGTCGAGCGTGAAGGTCTTGCCGTCCACCGTGCGGTTGGGGCCGCTGCCGGAGAACAGGTTGATCGACGAATCGCTCTGCAGCATGGTGAACGTAGTGCCGCCAGCGTTGCTGAGCAGGCTGCCCGAGGTGCTCCAGATCGAACCGAAGCCGCTGCCGGTGTTCTGCTGGATGTTGAAGCTGATACCGGCCTCGACAAACTTGCCAGTGCCGAAGCCGATCAGCCCGTTCTGGATGTAACCCGGCGTGATGTGGAAGCCAAAATTGATCCGCTGTGCGTTGGCGCCGTTGTTGGCGATGTGCAGGCCGATCGAGTAGCCGCCGGTGACGTCATAAACGCCGCCGCCCGACGACCGGCTGCCGAAGTTGCCAGTGGTGTCGCCATAGCTGTGCAGGCCGGCGGAGTTGCCGCCGCTCGAAGTGAATTCCAGCACGTCGACCGAGCTGAACAGGCTTGGCGCCGTATTTTCATCCAGCAAGTTCACCGCGGTGTCCGCGCCCAACTTGTAGTAACCAGTCGCCGCCATCGACGTGACCGTGACGTCAACGGCATGCGCCGCGCCGCTGGACAGCGTGGCCAGCATGGCCGCCAGCGCAAGCACTTGCAGGCGGGAAGAGTGCACGGGCAGCTTGGCCATGATCAGCTCACTTTCGATGTTGAATGCTGCTTGTAGTCTACGGGGCGCCAGTCGGTTGCCGCCCCCCTTGTCCGGGGGGCCTGCCGTGCTTGGCACGGGCCCGTTGGTCCGGTCGACGCCGGCTGGCTATGATGTCAGGTTGCCCTCCACCGGCCTGCCATGTCCCGCCCCAGCGATCCCGTCCCCGTCTTCACCATCGTCCAGGCCGCTGCTGAGGGCGCAGTTGCGGGCGCTGAGCCGTCGATGCCCAAGTCCGCCAAAGTGCCGCGCCCGATTCCCGCCGGCGCCACCCACCTGCAGATCCGTGGCGCGCGCACCCACAACCTGAAGAACATCGACCTCGATATCCCTAAGCATTCGCTGGTGGTGATCACGGGCTTGTCGGGTTCAGGCAAGTCCAGCCTGGCCTTCGACACGCTGTATGCCGAGGGCCAGCGCCGCTACGTTGAGAGCCTGTCGGCCTACGCACGGCAGTTTCTGCAGCTGATGGACAAGCCCGATGTGGACGTCATCGAGGGCCTGAGCCCGGCCATCAGCATTGAGCAGAAGGCCACCAGCCACAACCCGCGCTCGACCGTGGGCACGGTGACCGAGATCCACGACTACCTGCGCTTGCTCTATGCGCGCGCCGGCACACCTTTCTGCCCCGACCACGACCTGCCGCTGCAGGCGCAAAGCGTGGGCCAGATGGTCGACGCGGTGCTGGCATTGCCCGAGGACACCCGGCTGATGGTGCTGAGCCCGGTGGTGCGCGACCGCAAGGGTGAGTTCAGCGAACTGTTTGCCGACATGCAGGCGCGTGGTTATGTGCGCTTTCGCATCGACGGCAAGGTGGTCGAAGCGGGCGATCTGCCGGCGCTGAAGAAGAACGAAAAACACGACATCGACGTCGTGATCGACCGGCTGAAGGTGCGGCCCGATATCAAGCAGCGGCTGGCTGAGAGCTTCGAGGCCGCGCTGCGCGCCGCCGATGGTCGGGCCATCGCGCTGGAGATGGACAGCGCTGCCGACGCGCAGCGTGCTGGTGACCATGGCCGAGAGCATCTGTTCAGCAGCAAGTTCGCCTGCCCGGTGTGCAGCTACGCGCTGCCCGAGCTGGAGCCGCGGTTGTTTTCCTTCAACGCGCCGATGGGCGCCTGCCCGCACTGCGACGGCCTGGGCCAGCAGACGGTGTTCGATCCCGAGCGGGTGGTGGCTTTCCCGTCGCTGAGCCTGGCCGGCGGCGCCGTCAAGGGCTGGGACCGGCGCAATGCCTATACCCACTCGATGCTCGAGAGCGTGGCGCGGCATTACGGTTTCGACACCGAAACGCCGTTTGAGGACCTGGCGGCCGAGCAGCGGCAAGTGCTGCTCTACGGCACCGGCGAGGACGAGATCGAGTTTGTCTACGAGGCCGACACGGCCAGATCGGGCAAAGGCGGCAAGACCCGCAGCGTCAAGCGTGCCCACCCCTTCGAGGGCATCATCCCCAATTTCGAGCGGCGCTACCGCGAGACCGATTCGGCCGCCGTGCGTGAAGACTTGGCGCGTTACCAGGCCGCCAAGCCTTGCGCCCACTGCGGCGGCGCGCGGCTGCGGCGCGAGGCGCGGCATGTGTTCCTGGTCGGCGCCGACGCCAGCGTGCCGCGCCAGGCGATCTACCAGGTCGAGCATGCGACGCTGGCCGATTCACTGCGCTACTTCGAGGGTCTGACGCTGGTCGGCGCCAAGGCCGAGATCGCCGACAAGGTGGTGCGCGAGATCCGCGCGCGGCTGAAGTTTCTCAACGATGTCGGCCTCAACTACCTCAGCCTGGATCGCAGCGCCGACAGCCTGTCCGGCGGCGAGGCCCAGCGCATCCGACTGGCCAGCCAGATCGGCAGCGGCCTGACCGGCGTGATGTATGTGCTGGACGAGCCCAGCATCGGCCTGCACCAGCGCGACAACGAGCGCTTGATCGGCACCTTGCGCCACCTGCGTGACCTGGGCAACAGCGTGCTGGTGGTCGAGCATGACGAGGACATGATCCGCGCCGCCGACCATGTCATCGACATGGGCCCCGGCGCTGGCGTGCATGGTGGCCGCGTCATCGCCCAAGGCACGCCCGACGAGGTGGCCGCGCATCCCGACAGCCTGACCGGCCGCTACCTGGCGCACACGCTGCGCATCGAGGTGCCGGCGCAGCGCCACCGCTGGGCGTCGGCGGTCAAGGTTGAAGTCGAGGATGACGCGCCCACCACCCCCGCGGCCGGCTCCGGCAAGAAGGCCAAGCCCGCCCCGAGCGCCTGGCCCGGCTACCAGGCGCCACCGGCGGCCTGCCTGCGCATCGTCAATGCGCGCGGCAACAACCTGAAGAACGTCACTGCCGAGGTGCCGGTGGGGTTGCTGACCTGCGTCACCGGCGTCTCGGGCTCGGGCAAGAGCACGCTGATCAACGACACGCTCTACACCGCGGTGGCGCGCAAGCTCTACCACGCCCATGCCGAGCCTGCGCCACACGACGAGATCGAAGGCCTGGAGAGCTTCGACAAGGTGATCAACGTCGACCAGAGCCCGATCGGCCGCACGCCGCGCAGTAACCCGGCCACCTACACCGGGCTGTTCACGCCGATCCGCGAGCTGTTTGCCGAGGTGCCGATGGCCCGCGAGCGTGGCTACGGGGCTGGCCGCTTCAGCTTCAACGTCAGCGCCAGCTCGGGCGGCGGCCGCTGCGAGGCCTGCCAGGGTGATGGCGTGCTCAAAGTGGAGATGCACTTCCTGCCCGACGTCTACGTGCCCTGCGACACCTGCGTCGGCAAGCGCTACAACCGCGAGACGCTGGAGGTGGCCTACAAGGGCCGCAACATCAGCGAGGTGTTGGCGATGACAGTGGAAGAGGCGCGCGGCTTCTTCAGCGCCGTGCCGGCGCTGGCGCGCAAGCTGCAGACGCTGCTGGACGTGGGCCTGGGCTACATCACGCTGGGCCAGAGTGCCACCACGCTGTCAGGCGGCGAGGCGCAGCGGGTCAAGCTGGCGCTGGAGCTGAGCAAGCGCGACACCGGCCGCACCCTCTACATCCTGGACGAGCCCACCACCGGCCTGCACTTTGCCGACATCGAGTTGCTGCTGCGTGTACTGCATCAGCTGCGGGATGCGGGCAATACGATTGTGGTGATCGAACACAACCTCGACGTCATCAAGACTGCCGACTGGGTCATCGACATGGGCCCGGAGGGCGGCGCCGGTGGCGGCCAGGTGCTGGCGGTCGGCCCGCCCGAGACCATCGCGGCCTGCGCCGCCAGCCACACCGGGCGTTTTCTCAAGGGTTTGCTGCTGCCGGCGGTTTGAAAGGCTTAGACGGCCTGCACGGCTCAGCTTTGCCGATCAGGCGGCCAGTTCCACCCGGTCGCGGCCGCCTTGCTTGGCGGCGTAGAGCGCGCGATCGGCGCGCTCCTGGAATTCTGCCGGCGACTCGTCGGCACGGTTGGCGGCTGATCCGCCGCGCGACAGGTACAAGGCCAGGCCCAGTGAGATCGTGACGCGCTCGGCGGCGTCGGCGCTGCCCTTGCGGCGGATGCGGCTGGCGGCCACGGTGGCGCGCAACTGCTCGGCCAGCGCGCGGGCCTGGTCCAGCGCCATGCCCGGCAGCAGCAGCGCAAACTCCTCGCCGCCGACACGCGCGGCCAGGCCGCCCTCGGGCGCCATCGCCTTCATCACCTGGGCCACGGCACGCAGCACCTGGTCGCCGAAGGCATGGCCATAGGTGTCGTTCACCCGTTTGAAGCGGTCGATGTCGATCATCACCAGGCACACCGGCGCGGGCTTGTCTGCCGGCCCCAGCCCGACCACATCTGCCGCCAGGCAGGCGCCCAGTTGGCGGTCGAAGGCGCGGCGGTTGCCCAGCCCGGTGAGCGCGTCGACCAGTGACTCCTGGCGTGCGTGGCGCACCTCGTCGCGCAGCTGGTCGATCTCGCGCTGGCTCTCGGTGAGCTCGCGCTGCAGCAGGCTCAGTGCTGCGCGCATCTGCGCCGTGTGCTCGCGCACCTCTTTGAGCGCGGCCGGTGGTGCGGTGCTGGGCTCGTCGGGGCCGAGGGCGGCGCTCAGCCGTTCCAGGCTGTGGCCATAACGTGCGGTCTCGTTGCCGGCAGCCGAAGCCGAGGCCTGCATGCCGTCGATCAGCCGATTCAGGCCCTCGGCCATCTGCTCGGCGGCGTCGTCCTGCGGATCGGCCAGGTAGCGTCGGTACAAGGCCTCGGTGGCGGCCTCGTCCAGCGTGCCATGCGCCGTCAGATGGGCGTCCAGCGCCTGGTGCAGCGGCGAACCTGCGTCGTCCACATAGGCGTACCAGACGGCATAACTCATCGGGTGCAGTGCCGCCGCCTGCTTGGACATCAGGGGCAAGGCCTTTCGCAGCAGTTCTGTGCTGCGCTCAACGCTGTGCTGGTAGGCCATGGGACTCCTGAAAACACACCACGCCGGTGACGCGGGGCTGGCTCATGGGCGCAAGCGGGTTGCCTGCGCTGAACCAGAACGAACCGATTTTCCAACAGTTGCTGTTCCGCACAAGGCTGGACATCCAGTAGTTTTGTGCAAGGCGTCGCGCCGCGCGGCCAACTGCGGCGGCGCACAGCACAAGGCCGGCAAAAGCCGGCCTTGTCAGATCAAGTCACCGGGCCGCAAGCGGCCCGCGCGTGATCACTTCAGGTGCCCGTTGATCAGCTTGGTCATCTCGAACATCGACACCTGGGCCGCCTTGAAGATCTCCTTCAGCTTGGCGTCGGCGTTGATCATCGTGCGCTTGGCCGAGTCTTGCAGGTTGTGCTTCTTGATGTACTCCCAGACCTTCTTGGTCACCTCGGTGCGCGGCACCGGCTTGTCGCCGATGATGGCGGCCAGCGCGGGGCTGGGGGTCATCGCCTTCATGAAGGCAGCGTTGGGCGTGCGCTTCTTGGCGGCCACGGCCTTCTTGGCGGCCACTTTCTTGGCCGGCGCGGCGGCCTTCTTCACCGGCGCCGCGACCTTCTTGGCCGGGGCGGCCTTCTTGGCCGGGGTGGCCTTTTTGGCCGGGGCGGCCTTCTTCGCAGTTGCCATGTTGAGTCTCTCCATCACGTGAGTGGTTGATGTGCCGCTTGCCAGGGTCGAAGGCTGCTTGAACCGACGTTTCTCTCTGAGCCGACAGCGGGGCAATGGTACTGCCGTACCCAGGTAACGAGAAGCGGTTTTCCCAGGTGAAACACGCTTTGTAACGGTGCAGAAGCCGCTTTTGTCGTCCCCAGGCATCACCTGGGGCGCTGGCAAGCCGGTCTGGGCGCTCGGCAGGGCAAAAGCGGCATACCGTCACCCGTACCCTGGCGCGGCGTTATCACCACCACCGGGCCCGGCCTGGCGCTATGCTTGGTGGTATGAAACTGATCCTTCGCTGGCTGCTGCTGGCCGCAGCCCTGCTGCTGGTGGCCCATCTCTACAGCGGCGTCACCGTGGCCAGCTTCGGCGCGGCCATGATCGCGGCACTGGTGCTGGGCCTGCTCAACACGCTGGTGCGGCCGCTGCTGGTGCTGTTGACGCTGCCGGTGACGCTGCTCACGCTGGGCTTGTTCCTGTTTGTCATCAACGCGCTGATGTTCTGGTCGGCCGCCCATCTGCTGAGCGGCCTGAGCGTGGCCAGTTTCAGTGCGGCGCTGATCGGCTCGGTGATCTACAGCCTGTGCGGCATGGTCATCGACGTGGCGATGGAGCGCTTGTTCAGCCGCTCCGACGACCGTTAGCCGCTGCTGCCCCGCACGGGGCAAGCCTCATTCGGTGGGTTCGTTGCGCGGCCGTTCGCCGGCGCGCCGCTCGTCGGCCAGCAACTGGCGGCGCTGCGCCAGCAGGTCACGCAGGCGTGAATCGATCACCGAGGCCTCGATGAAGTCGGTGCCTGCGCCGCCTTGGCGCGCCAGCGCCTGACCGGCACGCAGCCGATCGATGGCGCCCGGCAGATTGCCCAGGGCCGCCTGGGTCTCGGCCTCTGCCCGTACTGCGCGCAGCGCCAGACCGCGTCGGGACAGGTTCTGCGCCAGCGCCTGCCAGGCCGAGGCATCGTCGCGGTGGTCGGCCAGCCAGGTCTGCAGCGCGTCGCTGCTGCGCCGCAATGCGTCGTTGCCGCCCTCAGTCAGAGCAAAGTCGTTCGCCAGCAGCAGGCTGACGCGTGAACCGTCGGCCGGGGTAGCGGCGGCCAGCAGGGCGGTGGCCGCGGGCAGGTCGCCGCGCGCCAGCGCCAGCTGCAGTTGCAGGCGGGCCAGCGCCAGCCGCGCATCGGCCACCGCCTGCGTCGGCGCCGAGGCGGCCAGCAGCGCTGTGGCGGCGGACGCCGCGCGATCAGCGCGGTCAAAATCGCGCAGCCGGCTGGAGGCCAGCGCTGCGGCATACAACCCGCCCAGCCGATCGGCCAGCGGCAGCTGCGCCATGCTGGCGCGTGCGTCCAGATCCTGCAGCTTGCGAAGCGACTGCGCTGAAGGGTCCATCAACACCCTGGCACGGCCCTGCATCAGCACATGCAGCAGCGGCGCAGGCGGCACCCCTTGGGCGCCATCGCGCGACTGCACCACCTGCCGCGCCTCGGCAATGCGGTCGATGGTCAGCGGATGGCTGCGCAGGTAGGGGAAGCCGCCGCTGTCGTTGAGGCGGCTGGACGCATCCAGCTTGTCGAACATCGCCGACATGCCGGCCGGCGCAAAGCCGGCGTCGGCCATCAGCGCCAGGCCGGTGCGGTCGGCCTCGCGTTCCATGTCGCGTGAGAAGTTCAGCTGCGCCTGCACCATGGCCGCCTGGCCGCCGACGATGGCCGCCTGCGCGGCATCGGCACTGCCGGCGCGGCTGGCCACCAGCAGGCCCAGCAGCATGGCCGCCAGCCCCAGCGAGCTGCTGCGCGATGCGCTGGTGACGTTGCGTGCGATGTGGCGCTGCGTTATGTGCGACAGCTCATGCGCCAGCACCGAGGCCAGCTCGTCGGGCGTGGCGGTCATCGCGATCAGGCCCAGGTGCACACCGACATAACCGCCGGGCAGCGCAAAGGCATTCACTGCGCGGTCGCGCACCAGAAAGGCCTCGTACGGGAACAGCCGCTCGGTGTCGGCGGTGATGGCGCCGTTGTGCTGGGCGGCGCGTACCAGGGGCTGCCACAAGGCGCCCAGGTAGGCGAGCAGCTGCGGGTCGTCCAGGTAGTCGGGATCACGGCGGATCTCGCGCATGATCTGCTCGCCGATGCGCTTTTCCTGGCTGAGGTTGAATTCGTCGGACGCCGATTCACCCAGCGCCGGCAAGCGCACCGCAGCGCCCTGGGCCTGCAGCGGCGTCATCGTGCCCAGGCCCAGGCAGGTTGCCAGCAGGGCGCACAGCAGGCGCTGGCGTGGCAGCGGTAAGTGGCGAATGGTCAAGCGGGCTCCGCAAATCGATCACCTATCATCCCACCGCCTCATTGCCCGCATGTTTCGCCGCCCATGTCCACATCGCCCGCGTCATCGCCCGCCTCATCGCCCTTGACCCATTTTGATGTCCACGGTCAGGCGCACATGGTGGATGTGGCGGCCAAGGCCGACAGCCACCGCATCGCGCTGGCCACCGGCTGCATCCGCATGCAGCCGGCCACGCTGGCGCTGATCAACAGCGGCAGCGCCAAGAAGGGTGACGTGATCGGCATCGCCCGCATCGCCGCGATCCAGGCCGCCAAGCGCTGCGCCGAGTTGATCCCGCTGTGCCATCCGCTGCCGCTGACGCGGGTGGTGGTCGATTTCCGCATCGACGAAGCGGCCAGCGCGGTGCACATTAGCGTGCAGGCCGAGACGGTGGGCCGCACCGGGGTCGAGATGGAAGCGCTGACCGCCGTGCAGGTGGGCCTGCTGACGATCTACGACATGTGCAAGGCCGCTGACCGCGGCATGGTGATGACCGACGTGCGCCTGCTCGAGAAGCAGGGCGGCAAGTCGGGTCACTGGGTGGCTGAGACCGGCGCCTGATCGGGCGGCGCTGCGGCGCGCGGCACAAGCGTCGGCACCAGCAGCGGCGGCAGCCGCGCCAGGTCGCGCCAGTCATGGTGGGCCAGCGGCGCCTGGCACTGGAAGGGTTCGCCGACACCGCCGACACCGCCGTTACCGCCATTACCGCCATTACCGCCAGCGCAAGGCGCAAAGAACTCGGCCGCTTCGGGATTGCGGAAGTCGCGCAGCCGGCGCGCCACCCAGCGCGCTTCGTCCAGCCGGCCGGTCTCGGCCAGTTGGCGCGCCCAGGCCATCATCAGCCGCGAGTCGAGCAGCACATGCGGCGCACGCGCCAGGCCCAGCGCCGTACTGGCCGGCGGCGTGGGGTTGGTGGCCGCGGCGTAATCGGCATGGTGGGCAAACAAGGGGCTGAGCTGGCCTTGGGCGATGCGCGTGGCCAGTGGCCGCTGGTCGCTGCCGGGTGCGTAGATCACCACCACACGCTGGTAGTCCAGCGCCGCCAGCAGGCCGCCTGCGGCCATCAGCACGCCCGCCAGCAGGCCGATGGTGGCGCCGGGTCGGTCGGCCTCGCGGCGCGGCGGCGTGACCGGCGCGGTCGTCTCGGGCAGCCCCAGCACCAGGCCGAAGGCCAGTGCCGCCGGCAGCAGGAAGTAGGCGTACCACAGCGGGTACTCCACCAGGCTGTGCAGGGCCATCAGCAGCACCAGCATCAGGCTGGCGCGGCCGACGCTGGCCGCCTCGCCCTGCGCCGCCCAAGCCAGGCGGGCGGCGCGCCACAGCGCCCAGGCCAGCAAGCCCAGCACCAGCAGCCCCAGCGGCAGGCCCAGCTCCACCAGCAATTGCAGCGGCAGGTTGTGGCTGTGGTCGAAAAACGCGGTGGGCCGGTTGGTGAACTCGCTCAGCGTCCAGGCCAAGTTGAACTCGCCAAAGCCGACGCCGGCCCAGGGGTTGGCGGCTATCAGTGCCAAGGTGTTGCGCCAGATGTTGGGTCGTGCGTTCGGGCTGTCGGCGCCCAGGCCTTCGGCGGCGGCTCGCGCGCCCGCACCCAGCGCCTGCTGGCTGACATCGCCCCACCAGGCCATCGCCGCCCAGGCCAGCAGGTAGAGCAGCGGCGTGGCCAGCAGCGCCACGCGGGCGGTGCGCGACAGATGCCGGTCGAGCGCAGCCCACAGCAGCAGCAGCAACAAGCCGGCCGCGCCGGTGCGCGAGGCGCTGAGTTCCACCGCCAGCACCAGCAACGGCAACAGCGCAGCCAGCGCCCAGCCCGGCAGCCGGCGCAGCTCATGCAGCGCCACCGCGGCAATCAGCGCCCACAGCAGCAGGCTGCACAAGTGGTTGGGTTGGCGCAGGTTGCCCACGGCGCGGCCGGGCAGGCCGGATCGGGCGATCCAGTCGCCATCGGCCCAGCCGGGTGCAAACACCTGCACCAGCGCCACCAGCGCACTCAGCAGACCTGCGGCCAGCAGCGCCCAGGCCAGCGCGCTGAAGACCTCGCCATGCCGCGCGCCGCGTGCGGCGTCGGCGCCGGCCAGCGCCAGCAGCACCGTGCCGAGCAACAAGCCGGCTGCTTGCCAGGCCAGCGAGCGTGGCAACGTGCCCCAGACGTTGGATGCCAGCGCCGCCGCCGCCAGCAGCAGCAAGGCGGCGACCAGCGGCCAGACGCCGGCAACCAGCCGCCGCGGCGCGATCAGCGCCACCAGCGCGCCCCACAGCGCCACCGCCAGGCATTGGTTGAGCAGCGTGGCCGACGGCGGTTGGTGGTAGGCCAGCAGCGTGGGCAGCACGGCGGCCAGCAGCGCGGCAGGCAGCACCAACGTTGCGGCGGACAGGCGGCTGTCAGGTGCCGGGGTTTGGAGGGTCGACATCAGGGCGGGGGTGCGGCGTCGCCGCGTGGATCAGGGCGCGCGGAGTAAACCACAGGTGGCGAGCGTGGCAAACGCCGGCGGCGGCTACGCGCCGGCCCAATGCGCCAGCCGCAGGCCGTGCACGCTTGCGAATTTGTTTCCGCTGCGGGTGCAAGGCCAGTATCTCCCCTGGGCTTGGACAAAGGGTGGCACTGCGCCAGCCAGCCTTGCGGTTGATAGCGTAAAGTGATAGTGTTTCCCCCTGTGAACTCAAGGCACAAGAAGACGCTTGCAGCACTGTTTGCGCTGCCCACTTCGCCGTCCACCGTGTTTTCGGACATCGAAGCGCTGCTCAAGGCTCTCGGCGGCGATGTTCTTGAGCGCGAAGGCTCCAGGGTGAAAGTTCAGCTACAAACCGAGCAATGGCGCGCCCATCGCCCGCATCCCGGCAAGGAAGCCAAGCGATACCAGGTTGAGGAAGTACGGGAACTGCTGGAAAGGCTGGAAATTCATCCATGAACACGATGTTGCACAAAGGTTTCACCGCTCGAATCGAGTACGACGAGCGAGACCACATCCTCGTGGGCCGCCTGCTGGGCATTCGCTGCATCATCAGCTTCCACGCGGACACCGTTTCGGCGTTGCGTGAGGCGTTTGTCAAGGCAGTGGACGATTACCTGGCCGATTGCAAGGCCGAGGGTGTCAAGCCCGAAAAGCCAGCCTCCGGCAAGCTGTTGCTGCGCGTGCCGCCAGAAGTGCATGGCAAAGCACTGGTGGCCGCGCAAGCCGCCGGCAAAAGCCTGAACCAGTGGGCGAGCGAAATGCTTCAAGGCGCCGTACACGCCGGCAGCTGAGCCGCCTGTTGCCGGCGCGCTGGGTGATCACCTTCGGGGCCGATGGAGACCAGGCGCTGTTGCAGGCTGTCGACAGGCTGGAAACCGCACTGTCGTTCTCCATCGACGTGCGGGTGCTGGGTCGACGCTTCGACGTGCGCGTCGGCTGAGGCGGCCATCGGCCGAGGTGTCCGGGCTGGGCGGCGGGGTGTTGGAGTGTGCTGCGCTTACTCCAACCTACCGGGCTCCAACCTTCCGGGCTACCGGGCTCGCGCACCGCAGGCTTGAGCGAAGCGACTGCCACACCCTGTAAAAATCACACGTTGATGAGCTGCTTTTTTTCCGGGGCGAATTCCCGGCGGGCTGTGTCGGTCTGCAGCAGCGACGCAGCCTGCAGCGATTTGGCGGCCTGAATTGGAAGCGACCCGCTTAGCGGGCCGCGTGAGGTGGAGGTGGAGGTGTTGGAGTGCGCTGCGCTTACTCCAACCTACCGGGCTTGCCGGTTGCGAGCAAGCGCTCCAGCCGGGCAATCGCCGGCGCCTGCGTGCCCATGCGCTCAGCAAGCTGTGCCTGCGACAGGCCCGCCTCGCGCCTGGCCTTGAGCAACAGGTCGAGCAGTGCGGGCTCGTCATGCTCGATTCGCTCAACTTCAC
>JBBQZM010000077.1:0-14914 GCA_038207685.1 Burkholderiales bacterium
GCGGTAGAAGCGCTCGATGTCGTTGCCCTTGTAGGTGCTGCCGTCGCCCCAGATGTTGACGTCGTCCTCGCGCATCGCCACCACCAGCGCGGTGCCGGTGACGGCGCGGCCCAGCGGCGTGGTGTTGAAGTAGGTGGCGCCACCAGTGACGATGTGGAAGGCGCCGCACTGGATCGCGGCAATGCCTTCGGCCACCAGCTGCGGCCGGCAGTCGATCAAGCGCGCGATGTCGGCGCCGTAGGCGCGGGCCTTGCGCGGAATGTCGTCGTAGTCTGATTCGTCGGGCTGGCCCAGGTGCGCGGTATAGGCGCAGGGAATGGCGCCTTTGGCGCGCATCCAATGCACGGCTGCACTGGTGTCCAGGCCGCCTGAAAAAGCGATGCCGACACGTTGGCCGGCAGGCAGGGTTTGCAAAATATGGGTCACGGTGGTGGCACTCCTTGGCCACATTGTCGCCAATCCTGCGTGCGGCCCGGGCGGCGGGCCATCGCAGCAGCCTTCAGCGTGGCAGCACCACCGTCACCAGCGCCGAGGCATCCTCCAGCGCCAGCACACTGTGCAGCGCATCACCGGCAAACAGCACCAGCTGGCCGGCGGTCAACTCATGGCGCCGCTCGTCGACCATGACCTCGAGCCGGCCTTCCAGGCACAGCACCGTTACCTCGCCCGGCACGCGGTGCGGCGGCAGCGACTTGCCGTAGCCCAGCACCAGGCGCATCAGTTCCAGATCGCGCGACTTGACCAGCGCATGGCTGACCGCTGCGCCCAACTCGGCACCCAGCGGTTGCAGGTCGATCACTTGTCCGGGGGTGGCATGCGGCAGGGCCATGCGAACCAGTCTAACGGCGGGACGCTGCGCCGTCACCCCCAGGCCGCTCAGCTTGTCTTGCATCAAGGCCGCGGCAGCGGCAGCAGGCGCGGGCGCCGCGGCAACAGGCCGATCACCAGCGACGTGCCGGCCAGGATGACGGCGCCGCCCAGCAGCATCGGCAGCGTCACCGCCTCGTCCAGCACCAGCGCGCCCCAGGCCGCCGCGAACACTGGCACCAGGAAGGTGACCGAGGCGGCGCCGGTCGGGCCAATGCGGGTGATCAGCCGGAAGTACAGCATGTAGGCCACACCCGAGGCCAGCACCGCCAGCGCGGCCGCCAAGGCCCAGTCGCGCGCCGAGGGGTTGACCGCCGGCCAGGTCAGCAGCGCCGGCACCAGCAGCGCCAGGGCCGCGGCGGTCTGGGTGCCGGCGGCCATTACCATGGCCGGCACGCCAGGCAGGTAGCGCTTGGCATGGCTGCCGGCATGGCCATACATCAGCGTGCCGGCCAGGCAGGCGGCGATGGCCAGCGTGGTGTCGCGGTCGAGTTGCAGGCCATTCACGCCATTCAGGCCATTCAGGCTGTGCACGTCGATGGCTTTGTAGGCCGCCAGCCCGGCGAGGCCGGCAAAGCCCAGCGCCAGGCCGATGCTGCGCCAGCGTGTCAGCGGATCGCCCAGCCAAAGCCAGGCGATCAGTGCGGTGCTCAGTGGTGTGGCGGCGTTGAAGATCGCCGCCAGCCCGGCCGGCAAGGTGTAGGCGGCATAACCGAACAGCAGAAAGGGCAGAGCGGAATTGGTCAGCCCCAGCACCACCATCGGCCGCCAGTGGCGGCGCAGCACGGCGCCCTGACCGCGCAGCAAGAGCAGCGGCAGCAGCAGCAGCGCGGCGCCGGCCACCCGCACAAAGGCCATGGCCACCGGGCCAAAGGCCGGCACCACCATGCGCATGAACAGGAAAGAGCCGCCCCAGATCGCGGCCAGCAGCAACAGATCGGCCAGGTCGCGGGTCTTCACAGCAGCAGCATGCCTTCCCGGCGCAGCAAGTCCTGCTTGCGGTGCAGGCCGCCGGCATAACCCGTGAGCGAACCGTTGTGACCGATCACCCGATGGCAAGGCACCAGGATCGACACCGGATTACGGCCGATCGCTGCGCCAGCCGCGCGCACGGCGGCTGACGAGCCGGCCGCACGGGCGATGTCGGCATAGGTGGCGGTGCTGCCGCGTGGCAAGGCCTGCAGCGCGCGCCAAACTGCCTGCTGGAAGGCGGTGCCGTGCAGGTCCAGTGGCAGTTTCAGTGGCAGGCCCGGCGGCGTGGCCGCGTCACCGTCGAAGTAGGCGGCCAGCGCGGCGGCGGCCGCCACCAGCCAGCGCTGACCGGGGTCCACGGGCACAGCCAGCGGCCCGGGATGGTGGGCCTGGCCGTCGAACCACAGGCCGGCGAGTCCGGTGGCGCTGGCCGCAGCGGTCATTTCGCCCAATGGCGTGGCCAGTCGGGCCTGGGCGATCAGGGCAGGGTGCAGGGACATGTTTATTCCAGGCTGAGCCAGAGTTTGAAGACGGCGTAACCGCGCCAGGGACGCCAGGCTTCGGCCTGGGCCGTGGCGGCGGCGATGTCGCGCTGCCCCTTGGCCTGGCCCAACGCCTTCAGCAGGCCGATGTCGCTGGCCGGCCAGGCGTCGGGCCAGGCCAGGCAGCGCAGCACGATCAGCTGCGCGCTCCAGTCGCCGATGCCGGGCAGGGCGGTCAGCGTGGCCAGCGTGTCGGCCAGGTTGGCACCGGGCCGCAGTTGCAGCCGGCCGTCGGCCACGGCCGCGGCCAGCGCCTGCAGTGCCCGCACCCTCTGGCGCACGATGCCCAGCGTGCCGATGTCAGCCGGGTCGGCGGCGGCCAGCATGGCGGCGTTGGGGAACAGGCGATCCAGGTCGGGGAAAGGGGTGGCTATCGGCTCACCGAAGCGCTGCAGCAGCCGCTGGGTCAGCGTGCGCGCTGCGGCCACCGTCACCTGCTGGCCAAGGATCACCCGCACCGCGGTCTCGAAACCATCCCAGCTGCCGGGCAAGCGGATGCCGGCGCGCGTCGGACCGGGCACGCTGTCCAGCACCGGGTCGATCAGCACCGGGTCGGCGTCCAGGTCGTAGGCATGGCGGGCGCGCTGCAGCAGCGGGCCCAGCGCCGGGCTCAGGGCCGGCGCCACGCTCAGATGCAGTTCATGCCGGTCAGGCACAAAGCGTGCGCTGATCCAGCCCGACAGGGTCTGGCCCTGGTGGTGCAGCGTCAGCGTGCGGCGGTGCATCAGACCGTCGACCACCTCTTGGCCGGGCGCTGCGCGGCGCTGCAGGAAGCCGAGCAAGCCTGTCAGATCGAAGGGCGGGCGCCAGGCCAGTTTCAGTACACCGGGATCGGCCGCACCCTCGCGCCGCAAGGCGCTGGGGCTCAGCCGGTAGCGCTGTGCAAAGGCCGCGTTGAAGCGGCGCTGGCTGCCAAAGCCGCAGGCCAGCGCAACCTGGCTGACTGGCAGCGTGGTATCGGTCAGCAATTGCTTGGCCAGCAGCAAGCGCTGTGTCGTCAGCCAGGCCATCAGCGTGACGCCATGGCGTTTGGCAAAGATGCGGCGCAGGTGGCGGTCGGTGACGCCCAGCCGAGCGGCCAGGCTGGGCAGCGACGGGTTATCGCCCTCATGTGCGGCCTGGGCCAGCCAGCGCGCCGCCTGGTCGGCCAGCACCTCGGACGAGTCGGTCAGCGACAGCCCCGGCGCCAGCTCGGGCCGGCAGCGCAGGCAGGGCCGGAAGCCCTCGGTCTCGGCCAGCGCGGCATTGGCGAAGAAGCGGCAGTTTTCGCGCCGCGGCGGCCGCACGCGGCACACCGGGCGGCAATAGATGCCGGTGGAGGTGACGCCGACAAACAGCCGGCCGTCAAAACGTGCGTCGCGGGTCTGCAGCGCGCGGTAGGCGGCGTCGTCGTGCAGGCTGGCGGCTGTGTTCATGGCTCGATGATAGGCTTCGGCGGTTTTGCGACTGGCCGTTTTCGGACCTGTGGACGACCGCTGCCGCAGGCCGCTGGCGGCGGCGCGGTGGCTCCGTAGAATCGGCCGGTCGCGCTCAGCGTGCTCACCACCTCCACTCGAAAGCATCCTCCCCATGCAAGTGCAAGCCTCGGCCTTCAAGGCCTACGACATCCGCGGCATCGTCGGCAAAGGCATAGACGAGACTTTTGCCGAGCACCTGGGCCGGGCCTTTGGCAGCGAGGCGCTGGCAGCCGGCCAGAGGGCGGTGGCCGTGGGGCGTGATGGCCGGCTGTCGGGGCCGGGGCTGGTGGCGGCGCTGGTGCGTGGCCTGGCCTCGACCGGACTGGACGTGGTCGACATCGGCGCGGTGACAACGCCAATGCTGTACTACGTGGCGGCCACGCGGGGCAAGCATGGTTGCAACTCGGGCATCCAGGTCACCGGCAGCCACAACCCCAAGGACTACAACGGCTTCAAGATGGTGATCGCTGGCAGGGCGATCTACGGCGACGACATCCAACGCCTGCGCCAGCGCATGGAGACCGAGACCTATGCCAGCGGCAAGGGTCGCAGCGCGACGATGGACATCGAGGCCGAGTACCGCGCCCGCATCGTCGGCGATGCCAAGCTGGCCAGGCCGATGAAGATCGTCGTCGATTCGGGCAATGGCATCCCCGGCGCCACCGCGCCGGCCATCCTGAAGGCACTGGGTTGCGAGGTCATCGACTTGTATTCCGAAGTCGACGGTGATTTCCCCAACCACCATCCCGATCCGAGCAAGCCCGAGAACCTGGCTGATCTGATCAAGGTGGTGCATGCCACCGGCGCCGAACTCGGCATCGCCTTCGACGGCGACGGTGACCGGCTGGGCCTGGTCACCCGCGACGGCCACATCATCTACCCCGACCGCCAGCTGATGCTGCTGGCCCGCGATGTGCTGTCGCGCAACCCCGGCGCCACGGTGATCTTCGATGTCAAATGCTCGCAGCGCCTGGCGCCGGTGATCCGCGAGGCCGGCGGCGTGCCGATGATGTACAAGACCGGCCATTCGCTGATCAAGGCCAAGATGAAGGAAGTGGGTGCGCCGATATCGGGCGAGATGAGCGGCCACATCTTTCTGGGCGAGCGCTGGTACGGCTTCGACGACGCGATGTATTGCGCGGCGCGCATGCTGGAAATCCTGTCGCGCAGCGCCGATCCCAGCGCTGTGCTCGATGCCTTGCCGACCTCGTTCTCGACGCCCGAGCTCAATGTGGCCTGCGAGGAGGGTGAGCCGCACAGCCTGGTGGCCACGCTGCAGGCCACCGCCAAGTTCCCGGGCGCCGAGATCACCACCATCGACGGACTGCGCGCTGACTATGCCGACGGTTTCGGCCTGATCCGGGCGTCCAACACCACGCCGGTGCTGGTGATGCGCTTTGAAGGCCACACCCCCGAGGCGCTGGCCCGCATCGAGCGCGACTTCATGGCCGCGCTGCGCGCGGTCAAGCCCGATGCCCAGATCGCCCAAGCAGCGCACTGAGGCATTGGCCGCCGCCGAATCACCGCCGCCCGGCGTCGCGCAGCGGCTCTGGCAGGGCCTGGTGTGGTGGCTGTATGCCAGCATGATGCGGCTGGCCACGCCGCTGTACCTGTTGCGGCTGTGGCGGCGCGGCGCCAAGGAGACCGGTTACCGGTTCAGGCTGATCGAGCGTCTGGGCTTCTACCCCGGGCCGCCGCCGCTGCCGGGGGCAGTGTGGCTGCATGCGGTGTCGCTGGGCGAGGCGCGTGCCGCGCTGCCGCTGGTCGACGCGCTGCGCGAAGCCGCCCCGAACCTTCGCTTGCTGCTGACCCATGGCACGGCCACCGGCCGCAGTGCCGGCCGCAAGCTGATGCAGGCGGTGGATGGCCAGGTCTGGCTGCCCTATGACTCGCCGGGTGCGGTGCGGCGTTTTCTGCGTCACTTCCAGCCCAGTGTGGGCGTGCTGATGGAGACCGAGATCTGGCCGACGCTGATGCGCGAGGCGCAGCGGGCCGGCGTGCCCATGGTGCTGGCCAACGCCCGGCTCAGCGAGCGCAGCGCGCGCAAGGGCCGGCGCATGGCTGCGCTGCTGCATCCGGCGGCCGGCCGGCTGGCGCTGGTGCTGGCGCAATCGGCCGACGATGCACGCAGGCTGCGCGAGTCTGGCGCGCCGCTGGTGATGGTCAGTGGCAACCTCAAGTTCGACATGACGCCGCCGCCCCGGCTGACCGCCTTGGGCCTGCAGTGGCGCCAGCGCCTGCTGCGGCCCGTGGTGGTGGCGGCCAGCACCCGCGAGGGCGAGGAGGGGCCGCTGCTCGCTGCCTGGGCCGCATTGCCGGTGCCGCGGCCGCTGCTGCTGCTGGTGCCGCGGCATCCCCAGCGTTTTGACGAAGTGGCCGCGCTGGTCAGCATGCAGGGCTTGTCGATGTGCCTGCGCAGCGAGTGGGACGACCAGCCACCGGCCGAGGCCGCCCAGGCCGATGTCTGGCTGGGCGACACCATGGGCGAGATGCCGATCTATTTCGCCTGCGCCGACGCGGCCTTGCTGGGCGGCAGTTTTGCGCCGTTGGGCGGCCAGAACCTGATCGAGGCCGCGGCCTGTGGCTGCCCGGTGGTGATGGGGCCGCACACCTTCAACTTCGCCCAGGCCGCCAAGCAGGCGCTGGCAGCCCGCGCCGCGCTGCGGGTGACCGACATCCGGGCCGGTGTCAGCAAGGCGGCGGCCTTGGCCGTGGACCCACACCGCCAGGACTGGGTCGAGCGTGCGCTGGGCTTTTCCAATGCCCACCGCGGCGCGGCCGCGCTGATGGCCAAACATGTGCTTCGGCTCAGCCGCCAGGCTGGCGGCGATTGAGCGGCGCGGCCGCTCATAGCCTCACAAGCCTTCAGCCGCGCAGCAGGTCCAGGCTGGGCAGGCCGGCGCTGCCGGGCAGCACTTCGGCGGCCACGTGTTGCGCTGTCAGGCCCAGGTGCTGCACCAACGCGCTCTTGAACAAGGCGCGCAGGTCGGTGGTGATGCGCAGGTCGCGGCCTTCATGCCGTTGTGCTGGCGCCAGCCCCGGCCAGTCGGTGATCACCCGGCCACCCTTGATCGCGCCGCCCAGCACGAACGCCGCGCCGCCGCTGCCGTGGTCAGTGCCCTGGGTGCCATTCATCGCCACGGTGCGGCCGAATTCGGTGACCACCAGCACGACGGTGCGGCGCCAGGTGTCGTCAGCGGATGGCGCGGTCAGTCCTTCGTGCAGCGCTGCCAGCGTGGCGTCGAGCTGGCGCAGGTTATTGGCCAGCGGCCCGGGGTCGGCCACCTGGTTGGCATGGCTGTCCAGCCGTTCAACTCCAGCACCGCCACCTGCGGCCCATCGGGCTTGGCCAGGAAGCCCGCCGCCTGCCGCGCCAGCGCCACCGGCGCAAAGCGGCCACCCGCATTGGCCATGCCTGTCATGCTGCCGCTGCCGGCCGGCAGGTCGCCGCGCAACTCGCGCGCGCGGGCCAGCGCCGAGGCCAGCGGCGCATCGCTGGCATACAGCCGTTCGATGCGGGCCACCAGATCGGGCGCCGGCTCGGGCCGCGCCGACGGCGCCCAGGTATCGACTTCGGCATGGCCGCGCAGCGCCAGCGGCACCGCCGACTGGAAGGCCATGCCACGCGAGTGGCCGCCGGCCAGGGCCCGGCCCAACCAGCCGGTGTCCAGCGCAAACGGCCGCTGACCGCCCGACTCGAGCACCTGCTGGGCATCGAAGTGCGAACGGTCCTGGGTGCCCAGGCCGGTGGCATGGAGCACCAGCAGTTCACCGGCGGTCCAGCGGGCATGCAGGCCGCCCAGCGCCGGATGCAGCGCGAACAGCGGGTCGAGCGGCAGCAGCGGCTGGGCGAAGCGACCCAGCGCGCCCCGCGCGTCGGCAAACGCCGGGTCGCCGATCGCCGGCACCGCGCTGAGGCCGTCGAGGCCACCGCGCAGGATCATCAGCACCAGCCGCGGGCTGCCGGGCGCGGCCTGGCCGGCCAGGCTCAGGCCGGCCAGTGGCGCCAGGGCGCCCAGGCCCAGGGCGGCTTGCAGCAGGGCGCGACGTCGGGGTGACTGAGCAGCGGTCATGAAGGCTCCGGGGAGGGCAGGCGGTCGGCCGGGTCAGCGGCGCTGGAACTCGGGCGACATCAGCAGCAAGGCCAGGGCCTGCGGGCCGTCGGCGGCGCGCTCGATCTGCTGGCGGCTGGTCTCAGAGAGCAGCGGGCCCAGGCTGGCCTGTGCCAGGGCGCGGGCATCGAGGCTGCGGCCCAGCCGATCGGCCACTTGCACCGACCAGGTCATACGCTGCCACATGGCCTCCGGGCCCAGCCAGTCAGCCGCGTTGTCTGGCCAGCCGGCGGGTGAGGTGGCGGCATGCGGCCGCTGGCCCAGCAGCGACAGGCCGGCATCGGGTGCGCGTGCGGTCAAGCGGTCGCCCAGGCGTAGCAGCCGGGCGCTGCTGAGCACAAATTCCTCGGGCGTCTTGAGCTTGGCCCGCTGCGGCGCCCAGGCCTCGGGGGCGTTGAGCAGGCTGGCGTAAACCGCGGCCAGGTCACCATCAGTGCGGCTGAAGCGCTCGGCCACCCGGGCCACCAGCGCCGGCGGCGGCTCGTCAGCCACCAGGTGGCGCACCAGTTTGGCGGCAATGAAGCGGGCGGTGGACGGTTGGCGCGACACATCGGCTATCACCTGGCGCAGCGCCTGCGGGCCTTCGGCATAACTGCGGCCCAGCACCGTCTTGGCGCCCGGCTGATGCCAGTTGGGGTCGAAGCTCTCCTGGCCGACCATATTCGCTGCAGTCCCGGCTTCGCCAGGCCGCGGCCCGCGCCAGCCGGTGAGCACCGCGGCCAGCGCTGTGATGTCGGCCTGGTTGTAGCCGCCCCAGGGGCCAAGCGGGCCGCCGCCGCCCGCCACGCCCAGGGTGTGCAGTTCCAGCAATTCACGCGCCAGGTTCTCGTTCAGCCCGGTCAGCCGTGGCGGCTGCGGCGCCGCCATCTCACTGGTCTGCGCCGATGCCGCGGACAGGCGGCTGCCACGGCGTTGCAGACGCTGCACCACCCGCGACTGCGGCCCGGCCGACAAATAGTTGTCGAGGTAACGCAGCATCGCCGGGTGGCTGGTGGCAGCGCTCACCAGGTCGGCAAAGCGGCCGGCGATGTGCGGGCGGATGGCCTCGCGCTCGAAGGCGCCCACCAGCCCGGTGGTGCTGCCCTTGCCCAGCGAAACGGTGAAGTGGTTGCTCCAGAACAGCGCCAGCCGTTCGGCAAATGGTCGTGGGGTGCTGGCGGCCGTGTTCAGCCGGGCGCGGATGTCCGCCAGCACCTGGTCACGCAGCGCCGCTTTGTCGGTCTCACCGCCTTGACGACGGGCCGCGATCTGCACCGACAGCGCCTGCGCCAGGCCAGGCAGCGCATCGCCACGCTGGGGATCGGCGGGGCCGATTTGCGCCGCCAGCCAGCCGCTGGCATCGTCGCCGACGACACCGAGGTCGGCCTCGCCGAGGCCGAAACGGTAGGCTGCCACAGCGGCGCGTTGTTGGGCGGAAGGTGTCATGGCGGAATGACTCGGCAGCGAGTCCCCGATTCAACGCCACGGCGCTGCAGGCGTTGTTGGCTCCGGCGCAAAGTATTGCAAAGCACAGATGTGGCAAGGGCGCCATGCGGCGCCCTGGGTGGGTCAGGCGTGATCGCTCAGGGCGCCAGCTGGGTATCGATCGCCTGCACGTCCTGCGGCTGCAACTGGCCCGCGGCCTGGCGCAGCTTCAGACGAGTGACGATGACGTCGTAGCGCGCCTTGGCCAAGTCGCGCTGGGTGTCGAACAGCTGGGCTTGGGCGTTGAGCACGTCCAGGTTGACACGCACGCCGACCTTGTAGCCGAGCTGGGTGGCTTCCAGCGCCAGCTTGGTCGAGGCCTCGGCCGCCTCGAGCGCCTTGACCTGCGACTGCAGCGACTGCACCGCGAGGAAGGCGCTGCGCGTGCTCAGCGCGACGCCGCGGCGCGCGCCTTCGAGGTCATTGCGGGCCTTGTCTTCGAGCACCAGGGTTTCCTTGATCCTGTTCTCCACCGCGTAGCCTGCGAACAGCGGCAGGTTGAGCTGCACACCTACGCTGGCACTGCGTGTCAGGCCGGTGCGGCCGAAGACATCGGTGACGGCGGTGCCCGAGCCGTTGCTGCCTTGCAAGCGGCCGACCAGGTTGACCGTGGGCAGGTGACCAGCACGCGCCTTCTCGGTCTCGAGGCGCGCCAGCTCTTGGGCCAACCGCGCCTTGCGGATGCTGGGGTGGCGACCGTCGGCAGCGCTGACCCACTCGTCGGGGTCGACCGGCGTCACCGGCGGCAGGCTCACCGGCAGCGCCAGGCCCTTGGGCTCGACGGCGGCGCGGCCGACCAGCTGATCAAGCACGGTGCGCTTGGTGCGCAGGTCATTGTCGGCCACCAGTTCTCGGGCGGTGGCCAGGTCGAAACGGGCCTGCGCCTCGCGGGTATCGGTGATGGTGGCGGTGCCGACCTCGAAGTTGCGCTTGGCCGAGGCCAGCTGTTCGCTGATGGCCTTCTTGCTGGTTTGCGCCGCGGTCAGGGTATCGGTGGCCGCCAGCACATCGAAATAGGCCTGGGCCACACGCACGATCAGATCCTGCTCGGCGGCTTCCAGGTCGGCCTTGGCTACTTCCAGCACCCGCTCGGCCTGGCTCATGGTGGCTGCGTTGCTGCGGTTGTAGAGCGGATAGCTGCCTTCGAGCGTCAGCGTCTGGTTGTCCAGCGAGGTGTTGTTGTTGCCGGGCACGTTGCTTTCCACCCGCGACACGGCGGTGCTGAGCGCGGCGCTGGGCAGGCCCAACGCATGGGCCTGGGCCGCCTTGTACTCCGCCGATTCGGCCAGCGCGCGCGCCGCCAGGTAGGTGGCGTCGTAGCTGCGGGCGGCGACGTAGAGCGTGCCCACCGTCTGTGACTGGGCCAGGCCCGCCGACAAGGCCAGGACCATGGCCAGGGCGACCGGGCGCAGTTGCGAGGGCATGAAACGCTGGATCGGGCTGTGCATGGGGGCAATCCTAAAGAAAGGTCGGACGTGCTGTCTCGAATGGCAGATTGGATTCAGTAGCGTGGCACGGTGGCGTCGACTTCACGCGACCAGGCGTCGATGCCGCCGACCACGTTGTACACCGCCTCGAAGCCTTGCTGCTGCAAGAATGCGACACATTGCCAGCTGCGCGCGCCGTGATGGCACAAAGCGAGGATGGGCTGCGTACGGCCCAACTCGTGCAGCCGGGCCGGCAGGGTGTGCATCGGGATGTGCAGCGTGGCGGCGCCGGGCAGGTCAAGCCGGGCCGCCTGCAGTTCCCAGGCCTCGCGCACATCCAGCAGTACGGGCGACTTGCCGGTTTGGCCGGTGACAAACGCGGCCAGCTGGTGCACGCCGACTTCGGCGATGGCGCTTGTCATGTTGTGGCCGATTACCGGGTTCAGAAGCTGAAGCGGCTGGGCTCGTCAAAGCCCAGCAGGCGCGGCGCGACAGTGTCGAACAAGTCCTGCGCCTGCAGCGCGGTGGCCGACAAGCGGGTGAAACGCATGGCGCGCATCACCGGCTTCTGGCCCACCACCGCCAGCAAGCGGCCGCCGGGCTTGAGCTGGTCGAGCAGTGCCTGCGGCACCTCGGGCACCGAGCCCGACAGCATGATCACATCAAACGGGCCGTCGGCGGGCAGGCCGGTGGCACCGTCCTGCTCGCGCACGCTGGCATTGATCACCCCGGCGCGGCGCAGGTTGACCGCGGCCTGGCGCGCCAGCGTGGCATCCCGCTCCAGCGTGATCACCGACTGCCCGCGGTGTGCCAGCAGCGCCGCCATGAAGCCCGAGCCGGCGCCGATTTCCAGCACGCGCTCGTGGCGCTGCACCTGGGCTTCCTGCAACAAACGAGCCTCTACCTTGGGCGCCAGCATCACCTGGCCCGGGCCGCTGCCCAGCGGCACTTCGGTGTCGACGAAGGCCAGCGCCTGGTACGCAGCCGGCACGAAGTCCTCACGGCGCACCATCGCCAGCAGCGTGAGCACATGGTTGTCCAGCACATCCCAGGGGCGGATCTGCTGCTCGATCATGTTGAAGCGGGCCTGTTCGATGTTCATGGCACGGGTCCTGGCTATCTCGGTGGTCAAGAGGGGTGGGGGTAGAGGGGTTAACCCGTGATTCTATTTCGGCGCGATGGCCTCAGGCTGACGCGGCTTGCCGCCGAACTGCCGCCGCGCCCACAGGCCCAGGTCATCGAGCCAGCAGTAGATCACCGGCACCACCACCAGCGTGAGCACCGATGAGGTGATGACACCGCCGATCACCGCCTGGCCCATGGGCGCGCGCTGCTCCGAACCTTCACTGAGCGCGAGCGCCAGCGGCAACATGCCGAAGATCATCGCCAGCGTGGTCATCAGGATAGGCCGCAACCGCACCTTGGCCGCCTGCAGCAGGGCGTCGTGTCGGTTCAGGCCGTCGGCACGGGCGCGGATCGCGAAGTCGATCAGCAGAATCGCGTTCTTGGTCACCAGGCCCATCAGCATGATGATGCCGATCACCGAGAAGATGTTCAGCGTGCTGCGCCAGATCAGCAGCGCGCCGACGACGCCGATCAGTGTCAGCGGCAGCGAACTCATCAGTGCCAGCGGCTGCAGGTAGCTGCGAAACTGGCTGGCCAGGATCATGTAGATGAAGACCACGCCCAGCGCCAGCGCCGATACGGCGTAGGCAAAGCTCTCCTGCATGTCCTTGGTGCTGCCACCGAAGCGAACGCCGTAGCCGGGCGGCAGCGGCGTGGCCTCGAGCACCTTGCGGATGTCGGCCGACACCTCGCCCAGCGCACGGCCCGAGGTGTTGGCGCTGATCTCGCTCTCGCGGTTGAGGTCGCGGCGGTTGACCTGGGTGGCGCCTTGGCTGAGCCGGATGTCGGCCACCTGGCCCAGCCGCACCGTGCGCATCGAGCCGTCGGCATTGGCGCCCAACACCAGGCTCAACCGGCCCAGGTCGTCGGGGCGGTCGCGTGCCTCGGGCGCCAGCCGCACCTTGACGTCATAGGTCTGGTCGTCAGCGGCACGCCAGTCACCTACCGTCTGCCCGGCCACCAGGGCGCGCAGCGTGTTGGTGATGCTGCCCACCGACAGGCCCAGATCGCTGGCGGCGTCGCGCCGCACCTCGATGGCCACCGTTGGCCTGGGCGGCTTCATGCTGGTGTCGAGGTCGACCAGGCCGTCAATCTGGGCCAGTTTGGCCATCAGGCGGGCGGTCTGGCGCTGCAGTTCGGCCAGGTCACTGCCCTGCACCGACAGCGATATCGGCTTGCTGCCGCCCACCGGGTCGAGCAGGCCGACATGGGTGACGGTGATGCCGGCCACTTGCTGCAGCCGCTGGCGCAGCGGCTGCGACATCTGGTCGGCGCTGCGGCTGCGCTGTGCGCGGTCGGTCAGCCGCACATACACCGCCACCTGGTTGCGGCCGTTGGCTTGACCGGTGTTGATGGTGGTCAGCGTGGACTTCACCTCGGGCATTTCGCGCAGGATGGCATCGACTTGCCGCGCCCGCGCCTCGGTGATGGCCAGCGACGAGCCCACCGGCGTGTAGAAATTGAGCGTGGTCTCCGAGAAGTCGGCCTTGGGTACGAACTCGGTGCCCAGCCGCGGCACCAGCAGCAGCGCCGCCACCAGCGTGGCCAGCGCCAGCAGCACGGTGGCGATCTTGTGGCGCAGGCTCCAGCGCAGCGCCGTCACATAACCGTCGCCCAGGCGGTGCGACAAGCGGTCCACCGCATGGGTCAGCCGGCCCAGCGTGTGGTCGTACAGGCCTTGCGGCTGGAAGGGCTTGCCTTCGCGGTAGTACTTGTCGCGATCGATGGCCGGGTCATGCCAGATCGAGCTGAGCATCGGGTCGAGCGTGAAGCTGACGAACATCGAGATCAACACCGCGGCCACGATGGTGATGCCGAACTCGTGGAAGAACTTGCCGATGATGCCACCCATGAAACCGATCGGCAGAAACACCGCCACGATCGACAGCGTGGTGGCCAGCACCGCCAGCCCGATTTCGTTGGTGCCGGCCAGCGCGGCATCATGCGCAGTCTTGCCCATCTGCACATGGCGCACGATGTTCTCACGCACCACGATGGCGTCGTCGATCAGCAGGCCTACGCACAGGCTCATGGCCATCAGCGTGACCATGTTGATCGAGAAGCCGAAGGCATACATGAACAGCAGCGTGCCAATCAGCGCGATCGGCAGCGCCAGGCCGGTGATCACGGTGGAGCGCCAGCTGTTGAGGAACAGGAAGACGATGCCGATGGTCAGCAGCGCGCCCTCGAACAGCGTGCGCTTGACATTGGCCACCGAGACACGGATCGGCCGCGAGCCATCTCGCACCACTTCCAGCGCCATGCCCGGGGGCAGCTGCGGCCGCAGTTGCTCGACCAGACGTTGCAGGCCGTCGACCACCTCCACGGTGTTTTCGCCCTGGCTCTTCTGCACTTCCAGCGCCAGCGTGCGGCGGCCGTTGTAGAGCGCCAGCGATTCCAGTTCTTCGGGGCCATCGACCACGCTGGCCACCTGGCCCAGGCGCACCGGCTGGCCGTTGCGGCGCGCGACGATGACCTGCTGCAGGTCCTGCGGCTGCAACACGCGGCCGAGCACCTGCACCGTGCGCTCGGCCTCGCGGCCGCGCAGCGCGCCGGCGGGCAGATCCTGGTTTTCGCTGCGCACGGCGGCCATCACCGACTCGACGCCGACGCCGTAGGCCTCCATCGCCTGCGGCTTCAGGTAGACATTGACCTCGCGCTTGAGACCGCCCACCAATGCAATCGCCCCGACGCCGCGCACGTTCTCCAGCCGCTTGCGGATCACCTGATCGGCATGGGTGGTCAGTTCCTGCACGCTGCGGCTGTTGTCGGGCGAACTCAGCGACAGGCTGAAGATCGGCCGGCTGGCCGGGTCGAAGCGCGAGACTTTCGGCTCCTTGACCTCGGTGCGGAAGCTGGACTTGATCAGCGCCAGCTTCTCGCGCACGTCATCGGCGGCGCGGCGGCCGTCGACATCGAGACTGAACTGCACGATCACCACCGAGCTG
>JBBQZM010000078.1:0-14889 GCA_038207685.1 Burkholderiales bacterium
GGTGGCTGCGGTGGTGGCTGTGGTGCTGCTCAAGACCTTCGACGCCAAGTTCTGGGGCGTGGTGGTGATGGGCGGCGCGGTCATCATCCTGTTCTTCCTGCCCTGGCTGGACAACAGCCCGGTCAAGTCGATCCGCTATCGGCCGACTTGGCACAAGGTGATGTACGGCATCTTCGTCGTGTTCTTCGTCGTGCTCGGCTACCTGGGCATCCAGCCGCCGTCTGACGCCGGCACGCTGGTGTCGCAGATCGGCACCCTGTTCTACTTCGGCTTCTTCCTGCTGATGCCCTGGTGGAGCACCATCGGCACCTTCAAGCAAGTGCCTGATCGCGTCACCTTCGCGGCCCACTGACGCAGGAGCGACACAACCATGAAAAGACTCATCGCATTCCTGCTGGCGGCACTCACCTTAGGCTCTGGCGCGCTGGCCGCTGGTGGCGGGCCGCCCTGGGACAAGTTTCCCAAGGAGCGGGCCACCGACATGGCCGCGCTGCAGCATGGTGCCAAGCTGTTCGTCAACTACTGCCTCAACTGCCATGAGGCGTCCTATGCGCGCTACAACCGCATGCGTGACATCGGTCTGACCGAGGGCCAGATCAAGGACAACCTGCTGTTCGCAGGCGACAAGGTGGGCGACCTGATGAAGGTCTCGCTCAGCGCTAAGGACGCCAAGGCCTGGTTCGGCGCCCAGCCGCCCGATCTGTCGGTGATCGCGCGCTCGCGCGCCGGTGCCCAGGGCTCGGGGGCAGACTACCTCTACACCTACATGCGCACTTTCTACCGCGACGAGTCCCGGCCCACCGGCTGGAACAACCTCGTCTTCCCGGCGGTGGGCATGCCGCATGTGCTGTGGGAATTGCAGGGCGAGCAACGCGCGGTCTATGCCACCGAACCCGATCCGCATGACCATGCCAAGACGGTGCATGTGTTCAAGGGCTTCGAGCAGACCAAGCCCGGCACGCTGAGCAAGGCCGACTACGACCTGGCGGTGGCCGACCTGGTGGCCTACCTGCAGTGGATGGGCGAGCCCGGCCAAACCCAGCGCGTGCGCCTGGGCGTCTGGGTGCTGCTGTTCCTGGCGGTCTTCACGCTGATCGCCTGGCGCCTGAACGCTGCCTACTGGAAAGACATCAAGTAAAGATGCCCCGCGGGCCCGGTCGCCAAGACCGGGCCCAGCGCGCAGCGGCAGCCCCAGTGGCCCGTTGCGCGCATTGTTTTTTGAGCCCTAGCTTCAGGAGCCCACCGCCATGATGGTGCTTTATTCCGGAACCACCTGCCCCTACTCGCACCGCTGCCGCTTCGTGCTGTTCGAGAAGGGCATGGATTTCGAGATCCGTGATGTCGACCTGTTCGCCAAGCCCGAAGACATCGCCTTGATGAACCCGTACAACGAGGTGCCGATCCTTGTCGAGCGCGACCTCATCCTGTACGAGTCGCACATCATCAACGAGTACATCGACGAGCGCTTCCCGCACCCGCAACTGATGCCGGGTGATCCGGTGGCACGTGCCCGCGTGCGGCTGTTCCTGTTCAACTTCGAGAAGGAGTTGTTCGCCCACGTCAACCTGCTCGAAGGCCGCAGCGGCGTCAAGGCCAACGACAAGCAGATGGAGAAGGCGCGCTCGCAAATCCGCGAGCGGCTGACCCAGCTGGCGCCGATCTTCCTGAAGAACAAGTACATGCTGGGCGACGACTTCTCGATGCTCGACGTGGCCATCGCACCGCTGCTGTGGCGCCTGGACTACTACGGCATCGACTTGTCGAAGAACGCCGCACCGCTGCTGAAGTACGCCGAACGCATCTTCTCGCGGCCGGCCTACATCGAGGCGCTGACGCCGTCCGAAAAGGTGATGCGCAAGTAAGGGTTCGCTGGCATGAGCAATCCGCCCACCGGCGAAGAACAGGGCACGTCCACCCGGCCGTACCTGATCCGCGCATTGCACGACTGGTGCACCGACAACGGCTTCACGCCCTATCTGGCGGTGCATGTCACGGCGGGAGTGCAGGTGCCGATGGAGTATGTGAAGAACAACGAGATCGTCCTCAACGTCGGTTTCGAAGCCACCACAGCGCTCAGCCTGGGCAACGACTTCGTCAGTTTCAAGGCCCGTTTCGGCGGCGTGTCGCGCGACATCTCGGTGCCGGTGGACCATGTGGTGGCGATCTATGCCCGCGAGAACGGCCAGGGCATGGCCTTCCCGATGCCCAGCGAGTCGCCCCAGGTGCCAGAAGCGGGGCAGCCCGCAGTCGAGCCGGCGCGCAGCGGCTTGCGCCTGGCCCCGACAGTAGCGGACGAAGCGCAGGCCCAGACCGCTGAGTTAGCCGACGCCGACGGTGACGACCCGCCACCCGACGCCCCGCCAGCGGCGCCGGGTCGGCCGTCGCTGAAACGCGTGAAGTAGGGCCTGCCGCCGCTCGCGCCGCGCACTGCAACGGCCAACCTAGAATCAACAGCCGTGCCGGCTTAGCTCAGTTGGTA
The DNA here is from genome assembly GCA_038207685.1 of Burkholderiales bacterium. Classification (GTDB taxonomy): domain Bacteria; phylum Pseudomonadota; class Gammaproteobacteria; order Burkholderiales; family Burkholderiaceae_C; genus Pseudaquabacterium. Next base: position 2,480 of record JBBQZM010000078.1, read on the forward strand.
GAGCAACCGCCTTGTAAGCGGTAGGTCATCCGTTCGATTCGGATAGCCGGCACCATCGCCCCGCGTCACGCGCGAAGTGGCATCCGCCTTCAGGTCGGACTCAGCAGTTTCACTTTGACCGGCGGGCCGTCGAAGCCCTTGCTGCGCAAGTGCGCCTGCAGCGCCGGCAGCATCTGACGCAGCTTGGCGGCCACCGCGCTGTTGGCGGCCAGCAGGCTCCAGCTGGTCTCGTCGATCGGGCCGGCTTTGACAAACGCCCGCATCGCCGGCGGCAGCAGGGGCGCCACCGCTGCCAGCCGCGCCTGCGAGTCCCGCATGCGGCGCCCCAGCAAGGCCAGCGGCTCACTGTCGGCCAGCGCCTGGCCAATGCCCACGGTATGGCTGGGCAGCGGCGCATGTGTCGGACGTTCGGGCGATCTGGCCATGGTCAGCTGGATGGGCGGCGCAGCCGCCGTCGGGCAGAAACCCGAATGATAGACTTGCTGGTTCCGTGGGCCCGTGGTCTGTGGTGGATTGTCAAGCGGTGGCCGCGGCCTGTCCGCCCGGCCGCCGCCGCCGCCAGGGGTTCAGCTCCAGCCGGCCTGCCGGCCTTCACACCCCATCCAGAGGCCACGCACTCGCCGTGCTACCCCAGCCGGGCGCCCTGCCCAGCCGCCAGCCGCCGATCGAGGCCCACAGCCCCCCGACACCGCATGTTGCCCAAGCTTCTTACCTCGATTTTCGGCAGCCGCAACGAGCGCCTGCTCAAACAGAACCGCCGCGTGGTTGATCAGATCAATGCGCTGGAGCCACAGTTCGAACAGCTCGACAACGACGCGCTGCGGGCCAAGACCGACGAGTTCCGCGCCCGCGTCGCCCAGGGCGCCACGCTCGACGAATTGTTGCCCGAGGCCTTTGCCGTGGTGCGCGAGGCCGGCAAGCGCTCACTGAAGATGCGCCACTTCGACGTGCAGTTGATCGGCGGCATAACGCTGCACAACGGCAAGATCGCCGAAATGCGCACCGGCGAGGGCAAGACGCTGATGGCCACGCTGCCGGTCTACCTCAATGCCTTGTCGGGCAAGGGCGTGCACGTCATCACCGTCAACGACTACCTGGCCCGCCGTGACGCCGAATGGATGGGCCAGCTCTACCGCTTCCTGGGCTTGAGCGTGGGCGTCAACGTGCCCGGCTTGACGCGCGAGGAGAAGCAGGCCGCCTTCCAGGCCGACGTCACCTACGGCACCAACAACGAGTTCGGCTTCGATTACCTGCGCGACAACATGGTCTACGAGTTGCGCGACCGGGTGGCGCGCGGCCTGAACTTCGCCATCGTCGACGAGGTCGACTCGATCCTGATCGACGAAGCCCGCACGCCGCTGATCATCAGCGGCCAGGCTGAAGACCACACCGAGATGTATGTGCGCATCAACAGCGTCATCCCGGGGCTGAAGAAGCAGATCGGCGAGGCTGACCTGCGCACCGGCGAAGGCGTGATCGAGGCCGGCGACTTCACCGTCGACGAGAAGAGCCACCAGGTCTTCCTCACCGAAGACGGCCATGAAAAGGCCGAGCAGTTGCTGACCCAGGCAGGCCTGCTGCCCGAAGGCGCCAGCCTGTACGACGCCGCCAACATCTCGCTGATGCACCATGTCTACGCGGCGCTGCGGGCCAACCACCTGTACCACCGCGACCAGCACTATGTGCAGCAGAACGGCGAGATCATCATCGTCGACGAGTTCACCGGCCGGTTGATGCCCGGCCGCCGCTGGAGCGACGGCCTGCACCAGGCGGTGGAAGCCAAGGAAGGCGTGCAGATCCAGAGCGAGAATCAGACGCTCGCCTCGATCACCTTCCAGAACTATTTCCGCATGTACGGCAAGCTCGGCGGCATGACCGGCACCGCCGATACCGAGGCCTACGAGTTCCAGGAAATCTACGGCCTGGAGACCGTGGTGATTCCGCCCAACCGGCCGACCATCCGCAAGGACGAGCTCGACCTGATCTACAAGACCGGCCGCGAGAAGTTCAACGCCGTCATCGAGGACATCCGCGACTGCCACCAGCGCGGCCAGCCCACGCTGGTGGGCACCACCTCGATCGAGAACTCCGAGCTGATCTCCGGCCTGCTGACCGAAGCCAAGCTGCCGCACGCGGTGCTCAATGCCAAGCAGCATGCCAGGGAAGCCGAGATCGTGGCCCAGGCCGGGCGGCCTGGCGTGATCACCATTGCCACCAACATGGCCGGTCGCGGCACCGACATCGTGCTGGGCGGCAACGTCGAGAAGCAGGTGCAGCTCCTGGAGGCCGATACGTCGATTGCGGCCGACGAGAAGGCGCGCCGCATCCAGCAGCTCAAGGACGAGTGGCAAGGCCTACACGATCAGGTCAAGGCCGCAGGCGGCTTGCGCATCATCGCTACCGAGCGCCACGAGAGCCGGCGCATCGACAACCAGTTGCGTGGCCGCGCCGGCCGTCAGGGCGACCCGGGTGCCAGCCGTTTCTACCTGTCGCTGGAAGATTCGCTGATGCGCATCTTCGCTGGCGACAAGGTGCGGGCGATCATGGATCGCCTGAAGATGCCCGATGGCGAGGCCATCGAGGCCGGCATCGTCAGCCGCAGCATCGAGGGCGCGCAGCGCAAGGTCGAGGCGCGCAACTTTGATGTCCGCAAGCAACTGCTGGAGTACGACGACGTCAGTAACGACCAGCGCAAGGTCATCTACCAGCAGCGCAACGAGATCCTCGAGTCCGACTCGGTGCTGGCGCAGATCACCAACCTGCGCAAGAGCGCGATGACCGGCGTGGTCCGCACCTGGGTGCCGGCCGAGAGCGTGGAAGAGCAGTGGGACCTGCCGACGCTGGAAAAGACGCTGGCTGAGGAATGGCAGCTCGACGTGGGCCTGGCCGCTGAGGTGGAGAAGAGTGAGACCATCACCGACGAGGACATCGTCGACAAGGTGGTGGCCGCCGCCGATGCTGCCTTCGAGGCCAAGCTGGCGATCGTTGGCCTGGAGCAGTTCAACCCCTTCATGCGCATGGTGCTGCTGCAGGCCATCGACAGCCATTGGCGCGAGCATCTGGCGGCGCTGGACTACCTGCGCCAGGGCATCCACCTGCGCGGCTATGCCCAGAAGAACCCCAAGCAGGAGTACAAGCGCGAGGCCTTCGAGCTGTTCAGCCAGTTGCTGGATGTGGTGAAGCTGGAGGTGACCCGCCTGCTGCTGACGGTACGGATCCAGAGCCAGGAGCAAGTGGCTGAGGCGGCCGAGGCGATCGAAGAGCAGGGCTCGCGGCTGGGCAACGTTACCTACACCCACCCCGACGGCGACGGCGGCGTCAGCCGCACCGCCGATGCCGGCGATGCCGCAGCCACTGCCGACCTGCCACGTGTCGGCCGCAACGACCCCTGCCCCTGCGGCAGCGGCAAAAAATACAAGCAGTGCCACGGCAGGCTGGCGTGAATCGCTTGGTGCCGAGCGTTCGCTGCGGAGTACCGCTGGTTACACCTTGAACCTAAAGTTTCCGGCTGCGAAGCTCTGCGGCCGAATTGTTCGGGTATCGTGATTTCGTGGGGACAGGGTGCCAACCTATGCCGCCCCCCCAGGTCAGGGGTAGACGGTCACAAGTGACTCGCTAGACTGGGTGGCATGCGGAACTGGCGACGCGGTGATGGTGGGTGGTTGTTCTTGAGCACACTCTGGCACTGTTCTTGCATTACATCCGGCGGAAGCCGGTTTTCGATAATTGTTTAAGGGGGTTTGATCATGAAATTGAAATTTGTTGCTGCGGCGGTTCTTTCGTTGGGCGCCAGTCTCGGCGCGCAGGCCACGACCACAGCGCTAGGGGCGGTCGGTCCGATGGCACCCACGGCGTTTTCTGGGTTCGTTCCGCCTTCGGCACTCTTCATCGACGCCTTCACGTTCACGTTGCCGGCGAATTCTGGGTCGGGGTACAGCGTCATCAACTTCCCATTGACGATTCCCGCCGGCTCGTTCAACGTCATTTTCTCTTCGATGGCGTTGTATTCGAACCCGAACGGCATCATGTCCGACTTTGACGACATGCTGCTGACGAGCACTGCTGGGCCTGGACCTCTGACCCTCAATTGGGCACCGACGTCGGGTGGCAGCATGTACCTGACGGTCGGCGGCAATTCGACGGGCACTTTGGGCGGCATTTACAACGGTGCCATCAGCGTCACCGCCGTTCCCGAGCCCGAAACCCTGGCCATGATGCTGGCTGGTCTGGGCGCGCTGGGCTTCGTGGCGCGGCGCCGCAAGCAAAGCTGAGCATTGTCGGGCCTGCAGGCCCACAGCTGATCAAAAAGCGGCCTTGGCCGCTTTTTTCTTGCCCGAGTGACGGTCAGCACGTTGCGCAAGCGTCATCGTGGGCGACCGGTTGGCACGGTCAGCCGGGCCGTGTCGGCCTTCTACAATCACGCTTCGATCCGCCTTCCAAGGACCCACGCCCATGCCTGTCAACCTGCCGCCGCTAGCTCCCGCCAGTCTGCATGCCGTGCCGGGGGTGCGCATCGGTGTGGCCAAGGCAGGTATCCGCAAGCCGAATCGGGTGGATCTGGTGGTGCTGGCGCTGGACGTTGGCGCCGCGGTGGCCGGGGTGTTCACCCAGAACCGCTTTTGCGCTGCACCGGTTCAGGTCTGCCGTGAGCACCTGGCGCACAGCGCTGGTGCGGACGCGACCGGTATCCGCGCCGTGGTGGTGAACACGGGCAATGCCAATGCCGGCACCGGCGCCGATGGCTTGGCGCGGGCGCGGCGTACTTGCGAGGCGCTGGCCGGCGCGATGGGAGTGTCGGCAGACCAGGTGCTGCCGTTTTCCACCGGCGTGATCATGGAAACACTGCCGGTCGATCGCATCGAGGCCGGCCTGCCCGCGGCTTTGGCCGACCTGCGCGCCGACGGCTGGGCCGATGCCGCCCAGGGCATCATGACCACCGACACCCAACCCAAGGCGGCCTCGCGCCAACTGCAGATCGGCGGCCGCACGGTGACGCTGACCGGCGTCAGCAAGGGCGCCGGCATGATCCGGCCCAACATGGCTACGATGCTGGGCTTTGTGGCCACTGACGCGGTGATCGCGCCGGCGCTGCTGCAGGCGCTGGTCACCGAAGCAGCGGATGCGAGCTTCAACCGCATCACCATCGATGGCGATACCTCGACCAACGACTCTTTTGTGCTGATCGCCACCCAGCAGGCCGGCCACGCGGCCATCACCGCGCTGGATTCCGCCGACGGTCGCGCGCTGCGCGCCGCCTTGATCGATTTGTCGCAGCAACTGGCCCAGGCCATCGTGCGCGACGGCGAGGGCGCCACCAAGTTCATCACCGTGCAGGTGGAGGGCGGCGGCAATGAGGACGAGTGCAAACGTGTGGCCTATGCCATCGCGCACTCGCCGCTGGTCAAGACGGCGTTTTTCGCCAGCGATCCGAACCTGGGGCGCATCCTGGCCGCAGTGGGCTATGCCGGCATTGATGACCTGGATCAGACGCTGATCGACCTCTACCTCGACGACGTGCATGTCGCCACCCGCGGCGGCCGCCATCCGAACTACAGCGAAGCCGATGGCCAGCGCGTGATGAAGCAGAGCGAAATCGTCGTGCGTGTGCTGCTCAACCGTGGCGCGGCCAGCACCACCGTCTGGACCTGCGACCTGTCGCACGACTACGTCAGCATCAACGCCGATTACCGCAGCTGAAGTAGCGCGGTGCATTTGCGCTCACCGACTGAAGGCATGCTGCCCTCCGCGGGCCATGTCCGCTGGCGGGTCGGTCCTGGCCGCCTTGGCAGGACGGTTGAGCGCGCCGGCCTTTCTCCGCATCACCCGGCTGGCAAGGTGCGGCATTGAAACGTGACCAGGTCATGGCGCCGGATGCCCGGTGGTACCGCTGGCGTCTGCCGGCCCATGATTTGTTGCGCGACGTGGCCTATCGGCGGCTGTGGCTGTCGGTGCTGCTCAGTTCGGTCGGATCCCAGGTCACGCTGCTTGCGCTGCCCTTGACGGCTGCGCTGCTGCTGCAGGCCACGCCGACGCAGATGGGGCTGCTCACCGCGGTCGAGGTGTTGCCATTTGCGCTGTTGTCGCTGCCGGTCGGCGTCTGGCTGGACCGGGTGCGTAAGCTGCCGGTGTACCTGTTGGGCGAGACGGCCATCGCGCTGGCGGTGGCCAGCGTGCCGCTGGCTTGGTGGATGGGCTGGCTGGGCATGCCCTGGCTTTACGTCGTGGGCTTCGCCGTCGGCGCCGTGCATACCTGCGCCGGCAGCGCTGCGCAGATCGTGCTGACCCAGGTGGTGCCGCGTCATCGCCTGGTGGAGGCCCATGCCCGCAATGCGCTGGCCAGTTCGGGCGCCGAGGTTGCCGGCCCCGGCCTGGCCGGCATGCTGATCAAGCTGGCTGGCGCGCCGATCGCTTTGCTGGTGGATGCGCTGATGTTGCTGGTGTCGGCGGCCATCTTGCGTGGCCTGCCGCTGAACGAGCCGAAGCCGCCTCCGGCACGGCTGAGCTTCTGGCAGGACATGCGCAAAGGCCTGCGTTTTGTGCGGCAACAGCGGCTGCTGCTGGTGCTGGCAGCGGCGGTGGGCGGCTGGCAGTTGTGCGCCCATGCCGCGCTGGTGGTGCAGATCCTGCACGCCAGCCGCAACCTGGGGCTGAGCGAGCAGATCATCGGCCTGTGTTACGCCGGCGTCGGCGTGGGCGCGATCGTGGCCAGCATGATCGGCAACCGCTTGAGCGAGCGCTACGGGCCGGGGCCGACGCTGGTGATGGGCTTCGCCGCCTGCAGTCTGGGCTGGTTGCTGCCTTGGCTATTTCCGTCAGGCACATCAGGCACCTGGGCCTTTGCGGCCATGCTGTGCCTGATCGGCGCCGGCGGCGTGCTGGTGTTCATCAACTTCTTGGCGCTGCGGCAGGCGGTGACGCCAGCGCCGCTGCTGGGCCGCATGACGGCCACGATGCGCTGGCTGATTCTCTTGCCGGCGGCGCCCGGCGCGCTGCTGGGCGGCTGGATCGGCGAAGTGACCGGCTTGCCGCAGACGTTGGGCGCAGCCGGTTTCACCGCCTTGCTGCTGACGGCGCTGGCCTGGCGCAGCCCGCTGATCCGCGGTTTGCGCAACCTGCCCGACACCGCCGCCGACGACACGGCCTGAGCACAGCGCAGAGCGCGGCGTGATTCACGTCTTCACGAGTGCTCAGTCTCTCAGCCCAGGGCGGGCGAAAAGCGATCCACCGCGTCGGTGATCAGGCCGTCGATGCCCAGCGCCAGCAGGCGCTGCGTGTCCTCGGGTTCATTGACCGTGTAGCACAGCGCGCGCAGGCCGGCGCTGTGCAGTTTGGCCAGCAAGTCACCGTTCATCAATTTGTGATGGGTGACCACGGCTACACAGCCCAGCGCGTCAGCCACCTCGAGCCAACTGGGCCACAGGCTGTCGAGCAGCAGGGCGCGTGGCAGTTGCGGTGCGGTTTCGGCCGCGCCGCGCAGCGATTCTGGGCGGAACGAGCTCAGCAGCGGCGGCACGGCCTGGCCTTGCCACAGCCGCGCCGCCTGTTCGGCCACCACGCGACCGGTGTGCTCTTCCTGGCCGGGCGTGGGCTTGATCTCGATGTTCAGCGCATAGCCGTTGCCGCGTATGAAGGCCGCCACCGCCGCCAGGCTGGGCAGCGGCTCGCCGGCGAACTGCCGGCTGTGCCAACTGCCGGCGTCGGCCAGCGACAACTCGGCCCAGGGCAACTCACCGGCGGTGCCTGTCGCCGAGGTGGTGCGCTCCAGCGTGGTGTCATGCAGCAGGAAAGGCTGGCCATCGACCGACAGCTTGACGTCGCACTCGAAGGCGCGGTAGCCGTGGGCCGCGCCGATCCGGAAGGCGGCCAGCGTGTTCTCAGGCGCCAGCTTGCCCGCGCCGCGGTGGGCGATCCAGCGGGGGTAAGGCCAGGCGGTGCTGTCGGCGCTCACGGCTCGACCCGCTGGCCGGTGGCAGCGTCGAACCAGTGCAGGTGTTTGGGTGAGGCGATCACCGCGACCGACTCGCCCATGCGCGGCGGGGTCAGCATGGCGTCGATGCGCACGGTGTAGCCATGGCCGCCCAGCTTGCCGTGCACCAGGCGCTCGGCGCCCAGCATCTCCACGGTCTCGACCGCCAGCGTCCACAGGCCCGCCGGCGCGATTTCCGTGTGCTCCGGGCGAACGCCCAGCAGCAACTCGCCGGCGCGTGGAGCCGGCGTGGGCAGGGCCAGCGTCACCGCAGCCGCACCCTGGCCGATGGTGAAGTGCGCACCGTCGGCCCGGCCACGCATCAAGTTCATCGGCGGCGAGCCGATGAAACCGGCGACAAAACTGGTGGCCGGCTTGCTGTAGACCTGCTCGGGCGTGCCGATCTGCTCCATGCGGCCGGCGTTCATCACGATCATGCGCTGGGCCAGCGTCATCGCCTCGACCTGATCATGGGTGACGAACAGCGAGGTCACGCCCAATTCGTTGTGCAGCTTCTGGATTTCCAGCCGGGTCTGGGCGCGCAGCTTGGCGTCCAGGTTGGACAGCGGCTCGTCGAACAAGAAGGCCTGCGGCTGGCGCACGATGGCGCGGCCCATCGCCACGCGCTGGCGCTGGCCGCCCGACAACTGCCGCGGCTTGCGTTGCAGCAGTTCGCCCAGTTCCAGGATGACGGCGGCCTTTTGCACCCGGGCCTCGATCTCGGCCTTAGGCACCTTGGCGATCTTCAGGCCATAGGCCATGTTGTCGAATACGCTCATGTGCGGGTAGAGCGCGTAGTTCTGGAACACCATGGCGATGTCGCGCTGCGACGGTTCGAGCTGGTTGACCACCCGACCACTGATCGAAATCTCGCCGGCGGTGATCTCCTCCAGCCCGGCCACCATGCGCAGCAGCGTGCTCTTGCCGCAGCCCGAGGGCCCGACGATGACGATGAACTCGCCGTCGGCGACTTCGGCGTCGATGCCGTGAATCACCTTGTTGGCCAGCGGCCCGAAGCCGTAGGTCTTCTCGACCTTGCGAAATGAAATTGCACCCATGTTGTTCTTGGCTAAACCTTGTTGATCATTTTTCGGTGTCGACCAGGCCCTTGACGAACCACTTCTGCATCAGGATCACCACCAGCGCCGGCGGCACCATGGCCAGTACGGCAGTGGCCATCACCGCATTCCACTCGGTGGCTGCATCGCCGCCAGTGATCATGCGCCTGATGCCCATCACCACCGGGTACATGTCCTCGCTGGTGGTCACCAGCAGCGGCCACAGGTACTGGTTCCAGCCGTAGATGAACTGGATGACAAACAGCGCGGCGATCGAGGTGGTGGACAGCGGTAGCAGCACGTCCTTGAAGAAGCGCATCGGTCCGGCGCCGTCTATGCGCGCGGCCTCGACCAGTTCGTCGGGCACGGTCAGGAAAAACTGCCGGAACAGGAAGGTGGCGGTGGCCGAGGCGATCAGCGGAATCGTCAGCCCGGCATAGGTGTCGAGCATGCCCAGGTCGGCCACCACCTTGTAGGTCGGCAGGATGCGCACCTCCACCGGCAGCATCAGGGTGACGAAGATCATCCAGAACACCGTGTTGCGGAACGGAAAGCGAAAGTAGACGATCGCAAAGGCCGACAGCAGCGAGATCGCGATCTTGCCGATCGAGATGACCATCGCGGTGACAAAGCTCACCCAGAGCATCGGCGCCACCGGCGGAATCTTGCTGCCGTATGCGGTCTGGCCGCCTTGCAGCGCGAGCTTGTAGCTCTCCAACATGTTGTTGCCTGGCGCCAGCGTCATCGGCACGTTCTGCACGATCTCCTCGGCGGTGTGGGTGGAGGCGATGAAGGTGATGTAGACCGGGAAGGCGATGATCAACACCCCGAGCAGCAGCACGAAGTGGGAGATCGCCGTCGCGGCGGGTCGGTTTTCAACCATGGTGGCCTCAGTAGTTCACGCGTTTTTCGATGTACTTGAACTGCACCACGGTGAGCGCGATGACGATCACCATCAGCACCACCGACTGCGCGGCCGAGCCACCCAGATCGAGCGCCTTGAAACCGTCGAAATACACCTTGTAGACCAGGATCGCCGTGTCCTTGCCCGGGCCGCCGTGGGTGGCGGAATCGACGATGCCGAAAGTGTGGAAGAAGGCATAGATGATGTTGATCACCAGCAGGAAGAAGGCGGTCGGCGTCAGCAGCGGGAACTGCACGCTCCAGAAGCGCCGCCAGGGCCCGGCGCCGTCAATCGCCGCCGCCTCGATCAGGCTCTTGGGGATCGACTGCAACCCGGCCAGGAAAAACAGGAAGTTGTAGGAGATCTGGTTCCACACCGAGGCCATCACGATCAAGGCCATCGCGTGGTTGCCGTTGAGCAAATGGTTCCAGTTGAAACCCAGCACACGCAGCCAGAAGCTGACGATGCCGATCGACGGCGCAAACATGAACAGCCAGACCACGCCGGCCACCGCGGGCGCCACGGCATAAGGCCAGATCAGCAGCGTCTTGTAGAAGTTGGCGCCGCGCACCACGCGGTCGGCCATCACCGCCAGCAGCAGCGACAGACTCAGCCCCAGGCCGGCCACCAGCACCGAGAACAGCGCAGTGGTCTTGAACGAAGCCAGGTAGCTCTCGTCATGCCACAGGCGCAGGAAGTTCTCGGCGCCGACAAACTCGGTGCTGGTGCCGAAGGCGTCTTCGGTCAGCACACTCTGGTAGATCGCCTGGCCGGCAGGCCAGAAGAAGAACACCAGCACGATCACCAGTTGCGGCGCCACCAGCAACCAGGGCAGCCACCAGTTCTTGAATCGGACGCGTTTTTCGACTGCCAAGGGAGCACCTGAAAGGACTTAAGCCCTCCCCGCACGGCGGGGAGGGGCGGGGCGGGGAGGGGTGTCGTCAATTCGGCCGACGCGGCGGCGCGGTCGCGCCACCGCAGGTGAACAAGGGCTCAGCCCTTGTTCGCCTTCTCGAAGCGCTTGAGCTGCTCGTCGCCGCGCTTCTTGGCGGCGTCCAGGCCCTCCTTGGCCGTCTTCTTGCCGCTCCAGATCTGTTCCATTTCCTCGTCGAGGATCGAGCGGATCTGTACGAAGTTGCCCAGGCGGATGCCGCGCGATTTGTCGGTCACCTTGCGGATCATCTGGTTCACCGAGACATCGGTACCGGGATTGGCCTTGTAGAAGCCCGACTTGTCGGTGATGGTGAAGGCCTCGGTGGTGATCGGCAGGTAGCCGGTGCGCTGGTGGCTGGCGGCCTGGACCTGCGGGTCAGACAGGTAGGTGAAGAACGCTGCCACCGCCTTGTACTCCTCCGGCTTCTTGCCGGACATGGCCCACAGGCTGGCGCCGCCGATCACGGTGTTCTGCGGTGCGCCCGGCACGTCAGGATAGTAGGGCAGGGCGCCGATGCCGTAGCCGAACTTGCCGTTGCGGACCACGCTGCCATACAGCGCCGAGGAGCCCGTGGCCATCGCGCATTCGCCCGAGACAAAGGTGGCGTCGGCGGCGTTGTTGCGGCCCTTGTAGACGAACAGGCCGCTCTTGGCCATGTTGGCCAGGTTCTCGATGTGCCGCACATGCAGCGGCGTGTTGAAGACCAGCCGCGTGTCCAGTCCGCCGAAGCCGTTGTTCTTGGTCGAGTACAGGACGTTGTGCCAGGCCGAGAAGCTCTCGAGCTGCGTCCAACTGATCCAACTCGTCGTGAACGGGCACTTGTGACCACTCGCCTTCAGCTTGGCCGCGGCCAGGGTGACCTCGGGCCAGGTCTTCGGCGGCTTGTCGGGGTCGAGCCCGGCAGCTTTGAACGCATCCTTGTTGTAGTGGAAGACCGGGGTCGAGCTGTTGAACGGAAAGCTCAGCATCTGCCCGTTCGGCGCCGTGTAGTAGCCGGCAACGGCCGGAACGTAGATCTTCGGGTCGAACTTCTCGCCGGCGTCGGCCATCACCTTGCCGACCGGCACGATCGCACCCTTGCTCGCCATCATGGTCGCGGTCCCGACCTCGAAGACCTGCAGGATGTGCGGCGCGTTGCCGGAGCGGAAGGCGGCGATAGCCGCGGTCATCGATTCGTCGTAGCTGCCCTTGAAGACCGGGACGACCTTGTAGTCCTTCTGCTGTGAGTTGAAATCCTTCGCCAGGTCGTTGACCCATTCGCCGAGGGCGGTGCCCATAGAGTGCCACCACTGGATTTCGACCTGAGCATGCGCCGGCGCCGAGAAGGCGGCGAGGGCGGCAAGCGAACACGAGACAAGCGACTTCAACTTCATGGCGACTCCGTGAAAGAGGTGGCCGCAACCGCATAAGCGCGGTTTTGCCGGCTCGAGAATGACAGCCGCGTTTATCCCGCGCAGGGGCACGCGCCGGCAAGCGGGATTACCCGCCGCGACGACGTCCGGGGCGTCTGCTGCGCCGGCGATTTGCTGCGCTGCGGTACGATGCCTC
>JBBQZM010000079.1:0-14799 GCA_038207685.1 Burkholderiales bacterium
GCGTTGGACGATGCCAGCGCGGTCGCTTCTTCGCTGGTGCTGGTGCGCCGGGTGACTGCAGCGCTGGCGACCTGGGTCTCGAAGTCGCGCAGTGCGCGCTCGTAGTTTTGCTGCTGGGTCACGCGAACGCTTTCGCGCGTGAACTCGGTGGCATAGAGGTAGGCGTTCTTGGCCGTGCCGCCGGCAGCGCGCAAGGCATCCAGCAGGGTGCTGTCGGGCGGCAGCACATACTCGCCCGGTCGCGCCACTTCGCCCTCGATGCGTACCCGTTTGTTTTGCTGCCCGATCGGCCACACCACGTCGGCGGCGTTGAAGGCGCGCAGCAGGTCGCCGTTGGTCAGTTTCGTGGCCTGGCTGGCCGGCAGGTCGAGCTGGGTCAGACGGTTCGCCAAGGTGTTGTCCAGGCGCTCCAGCGCCAACCGCCGCGTGTCGGCAACGGCGCTGAAGCCGCCGGCCATCTGCAACACATCCGCGATGGTCTCGCTGGGCTTGATCTCGAAGATCGCCGGCCGGTTGACGCTGCCGATCACCGCAATCTGCGTGCCGATGGGTCCGACATGGATCACGTCGTCGGCCTGCAGCAGCTGATCGGCCGCCCGGTCGCCTTTGAGCATCAGGTCGTAGAGATCGAAGCTGGAAACCAGTTCACGGCCGCGGCGCAGCTGGATGTTGCGGAAGCTGCCCGACGTTGACGGGCCGCCGGCACGAATCAAGGCTTGCGCCAGCGTCGACAGGCTGCTCACCGTCACGGCGCCGGGCTTGTTGACAAAGCCGGTGACGTAGACGCGCAGGCCACGCAACTGGCCCAGCGTGACGCTGAGCTGAAAGTTCTTGAACACCAGTGCCACGCGGCGGCTGATGACCTCGGGCAGGTCGGCATAGCGCACACCCGAGACCATCACCGGCCCCACGCGGGGGATGCTGATGCGGCCGCTGCGGTCCACCTGCAGCCGCATGTCGGCATCAACCGATCCCCACAGCGAGACTACCAGTTCATCGCCGGCACGCAGCAGGTAGTCGGGTGGCACCAGCGGGTTGTAGTCGGCGGTGCCTCCAGTGGGCTGCAGGCCATCCATCAGATCCTGGCCCAGCCGGCGGATGTCGGCGCCGCCCGGCTGCCTGCGCACATAGGTCTCAAAGTCGCTGGGCTTGGCGGGTGCCATTGCAGCAGCGGCCATCGGCTCGCGGTAGTCACGGTTGTCGTCCCTGCGGCCCGCGGCTTCTGCCTGGGTGGGTTGGCGCAGCCGCACCGGTCCGCCGATAGAACCGGCCGGCTCGATGGCCACGGCAGTCTGGGCCAGGGCTGCCGTCCCGCCCGTTGCCAGGATCAGCGGCAGCAACGCCATGGCCAGCATGCGATGCAGCCAAGTGCGTGATGCAGGGAGCGAGCGGCCAGGTGTCAGAGTCATGCCTTGAGGGCCCAAGCAGGCCGAGTAATTGATGCCTGCCAGTCAGCAGCGCAAACAGTGCCAGAGCAGGTGGGTCACTGCCGGCAGCCGCGCATTCTAAGGGCGTGGCGTGGCGCATCCTTCGGCACGCCCGGTGGCGCGCTGCCGTCGGCTGGGCCGTCGATAGAATCCCGCGCCATGTTGATTCTGTTAATGGCCTTCGTGGTCTCGCTGCTGACCACCTTGTGGCTGGTACGTCGCGCCAAGGCCGGTGGCCATCGCTTTCACGACCACGACCTGTCCGGCCCGCAGAAGTTTCATGCGGCGCCAGTGCCGCGTGTGGGCGGCATCGGCATCTTTCTGGGGGTGGTGGCCGCAGTCATCGGCTTGTGGTTGAGTCAATCCGACAAGGCGCTGCCGGCCACCCTGTTGATGCTGTGCGCCCTGCCGGCCTTTGGCTCAGGCCTGCTCGAGGACTTGACCAAGACCCAGAGCCCGCGCCGGCGCTTGTTCTTTACCGCGGTGGCGGCCGGATTGGCGGTGTGGGTGATGGACGGCGTGATCACGCGCACCGACATCCCCGGGCTGGACTGGATCGTGTCGTTTGGCCTGGGCGCGGCGCTGGTCACTGTCTTTGTCGTTGCCGGCGTGGCCAATTCGGTGAACATCATCGATGGCTTCAACGGCCTGGCCTCGATGTGCGTGATGCTGATGCTGATCAGCATCGGCTACGTGGCCTTTCAGGTCGATGACCGCTTGATCGTCTGGCTGGCGGTGGCCGGCGTGGGCGGGGTGCTGGGTTTCTTTGTCTGGAACTATCCCGCCGGGCTGATTTTTCTGGGTGACGGTGGCGCCTATTTTCTGGGTTTCCTCGTCGCTGAATTGGCCATCCTGCTGCTGCACCGCAACCCCGCGGTGTCGCCGATGTTTCCGCTGCTGGTCTGCATCTACCCGGTGTTTGAGACGGTGTTCTCCATCTACCGGCGCAAGATGCTGCGTGGCCAACCCGCCGGCATGCCCGACGGCATCCACCTGCATTCGCTGATCTATCGCCGCATCATGCGCTGGGCCATTGGCACCAAGTCCAATCGCTCGCCGGCGCTGCGTAATTCGATGACTTCGCCCTACCTGTGGGTGCTCAGCATGATCGCGGTGGTGCCGGCCATGCTGTTCTGGCACAACACGGCGATGCTGGCGGGCTTCATCGTCTTGTTCGGCCTGGTCTACACCGGCCTGTACTGGCGCATCGTGCGCTTCAAGTCGCCGCGCTGGATGAGCAGCAGGCGCTGAGCCCGGGTTTCAGCGCGCCGCGTACCAGGGCGCCGCCTCGTTCAGCCCGGTAGGTTGGAGTGAACAGTGTGAACTCCAACGGCTGTTCCAGATCATCTGGGGCAGATTTGGCATGATCAGACCGCTACCATCTCTGTGATGATCAACTCCCCTCCGGTTCACCCTCGCCGGCGCGCCCTCAGGCTCATTCCTCGTTGGAAACACGCAGCCCGTTCAGGCTCACTCAACGTTGGATAAGGCTCCTTGAGGACAAAAGGCACACGGTCTGCTAGCATTGCGGGCCGTGAAACCGTTCCGATGGCCACCCGACAAGAATGACCTGCTCAAGCAGGAGCGAGGCGTGTGCTTCGAGGACATTACAGTCGCGGTGGAGGCAGGTGGATTGCTTGAAATCGTGCCCCACCAGAACCCGGCTAAGTACCCGCGGCAGAAGATCATGGTCGTTGAGGTCGCAGGCTATGCCTTCTTAGTCCCGTTTGTTGAAGAGGAAGACCACTTCTTTCTCAAGACCATCATCCCCAGCCGCAAGGCTACGCGCGACTTCATCGCGAAGGAGTCAGACGATGTCTAAGCTAGATCCCTACGAACGAGAAGTCCTTGAAGCCTACGAATTGGGGAAACTGCAGCCGATTGCGAGCAAGGCCGAACTGCAGCGAATGCGCGCTGCAGCAAGGGCGACAGCAATCAAAGACAAGCGGGTCAACATTCGCCTGTCGTCAGCAGATCTGCTTGATATCCAAGCCAAGGCACTTGCTGAAGGCATGCCGTACCAGACCCTGATTGCGAGCATCCTGCACAAGTATGCGGCAGGCAAGCTCGCAGAGAAGGAGCCGTCGTTGAGCTAGACCGCTGACGCGGCGGATCTTGCCCGGGAGGGCAGGCAAGCGTCGCTGTGTACGAAGTCGTACCTTGAAGCTGAGCAATGTTCCCTTGCGAGAGCCAAACTCACCCAAAGTTACGTGCCTCGAAAAGCCTTGATTGATGAGCAGGATCTGGCCGGCAAAGTCGGCATCACATCGCAGCAGGGTCATCAACCTCTGCAAGCGATCGGGCAGCACCGCAATGGCGTCGAGTTGGAGTTCTCGGGCTCACTCCAACCTACCAGGCTGGCGCATCGTGCGCTTCAAGTCGCCGCGCTGGATGAGCAGCAGGCGCTGAGCCCGGGTTTCAGCGCGCCGCGTACCAGGGCGCCGCCTCGTTCAGCCCGGCCTGCAGGTCGTGGCTGGGTTGATAGCCCAGCAGCGTTTGCGCTTTCGACACTTCGGCGCGCGAGTGCCTTACGTCACCGGCCCGGAAGTCCTGGTGCTGGGGCGCATCAACCTGCAAGCCCTGCCGTTGGCTTTGCATGGAGGCAGCCAGCAAGGCGTGCAAACGGTTCAAATCGGTCTGGTCGCCCACCGCCACGTTGTAGACTTGGTTGACCGCCGCCTCGTCGGCCACCGTCGCCGCCAGCAGGTTGGCCTGCACGGCGTTGGTGACAAAGCAGAAGTCGCGGCTGGTCTGGCCGTCGCCGTTGATGACGCAGGGCTCACCTTGCAGCATCGCCGCTGCCCACTTCGGTATCACCGCGGCATAAGCGCCGTTGGGATCCTGACGCGGGCCAAAGACGTTGAAGTAGCGCAGCCCGATGCTCTGCAGGCCGTAGCTACGGGCAAAGACATCGGCATACAGTTCGTTGACGTACTTCGTCACCGCATAGGGCGACAGCGGCTTGCCGATGGTGTCTTCCACCTTGGGCAGGCCGGGGTGGTCACCATAGGTGCTGCTGCTGGCCGCGTAGACAAAGCGTTTGACGCCGGCGTCGCGCGCCGCCACCAGCATGTTGAGAAAGCCGGTGACATTGGCGGCGTTGGTGGTGATGGGGTCGGCGATCGAGCGCGGCACCGAGCCCAGCGCAGCCTGGTGCAGCACCCGGTCCACGCCAGCGCAGGCGCCTTGGCAGTCTGCCAGTTGCCGGATGTCGCCTTCGATGAACTGGAAGCTTGCCCAGGCGGTGTCGCCGACCAAGGCGCGCACTTCATCCAGGTTGTGTTGGTGGCCGGTGGCGAAATTGTCCAGGCCCACCACGCGCTGGCCGAGTTTGAGCAGGGTTTCCAACAAGTGGCTGCCGATGAAGCCCGCCACACCGGTGACCAGCCAGGTCTGGGGTTGTTGGCGGAGTTCGGCCTGCAAGCGGTCGTAAGCAGTGGTGTCGGTCATGTCGGTGTTTTGTGGCGCAAGGGAAGTGGTGCGGATTGCGTCAGCGCAACATCGCATCAGGGCATCAGAACAGATCGGCCCCTGCCAGCGCCGGCGCCTCGGCATCCTTGGCCGCCAGCCGGGGCTTCAGACCTTGTGGCCAGGCGATCGCCAGCGTGGGGTCGTCCCAGCGGATCGCGCGCTCGCAGTCCTTGGCATAGAAGTCTGTGGTCTTGTAGACAAAGCGCGTGTTGTCCACCAGCGCCATGAAGGCGTGGGCAAAGCCTTCGGGGATCCAAAGCTGGCGGCGGTTGTCGGCGCTGAGTTCTTCAGCCACCCATTGCCCGAAGGTGGGCGAGCCGCGGCGGATATCAACCGCCACATCCAGCGCGGCGCCTTGCACCACCCGCACCAGCTTGCCCTGGGGGTGTGGCGGCAACTGGTAGTGCAGGCCGCGCAGCACACCGCGCGCCGACATCGATTCGTTGTCCTGCACAAACGGTCGCGGCTGCGGCAGGCCCAGCGCGGCCAGGCCGTCGGCAAAACGCTGCTGGCTGAAACTTTCCATGAACCAGCCGCGGTCGTCGCTGAACACGGCAGGTTCGATGATCACGACATCGGGCAAGCGGGTGGCGGTGAATTTCATGGTGCAGGGGCAGGATGCCGGTTCGAACTGGGGGAGCTTGCAAGCATGCGGTGGTGCCCCAGGGCTATCGCCGAACTACAGCCACGGACTGCAAGCTGTAATCGACAAAAAGGGCCAGCAGGGGGCCAGCAAAGGGCCAGCGCCGGGACGCAGACAAAGGCTTGGATTCTAAGGAGCGCGTCTGCGCCTAAACCGATCAAGTCCAGGCGTCAACCCACTTAATTCTCGTCTCAGGGATAATGCTGGGCTAATGACCGACACCCACACCATCACCGAAGACATTGCCCTGTCACCCGAACAAGCCGCTGCCGACGCCTCGCCGCAGCGCTTCGACACCCTGCCACTTGACGCCAAACTGCTGCGCGCCGTGGACGATTCGGGCTACACCGCGATGACGCCTATCCAGGCCAAGGCCATCCCGCTGGTGCTGGCCGGGCGTGATGTGATGGGCGCGGCACAAACCGGCACGGGCAAGACCGCAGCCTTCTCGATCCCGCTGCTGCAGAAGATGATGAAGCACGAGACGGCGTCGATGTCGCCGGCCCGTCATCCGGTGCGCGCCCTGGTGATCACGCCCACGCGCGAGCTGGCCGACCAGGTGGCCAACAACGTCAAGACCTACGCCAAGCACACCCAGCTGCGCTCCACCGTGGTGTTTGGCGGCATCGACATGAAGCCGCAAACCGCTGAGTTGAAGCGCGGCGTTGAGGTGCTGATCGCCACGCCGGGCCGGCTGCTTGACCACATCGAAGCCAAGAACTGCGTGCTCAACCAGGTCGAGTATGTGGTGCTGGACGAAGCCGACCGCATGCTCGACATCGGCTTCCTGCCCGATCTGCAGCGCATCCTCAGCTACCTGCCCAAGACGCGGCAGACGCTGCTGTTCTCGGCCACCTTCTCGCCCGAGATCAGGCGCCTGGCACAAAGCTATCTGCAAGACCCGATCACGGTGGAAGTGGCGCGGCCCAATGCCACCGCTACCAACGTCGAGCAGCGTTTTTACAGCGTGCCCGAGGACGACAAGCGCGCGGTGGTGCGCCAGCTGATCAAGACCCGCGAACTGACGCAGGCGCTGGTCTTCGTCAACAGCAAGCTGGGTGCGGCGCGCTTGGCGCGCTCGTTTGAACGAGACGGCCTGCGCACCTCGGCGCTGCATGGCGACAAGAGCCAGGACGAGCGGCTGAAAGCGCTGGAGGCCTTCAAGCGCGGCGAGGTTGACGTGCTGGTGGCCACCGACGTGGCCGCGCGCGGGCTGGACATTGTCGATTTGCCGGCGGTTTTCAACTTCGACGTGCCGTTCAATGCCGAAGACTATGTGCACCGCATCGGCCGCACCGGCCGTGCTGGCGCCTCGGGCCTGGCGGTGACGCTGGTTGACCGCGAAGACATGCGCCTGGTTGGCGACATCGAGCGGCTGATCAAGAAGAAGATCGAGCTTGAGCCGTTTGAGCTGGTCGACGACCGGCCGCGCCGCGTGCCTTACCGGGCGCGCGAAGTTGGGGAAGATCGGTCGGAGCGGGCAGAGCGCTTCGAGCGCGCGCCGCGTGAGGCCGAGCGTTTCAGCCGCGAGCCCGAGCGGCCGCGCCGTGGCGGACCGCCGGCCGATCCGCTGTTCGACCGGCCCTATGAGCCGCCCACCGACACGGCCGAGAAGCCGGCCTGGGAGCAGAAATCACCGACGCCCAGCGTGCCGATGCGGGGCATGTCACCCAATATCCGCGGCAAGCGCAAAGTGGCCTCGCTGTTGGGCGGTGGCAAGGCCTGATCGCGGCGGGCGGCGTAACGCCGCCCAATCTATTCACATCGCCAGCCAGCTGAACACCGCCGGCAAGCGGCCACCCAGCGATGCAGCCGGCTGGGCCCGCCACGCCGCCACGCTGCGGCTTTCACAGCGCTCACCGGGCAACGTCAGGCCGCAGGCCACCGCCAGCAAGGTGCCGGGCTGCAGATGCTGCACCAGCGCGGCCAGCAGGGCGTCGTTGCGGTAAGGCGTCTCGATGGCGATCTGCGTCTGGCCCTGGCGGCGCGACAAGGCGTCCAGCTCGCGGATGCGCGCGGCACGCGCTGCCGATTCCACCGGCAGGTAGCCGACAAACGAAAAGCTCTGGCCGTTCAGCCCGCTGGCCGCCAGCGCCAGCAGCAATGAACTGGGGCCGGCCATCGGCTCAACACGCAGGCCCAGGCCATGGGCGGCCTGCACCAGCGCCGCGCCGGGGTCAGCCACCGCGGGCAGGCCGGCCTCTGACAACAGGCCCACATCGTGCCCGGCCAGCGCCGGTGCCAGCAGGGGTTTCAGATCAGCCGCGGCGGCGCTGCCTTTGCCGGCCGCGACGCCCTTGGCCGGCCGCGGCAACTCGCTGATCTGGATCTGTTGCAGCGGCAGGGCCAGCGGCACCAGTTGATCCACCCGCTTCAAGAGTGCACGGGTGGTCTTGGCGTTTTCGGCCACCCAGAAATGCAAGCCGGCGGCGCGGCTGATCACCGCCTGGGGCAGCACATCCCGCAGATCAACCTCGGTGTCGGTGCCCAGGTCCAGCGCATTGGGCACCAGCACCAGCCGGCCGCGGGCGCTGCTCATGCCACTCCCAGCGGATCGATGCCAGCCAGCCGCAACAGCGCGCAGGTGCGAATCAGCGGCAGGCCGATCAACGCCGTGGGGTCATCGGAGTCAATAGCTTCCAGTAGCGCAATGCCCAGCGTCTCGCACTTGGCGCTGCCGGCGCAGTCGTAGGGCTGCTCCAAACGCAAGTAGCGCTCGATCTCGGCATCGCTCAGCTGCCTGAACTGCACTTGCACCGGCGCTACCATCACCTGCGCAAAGCCGGTGGCCGGTCGTACCACGGCCACCGCGGTGTGGAAGACCACGCACTGTCCTTGCATCGCTTGCAACTGGGCGACGGCGCGCGCGTGGTTGCCGGGTTTGCCGATCGCTTGGCCAGCGAGGTCGGCCACCTGATCGGCGCCGATGACCACCGCGTCGGCGTGGCGGCTGGCCACGTCATGCGCCTTTTCCAGCGCCAGCCGCCGCGCCAGATCGGCCGGCGCTTCGCCGGGGCGGGGCGCCTCGTCCACGCGCGGACTGTCCACGTCAAAGGGCAGTTGCAGGCGCTGCAGCAGTTCACGTCGGTAGGGCGAGGTCGAGCCGAGCACCAGGCGCGGCCGTCCGGAAATCAGGGGCGAAGACATGGCCGGATTGTCCCATCGGCGGGCCGTACACTGGCCGCATGAAACGCGAACACGATGCCTTGCGGCTGGATGTGGCGGCCTTTGCCGGCGATGGCGCCAGGCTGTCGGGCCGCTGGCCGGGCGCCAGCTTGAGCCGCCTGGCCGAGGGCCAGAGCCCACCGCAGGATCTGGCCTTGCCCGAGGTGGCCTGGGCCGCCCAGGGCGACAAGCGCCCGGTCACCGGCAGCGAGTCCGAACTGTGGCTGGCCTTGCAGGTGGATACCGTCGTCTGGCTGACCTGCCAGCGCTGCCTGCAACCGCTGGAGCAGCCTTTGACACTGGACCGCCGCCTGCGTTTCGTGCGCGGCGAAGCCGAGGCCGAGGCGCTGGACGCCGACAGCGAGGACGACGTGCTGGCGCTGAGCCGCTCGCTCGACCTGCGCGAGTTGGTGGAGGACGAATTGCTGCTGGCGCTGCCGCTGGTGCCGCGCCATGAGGTCTGCCCACAGCCGCTGCCGATGGCGGTTGATGCCGACGCACCGGCGGAAGATGACGCCGAGCGGCTGAATCCGTTTGCGGCGCTGCAGGCGCTCAAGCGCGGCCCGTCGGGCGGCGGCCGCTGAGTCTTGAGCGGCGGGTGGCGCCAGCGGCCGTCCGGCCCGGTGCTATACTTGAAGGCTTTTCTGCGTGGCAATTCCGCAGACCAACGCCCGTCGGGCAGGCCGCAACGCCGTCCTGCCGATCCGGCCGTCCTGGTCATATGCGCTGAATGCCACAGCAACCGCTTGCAACCGCTTGCGTGGCCGCCGTGCCACCAGCCCGATCAGGAGTTCACCATGGCCGTTCAACAGAACAAGAAGTCGCCTTCCAAGCGCGGCATGCACCGCTCGCACAATGCCCTGGTGACCCCGGGCATCGCGATCGAGCCCACCACCGGCGAGGTGCATCTGCGCCACCACATCAGCCCGACCGGCTTCTACCGCGGCCGCAAGGTGCTCAAGACCAAGGCCGACGCCTGATCCTGGCTTCGCCGAGGGTGCGGTCACGCCTGGCGTGACGCCGGTGCCGCGCCGCGTGAATCCTCGCTTGTCCGACAGCCAGAACCCGGCCCCGCATCACGCGCGGCCGGGTTTTGTCGTTGTGGCTTGATACTCGGGCATTCGCCCGTTCAGACTGGCCTGTCTTGCTGCCTTCGCCCCCGCATCCTTCCCTGCAGCCGCTGTCGCGGGTGCGTGTCGCCGTCGATTGCATGGGTGGCGACCATGGGCCGTCGGTCACGCTGCCGGCCTGTCGCGCCTTCCTCGACGCCCACCCCAACGCCGACCTGGTGCTGGTGGGCACCGCCGAGGCGCTGGCCGGCGCCCGCGGCTGGCCGCGCTGCACCGTGGTCACCGCCACCGAGGTGGTGGCGATGGAGGACGCCATCGAGGTGGCGCTGCGCAAGAAGCGCGACTCATCGATGCGGGTGGCCATCGCCCAGCTCAAGCGCGACGACAGCGGCGAGGCGGCCGCCGATGTCTGCGTCTCAGCCGGCAACACCGGCGCGCTGATGGCGCTGGCGCGTTATGTACTCAAGACCTTCGAAGGCATCGACCGGCCGGCCATCGCCGCCATGCTGCCCAATCAGCGGGGTGGCTTCACCCAGGTGCTTGACCTCGGCGCCAATGTCGATTGCAGCGCCGAGCACCTGCTGCAGTTTGCGGTGATGGGCAGTGCGCTGGTCAGCGCGCTCGACGGCAACGAGGACCCCAGCGTGGGCCTGCTCAACATCGGTGAAGAAGCCATCAAGGGCAGCGAGACCATCAAGGCCGCCGGTGAATTGCTGCGTGCAGCCGGCGCCGCCGGCCAGATCAACTTCTACGGCAACGTCGAAGGCAACGACATCTTCAAGGGCACCACCGATCTGGTGGTCTGCGACGGCTTTGTCGGCAATGTGATGCTCAAGACCTCCGAGGGCCTGGCCGGCATGCTGGGCCAGTTCATCAAGGAAGAGTTCACCCGCACGCCGCTGGCCAAGCTGGCGGCGGTGGTGGCGATGCCGGTGCTCAATCGGTTCAAGGCGAGGGTTGACCATCGCCGCTACAGCGGCGGCGCGCTGCTGGGCCTGCGTGGCCTGGTGTTCAAGGCGCATGGCTCGTCCGACGCCTTTGCCTTCGAGCGGGCGCTGGCCCGGGCTTATGATGCGGCGCGCAATCGCCTGCTCGACCGGGTGCATGACCGCATCCGCAATGCGCTGGCCGCGCCCTCGGTCGTAGCCAATGCCTCCAGCGCCGAACCTCTCGTCGACGCGCCGCCTGCCCAAGCCGCATGACCACCTCTTCCGCTGCCGCCCGTCTGCTGCCCCATACCCGCATCGCCGGCACCGGCAGCTATTTGCCGCCGCGGCGGCTGAGCAATGCCGATCTGGTGGTGCAGTTGGCCGAACGGGGGGTCGAGAGTTCCGACGACTGGATCGTCGAGCGCACCGGCATCCGCGCCCGCCACTTTGTGGATGCTGGCACCAACGCCAGTGACCTGGCCGTGGCTGCAGCGCGCCACGCCATGGAGACGGCCGGCTGCCAGCCGCAGGACATCGACCTGATCATCGTCGCCACGTCCACACCGGACATGGTGTTCCCGTCCACCGCCTGCATCGTGCAGCAGAAGCTGGGCATCGTCGGCTGCCCGGCCTTTGACGTGCAGGCCGTCTGCTCAGGCTTCGTCTACGGGCTGACGGTGGCCGACGCGATGATCCGTACCGGCACGGCGCGGCGCGCGCTGGTGATCGGTGCCGAGGTGTTCTCGCGCATCCTCGATTTCAACGACCGCGGCACCTGCGTGCTGTTTGGCGACGGCGCCGGCGCGGTGGTGCTGGAAGCCAGTGAGACGCCTGGCCTGCTGGCCACCGACCTGCATGCCGACGGCCGCCATGTCGGCGTGCTGTGTGTGCCGGGCACGGTGTCGGGTGGCCAGGTGCTGGGTGATCCGCTGCTCAAGATGGACGGCCAGGCGGTGTTCAAGCTGGCGGTGACCGTGCTCGAGCAGGCGGCGCGGGCGGTGCTGGCCAAGGCCGGCCGCACCGAGGCCGACATCGACTGGCTGATCCCGCACCAGGCCAATATCCGCATCATGACCGGCACCGCGCGCAAGCTCAAACTGCCGCTGGACAAGCTGGTGGTCACCGTCGACGAGCATGGCAACACCTCGGCGGCGTCCATCCCGCTGGCGCTGGATGTGGCAGTACGCTCGGGCCGCGTCAAGCGCGGCGACACGCTGATGCTCGAAGGCGTGGGCGGCGGCTTCACCTGGGGCGCGGTGCTGCTCGATTACTGAGCCTGCACGCCGGCCCCTTCCCGATTCAAGTATTCAGTCAGGAGCGGTCCTCACGATGACGACGTTCGCCTTTGTGTTTCCCGGCCAGGGCTCGCAGTCCGTGGGCATGCTGAACGCCTGGGGCGACCACCCCGCGGTGCGCGACACCTTGCAAGAGGCCTCGGCCGCGCTGGGCGAAGACATCGCCGCACTGATCGCCGCCGGCCCCAAGGACCAGCTCGACCTCACCACCAACACCCAGCCGGTGATGCTCACCGCAGCCATCGCCTGCTGGCGTGCCTGGCTGGCTGAAGGCGGCGCCCAGCCGGCGGCCGTGGCCGGCCATTCGCTGGGTGAATACAGCGCCCTGGTGGCCGCCGGCGCGCTGAGCCTGGCCGATGCACTGCCGCTGGTGCGCCTGCGGGCCCAGGCCATGCAACAGGCTGTGCCGGTGGGGAATGGCGCCATGGCGGCCATCCTGGGGCTAGACGCCGCCACCGTGATCGACGGCTGCGCGCAGGCCGCTGCCACCACCGGTGCGCTGGTGTCGGCCGCCAACTTCAACGACCCCAGGCAGACGGTCATCTCCGGCAGCCAGGCTGGCGTCGTCGCGGCCTGTGCGCTGCTGAAGGCCGCTGGCGCCCGGCGCACGCTGCTGCTGGCGGTGTCGGCCCCCTTCCATTGCGCGCTGATGCAGCCGGCCGCCGAGGCGCTGCGCGCCCGCCTGGTCGGCGTGGCGCTGCAAGCCCCGCGCTTTCCGGTGGTCAACAACATCGACGTGGCCGCTCCCACCGCGCCCGACGCGATCCGTGACGCGCTGTACCGCCAGGCCTCGGGCCCGGTGCGCTGGGTCGAGGTGGTGCAGGCCTTGAAGGCGCTGGGCGCCACCCACATCGTCGAATGCGGGCCGGGGCATGTGCTGGCCGGCATGGTCAAGCGCATCGATGCCGACCTGGTCAGCGGCGCGGTCTGCGACCCCGCCTCGCTGCGCGACACGCTGGGGATGTTGGCATGAGCGAGACAAAGCAGGTCGCACTGGTCACCGGCGCGACGCGCGGCATCGGCCGGGCGATCGCCAGCACGCTGGCGGCGCAGGGCTTCACCGTCATCGGCACCGCCACCAGCGCCGCCGGTGCCGCAGCCATCAGCGCCGCACTGGCAGCGCACGGCGGCCGTGGTGTGTGCCTGGACGTGAACGACGCTGCTGCGGTCGATGCCATCATCAAGGCCGACGGCGGCCTGCAGGTGCTGGTCAACAACGCCGGCATCACCCGCGACACCCTGGCCATGCGCATGAAGGATGTCGACTGGGATGCGGTGCTCGACACCAACCTGAAGGCGGTGTTCGGCTGTAGCCGCGCCGTGATGCGCCAGATGATGAAGCAGCGCCATGGCCGCATCATCAACATCACCTCGGTGGTGGGGGCCAGCGGCAATGCCGGCCAGGCCAACTACGCCGCAGCCAAGGCCGGCGTGGCCGGCATGACCCGCGCACTGGCCCGTGAGCTGGGCAGCCGCAACATCACGGTGAACTGCATCGCCCCTGGCTTCATCGCCACCGACATGACGGCCGGTCTGCCCGAGGCCCAGAAGACCGCGCTGCTGGGCCAGATCCCGCTGGGCCGGCTGGGCACGCCCGAGGAGATCGCCCATGCGGTGGCCTTCCTGGCCAGCCCGCTGGCTGGCTACATCACCGGCACCGAGCTGCACGTCAATGGCGGCATGTACATGGGTTGAACGGCGCGGTGGCTGCCCGGTGGGCTGCCACGCCACTCCGACCCTGCCGGTCATGAGCCCGACCGGCACGGCGACAGCGCAATCAGGGCAAGCGCTGCACCGCCGGTAGAATCATGGGCTGTTTTTGAAATTTTCACTCCCGGAGGAGTCATGAGCGATATCGAAGCACGCGTCAAGAAGATCATTGCCGAGCAACTTGGCGTGGCCGAAGCCGAAGTCACCAACGAGAAGTCCTTCGTGGCCGACCTGGGCGCCGACTCGCTGGATACGGTGGAACTGGTGATGGCACTCGAAGACGAGTTCGGCATCGAGATCCCCGATGAGGAAGCCGAGAAGATCACCACGGTGCAGCTGGCGATCGATTACGCCGTCAAGCACCAGAAGGCCTGAGCTGAACCCATGAGGCGCGCGGTGCGAGGTCGAAGCGTGTGGGCCGAGGGGCAGGCATGAGCCGTCGGCGCGTCGTCATCACGGGCCTGGGCCTGATCAGCCCGGTGGGCATCACCGTGGCCGAGGGTTGGGCCAACCTCGTGGCTGGCCGTTCGGGCATCGACAACGTCACCCGTTTCGACGCGGCGGGCCTGTCCTGCCGGTTTGCCGGCGAGGTCAAGGGTTTCAACGTCGAGGACTACATCCCCGCCAAGGAAGCCCGCCACATGGACACGTTCATCCACTACGGCATGGCTGCAGCCATCCAGGCCGTGCGGGATGCCGGCCTGCCCACCGGCGATGCGCTGACCGAGGAGCAGGCCGAGCGCATCGGCTGCCTGGTGGGATCGGGCATCGGCGGCCTGCCGCTGATCGAGCAGACCCAGATCGAGTACGCCGCACGCGGCGCACGCCGTATCTCGCCGTTCTTCGTGCCGGCCTCGATCATCAACATGATTTCGGGCCACATCTCGATCAAGTACGGCTTCACCGGCCCCAATCTGGCGATCGTGACGGCCTGTACCACCGGCTTGCACGCCATCGGCGAGGCCGGCCGGCTGATCGAGTATGGCGATGTCGACGTGATGGTGGCCGGCGGGGCCGAGAGCACCGTCTCGCCGCTGGGCATCGGCGGCTTTGCTGCCGCACGGGCGCTGTCCACCCGCAATGACGACC
>JBBQZM010000080.1:0-14699 GCA_038207685.1 Burkholderiales bacterium
GAAGTTGTCGTTCAGGTAACCGCCAAAGTAGGCCGGGTCATCGCTGTTGACGGTGGCGCACAGGCCGGAAGCCAGCAGTGCCGGCAGCGGGTGGTCGGCCATCGTCGGGTAGACGCAGAGCTTGACGTTGGACAGCGGGCAGACGGTCAGCGGCATGCGCGACGCCGCCAGGCGCGCCACCAGCGCCGGGCTTTCAACGCAGCGCACGCCGTGGTCGATGCGCTCGACCTTGAGCACGTCGAGTGCACTCTCGATGTAGGCCGGTGGGCCTTCTTCGCCGGCATGGGCAACAAGATGCAGGCCGAGCGCGCGGGCGCGCGCAAAGACTTGCGCAAACTTCTCGGGCGGGTGGCCACGCTCGCTGCTGTCCAGCCCGACGCCGATGAACTTGTTGCGGTGGGGCAGCGCCGCCTGCAAGGTGGCGATGGCATCGTCCTCGCTGAGGTGGCGCAGAAAACACAGGATCAGGCTGGCGCTTATGCCCAGTTGTGTCTGCGCCTGCGCACAGGCGCGGTGCAGGCCGTTGATGACAACGCCGATGTCGATGCCGCGCTCGGTGTGGGTCTGTGGATCGAAGAACAGTTCGGCATGCACCACCTGGTCGGCCGCTGCACGCTCGAAATAGGCCCAGGCCATGTCGAAGAAGTCCTGCTCCTGTATCAGCACGCTGGCGCCGGCGTAATAGATGTCCAGAAAGCTCTGCAGGTCGCTGAAGGCATAGGCCGCGCGCAAGGCCTCGACGCTGGGATAGACCAGCGCCAGGCCATTGCGCTGGGCCAGCTTGAAGATCAGCTCGGGCTCCAGCGAGCCCTCGATGTGGATATGCAGCTCGGCCTTGGGCGCCAGGCGCAGCAGCGCCAGCAGGCGTGCTCGGGGTGGTTCGTTCAGGACAGGCGGTGGGGTGGCAGGCATCGGTTTCTCCTTGGGCAACTGGCGGCCAAAAAAATCCCCGCCGGCAGGGATTCTGCCAAGGCGGGGATAGCACGGTGGCGCCGGGCTTTGGCCCGACGCCTCACGTCAGCGGTCGATCAGAAGCTGAACCTTGCCCGAATTTGATGGCCAGACCGTTGTTGTTCTCCTGGCCAGCGCCGGCCGCCGAGTTGTTCTCGAACGCGCCGCTGTAGTGCACCGAGAAGCCGTTGACCGACGGCGAATCGTAGAACACGCCGTTGTTAAGCCGGCCGTATTCGGCATTGCCGTTGTTCGACGTGCGGTCGCTGGCGTAATTCCAGTGCCAGTTGTTCCAGGCCGGCGAGGCGATGCGGTCGAAGTTGTACCAGGAGTCGAAGGCCCAGTCATTGGCATAGACCACGTCGAGCGCGCGGCCCAGGCGCACATGACCGTAGCGGCCCTTCAGACCGACGGTGGACTCGCCATGCCAGAAGGGCTTGCTGCCAGCGCCTTCGGTACCGCCGACATCAGCTTCGAAGCGGTGCGTCAGATTGAAGGTGGCGGCCAGCCCGCTGCCCAGGTTCTCGGTGCCGGTGACGGCGATGTGGCTGCGGCGAATGGTGCCGAGCTGGCTGGTCTTGTCATAGGCGCGGTAAACACCCAGGTCGACCGTGCCCGAGATCTGGATGCCGCTCTGGGCCTGGGCCGTGCCCAGGCACAGCAGCGGCAGGCTCAGCGCGATGGCGGACGACCTGAGGTTCAGCATGAGGGATTCCTTGTGGTTTTTAGTAGGTGATGGATAGAGACAGCGAAGTCCGCACTGGCCAGACAAGCGGCAGGTGCGGAACGGATGGGACATAGAGGAACGGCAGATCACCGAACTCTACGGCCCGCCCGCTGCGCATCCGCACGGCTTGCCGGTGGTCGACGCCGCAGGCCGCTACCGCGGCTCGGTCACCAAGAACTCGCTGCTCGAGTTTCTGGACCAGCGCGCCGCCGCCTGACCCTCCGCGCTCTGCCAGCCGCCGCCTGCACTGCATAAAAAGGACAACGATGGACACCACCACGAACCCGACGACACCCGCCGCCGACAACCCTTGGGCCACCCCGACCGAGGTGGCGCCCGCCGCTACCGGCAGCGCCTGGGATGCCACGGGCGTCGGCGACGCGGCAAGCGCCGCCGCACCCGCCAACGACTGGCTGAGCCAGGCCGCGCCCGCCCCGACCGAAGCACCCGCTTTCGACTGGATGCAGCCCTTCAACGAGGCGGTGATTCCGCTCAACACTTGGGTCGACAGCGGTCTGACCTGGGTGGTGGACAACTTCCGCCCGGCCTTCCAGGCGGTGTGGGTGCCGATCGACAGCACGCTGGGCGGCATCGAGGCTGCGCTGCTGGCCGTGCCGGCGCCGTTGATGATCGGGCTGCTGGGCCTGCTGGCCTGGCAAGCCAGCAGCCGCTGGTTGGCCATCGGTACCGTGTTCTCCTTCCTGCTGATCGGCCTGATCGGCGCCTGGCCCGAGGCCATGATCACGCTGGCCCTGCTGACCTCAGTCTTCTTCTGCCTGCTGATCGGCCTGCCGCTGGGCATTGCCGTGGCCCGCAGCGACCGGCTGAACGCCACGATGCGGCCGCTGCTCGACGCGATGCAGACGACGCCCGCCTTCGTCTACCTGGTGCCAGTGGTGATGCTGTTCGGCATCGGCAACGTGCCCGGCGTGGTGGTGACCATCGTCTTCGTCCTGCCACCGCTGATCCGCCTGACCAACCTCGGCATCCGCCAGGTGCGCCCCGACCTGATCGAAGCCTCGCGGGCCATTGGCGCCTCGCCCTTCCAACTGCTGACCAAGGTGCAACTGCCGCTGGCCATGCCGACCATCATGGCCGGCGTCAACCAGACACTGATGCTGTCGCTGTCGATGGTGGTGATCGCCTCGATGATCGCCGTCGGCGGCCTGGGCCAGATGGTGTTGCGCGGCATCGGCCGCCTGGACATGGGCCTGGCCACTGTCGGTGGCCTCGGCATCGTGCTGATGGCCATCGTGCTCGATCGCATGACCCAGGCCATGGGCAAGGCCCGCCAGGCTGGCCAGCGCGGCAGCCACCAGCGCTGGAACGAGCGCGGCCCGATCGGCCTGCTGCGCCGGCTGGGCCAGCGCAAGACCACCGACAAGCCCGTGGCCAGCCACCGCTCGGCGCAACCCGCGCACTGAGCCAGCGCCTGCTTCGCTTTCACTTCTCTGATTCACTTTCAACCACAAGGAAACCATCACCGATGACGACCCGCTTTCGATTTGCCCTGCCTGCCATCACCCTCGGCGCCGCCCTGATGTTCAGTGGCGCTGCCAGCGCCGCCGATGCCAAGATGCCCGGCAAAGGCATCAGCGTGCAACCGATCAAGAGCTCGATCGCGGAAGAGACTTTCCAGACCGAGTTGGTCATGAAGGCGCTCAGCGACCTGGGCTTTGAGGTGCAGCCGATCAAGGAGATCGAATACGCCGCCGGCCATGTGGCCCTCGGCAATGGCGACGCCACCTTCATGGCCGACCACTGGGACCCGCTGCACATCGACTTCTACAAGAAGGCCGGTGGCGAGACCAAGCTCTACCGCCAGGGCGTGTTCTCGCC
This sequence comes from Burkholderiales bacterium, assembly GCA_038207685.1. Taxonomy (GTDB): domain Bacteria; phylum Pseudomonadota; class Gammaproteobacteria; order Burkholderiales; family Burkholderiaceae_C; genus Pseudaquabacterium. Next base: position 3,518 of record JBBQZM010000080.1, read on the forward strand.
CGGCGCGCTGCAGGGCTACCTGATCGACAAGGCCACCGCCGACAAGTACAAGATCACCAAGATCAGCCAGCTGGCCGACCCGAAGATCGCCAAGCTGTTCGACACCGACGGCGACGGCAAGGCCGACCTGGCCGGTTGCAATCCGGGCTGGGGCTGCGAGAAGGTCATCGAGCACCACCTCGACGCCTACAAGCTGCGTGACCACGTGACCCACAAGCAGGGCTCTTACGCGGCCATCATTGCCGACACCATCAGCCGCGCCAAGGCGGGTGAGGCGGTGCTGTACTACACCTGGACTCCGTACTGGGTGAGCGGCGTGCTGGTGCCGAACAAGGACGTGGTCTGGTTGCAGGTGCCGTTCTCGTCGCTGCCGGGTGAGCGCAAGAACGTCAGCACCAAGCTGCCCAATGGCGCCGATTACGGCTTCCAGGCCAACAACCAGCGCATCGTGGCGAACAGGGCCTTCACCCAGGCCAATCCCGCCGCCGCCAAGCTGTTTTCCCTGATGAAACTCAGCGCCAACGAAATCAGCGCACAGAACCTGCGCATGCGCGACGGCGAGAAGACCGAGGCTGACATCAAGCGCCATGTGCAGGCCTGGATCAACGGCCACCGCAAGACCTATGACGGCTGGTTGACCCAAGCCCGCGCCGCCGCAAAGTAAGCGAGCCAGGCTGCACTGAAAGCAGCAGGGGCCACCCGGTTGAACCGGGCGGCCCCTTTTTCTTGCACAGCGCGGCGGCTTGCTTGTCGGCCTACTTGTCGCCAGGCACCTTGCCGTCCACACCCTTGACGTAGAACTTCACGCCGCCCAGGAAGGCGTCGTCAGCGGCCTTGTCTTTCTCCAGCACGATCTTGCCGCTGTTGTCGGTGATCGGGCCTTTCCAGATCACGAAGCTGCCGTCCTTGAGACCGGCCTTGATGTCCTCGACCTTTTTCTTGATGTCGGCCGGCACGTCCTCGGCGATGGCGACGAAGTCGATCGCGCCTTCCTTGACGCCCCACCAGCTCTGGCCGGTGCTCCACTTGCCGTCCAGCGCTTCCTGGGTGGCCTTGATGTAGTAAGGGCCCCAGTTGATGACTGCCGAGCCGAGGTGGGCCTTGGGGCCATAGGCCGTCATGTCGGAATCCCAGCCAAAGGCGCGCTTGCCCTTGTCCTGCGCGGTCTTCAGCACTGCCGGCGAGTCGGTGTTCTGCATCAGCACGTCGGCGCCGCCGTTGATCAGCGCGGTGGCGGCCTCGGTTTCCTTCGGCGGGTCGAACCACTTGTTGACCCAGACCACCTTGGTCTTGATCTTCGGGTTGACGCTCTGCGCGCCCATGGTGAAGGCGTTGATGTTGCGGATCACCTCGGGGATGGGCACCGAGCCCACCACGCCCAGCGTATTGGTCTTGGTCATCGCGCCGGCGATCACACCGGCCATGTAGGCACCCTCGTAGGTGCGGCTGTCGTAGGTGCGCATGTTGTCGGCGGTCTTGTAGCCGGTGGCATGCTCGAACTTCACGTCCTTGCTGTCGGCTGCCACCTTGAGCATCGGCTCCATGTAGCCGAAGGTGGTGCCGAAGATCAGCTTGTTGCCCTGGCCCACCATGTCGCGCAGCACCCGCTCGGCATCGGCCGACTCGGGCACGTTCTCGACGAAGCTGGTGACGATCTTGTCGCCCATCGCCTCCTGCAGCGCCTTGCGGCCGTTGTCGTGGGCAAAGGTCCAGCCGCCATCGCCGACCGGGCCGATGTAGGCAAAGGCCACCTTCAGCGGCTCGGGCTTGGGCGCCGGGGCCGAGGCTGGTGCCGGCGCGGCGGCCACCGGTGCGGGCTCTTCCTTCTTGCCGCAGCCGACCAGGGCGGCGGTAGCGGCCAGGGTGGACCAGCCGGCCAGTTTCAGCAGGCTGCGCTTCGTCGTGAGGCTCATGGGTACTCCAGGGGTTGGGTGATGGACAGCGGAACGGAAATTATGGGCGCGATGGCGATGACCAGTGCAGGCGCATCAGGCGCCGGGGAAAAACGGCTTGCCCAGCGAGGCCGGCATGTTGGCGCGGATCCAGACCGGATTGCGCGAGATCAGCACCAGCACCACGATGGTGGACACATAGGGCAGCATCGACAGCCACTGGCTGGCGATCTGCACACCCTCGCCTTGCAGGTGGAATTGCAGCATGGTCACGCCACCAAACAAGTAGGCGCCCAGCAGCACCCGCGCCGGCCGCCAGGTGGCAAAAGTGGTCAGCGCCAGCGCGATCCAGCCCTTGCCGGCGATCATGCCCTCGACCCACAGCGGCGTGTAGATCACCGAGATGTAGGCGCCAGCCAAGCCGCACAAGGCGCCGCCCGTCACCACCGCCGCCAGCCGGATGCGCCGCACCGGGTAGCCCAGCGCATGGGCCGACTCGGGCGACTCACCCACCGCGCGCAACACCAGGCCGGCCCGCGAGCGGTAAAGAAACCAGCTAAGGCCCAGCACCGCGATCACCGTCAGGTAGACCATCGGATGCTGACGGAACAGCGCCGGGCCGACAAAGGGCAGATCACCCAGCACCGGAATATGGAATTGCATCCGGTCGCCGATCTTCTGCTGCGTGTAGGCCACGCCGACAAAGGCCGAGAAGCCGCCACCGAACAGGCTGAGCGCCAGCCCGGTGGCGTACTGGTTGGTGTTGAGCCAGATCACCAGCACACCGAAAATCGCCGCCAGGACGGCCCCCGCCGCCATGCCGGCGGCAAAGGCCAGCACATCGCTGCCGGTGTGCACGCCGGTGGCGAAGCCGGCGATCGCGGCCACCAGCATCATGCCCTCGGCGCCCAGGTTGAGCACGCCGGCGCGCTCGTTGATCAGCAGCCCCAGGCCGGCGATCGCCAGCACAGTACCGGCATTGAGCGTCGCCGCCAGCAACAAGGCCATCGCTTCCATGGCTCAGTTCCCCTTGGCGGTGCGGCCGACGAAGCGCACGCGGTAATGGATCAGCGTGTCGCAAGCCAGCAGCGCGAACAGCAGCAGGCCCTGGAACACGCCGGTGATCGACTTGGTCATGCCCAGCCGCGATTGCGCCAGTTCACCACCGATGAAGAACATGCTCATCAGGATGGCCGAGGCCACCACCCCCACCGGGTGCAGCCGGCCGACAAAGGCCACGATGATCGCGGCGAAGCCGTAACCGGCGGGCACATGCGGTGTCAGCTGGCCCAGCGGCCCGGCCGCTTCCAGGCCGCCGGCCAGGCCGGCCAGGCCGCCCGACAGCCCCAGCGCCAGCCACAGCGCGCGCCGCGACGAGAAGCCGGCATAACGCGCCGCCGCCGGCGCCAACCCGCCCACCTGCAACTGGAAACCCGCATAGGTGCGGAACAGCAGTAGCCAGCCCAGCGCCACCGCACCCAGCGCGATCAACACACCGATGTTGGCGCGTGAACCCTCGATCAACTTGGGCACCTGGGTGACGGCGGCAAAGGTGATGGTCTGCGGAAAGTTGTAGCCCTGGGGGTCTTTCCAGGGGCCGTAGACCAGGTAGCCCAGCAGCAACTCCGCGACGTAGACCAGCATCAGGCTGACCAGGATCTCGTTGGCATTGAAGCGGTCACGCAGCAGCGCCACCACACCGGCCCAGATCATGCCGCCGAGCACGCCGGCGCCCAGGATGGCCACCACAACGCTGCGTGAGCTGTCGGGGCCGGCGGTCATCGCCACGCCCCCCGCGAAGATCGCGCCGACGATGAACTGGCCTTCGGCGCCGATGTTCCAGACGTTGCTGCGGTAGCAAATCGACAGGCCCAGCGCGATCAAGACCAGCGGCGTCGCCTTGATGGCAATCTCGCTCCAGGCATAGGCGTTTTTCACTGGCTCGACGAAGAACATGCGCAGACCTTGCACCGGGTCCTTGCCCAGCGCCGTGAACAGCAGCACGCCCAGCAGTACGGTGATCAGCAAGGCGACCAGCGGCGAGGCCAGGCTCATCAACCGCGAGGGCTGCGCGCGGGCTTCAAGCTTCAGCATGCAAGTCCTCCGGCACCGCTTCGCTGCCCTGCCACAAGCCCGACATCCAGATGCCGATCTGCTGCACCGTGGCCTCGGCCACCGGCACGCTGGGCGACAAGCGGCCCTGGGCGATGACCAGCAGGCGGTCGCTGATCTCGAACAGTTCTTCCAGCTCCTCGCTGACCACCAGCAGCGCGCAACCGGCATCACGCAGCGCCAGCAACGCGCCGCGGATCTGCGCCGCCGCGCCCACATCCACGCCCCAGGTGGGCTGCGAGACGATCAGCAGCTTGGGCGCAGCGTCGATCTCGCGGCCGACGATGAACTTCTGCAGGTTGCCGCCCGACAGGCTCTTGGCGGCCGCACCCGGCCCGCTGGCCTTGACGTTGAAACGCGCGATCAGGTCAGCCGCCAACTGGCGCACCGCGGCGCTGTGGACCCAGCCGCTGCGCGACACCGTGTGGGTGCGCGTCAGCAAGGTGTTCTGCGCCAGGCTCATGCTCGGCACCGCGCCGCGGCCCAGCCGCTCTTCGGGCACGAAGTGCAGGCCCAGGTGGCGGCGCTTGCGCGGCGAGGCCTGGGCGATGTCGGCTTCAAACAGCGTGATGCTGCCGCGCTCGGCACGCGGATCCTCGCCCGACAAGGCCGCCATCAACTCCTGCTGACCGTTGCCGGAAACGCCAGCGATACCGACGATCTCGCCCGCCCGCACCTGGAAACCAACATCCACCAGCGTGGTACCAAAAGGGTTCTGCTTGGCCAGCGACAAGCGCTGCACCGCCAGCGCCACCGCACCCGGCCGCGCCGGCCGGTGCGACAACTCGGGCGGCTCGCTGCCGATCATCAGCCGCGACAGGCTGGCATTGCTTTCCTTCGTGGGGTCCACCTCGCCGGTGACCTTGCCGCCACGCAGCACGGTGCAGTGGTGGCACAGCGCGCGGATCTCGTCGAGCTTGTGGCTGATGTAGAGAATGGCGCAACCCTTGTCGGCCAGCTTGCGCAGGGTGACAAACAACTTGTCCACCGCTTGCGGCGTCAGCACCGAGGTGGGCTCGTCGAGGATCAGCAACCGCGGCTCGGTGAGCAGCGCGCGCACGATCTCCACCCGCTGGCGTTCACCCACGCTGAGGGTGTGCACCGGCCGCAGCGGATCGACCTCCAGCCCGTATTCACCCGAGACGGCGCGGATGCGGCGGATCACCTCGGCCAGCGGCATGCCGTGGTCCAGCCCCAGCCAGACGTTTTCGGCCGCGGTCAAGGTGTCGAACAGCGAGAAGTGCTGGAACACCATGGCGATGCCCAGCGCCCGGGCAATCTTGGGACTGGCGATCTGCACCGCGCGGCCGTTCCAGAAGATCTGGCCCTCGTCGGGCCGCACCGCGCCGTAGATGATCTTCATCAGCGTGCTCTTGCCAGCGCCGTTCTCGCCCAGCACCGCATGGATCTGGCCAGGCGCTACACACAGTGACACACGGTCATTGGCGCGCACCGCGGGGTACTGCTTGCTGATGCCTTCGAGTTCGAGTCGGAGCATGGTCTGAGGCGGAGGCTGAAGGGTCAGGGTTGCGCGGCGTCCGGCCGCGCGTAGCGTTGCACACCCGCCACCCAGGATTCGACGAGGTTACGCTCGTCGCCCAGTGTCACCCAGGCGAACAAACGCTCATGCAACTCGCGGGCCAGGGCGTCGCGGCGCAACGCCACAGACCCCACCGCCAGGTCCCAGAGGCAGACATCGGCCATCGCGCCGGGCTGCAGGCTGCCGATCTCGTTGCCCAGCCGCAGGGCCATCGCCGCACCGCGGGTGGCGGCATGCAGCAACGCCCAGGCAGTGATGCGCTGGCCAACCAGCGCCTGCACCTTGTAGCCGTCGGCCATGGTGCGCAGCATGCTCAAGGAGGTGCCGCCGCCAACATCCGAGGCCAGGCTGATGTTCACCCCCGCCACCGCCGCCTGCGCCCAGTCGAACAGGCCGCTGCCCAGGAACAGGTTGGACGAGGGGCAAAAAGCGATCTGCGCGCCGCTGTCGTGCAGCCGCGCACGGTCGGCATCGTCCAGCCAGATACCATGGGCCAGCACCGAGCGCTCGCCCAGCAGGCCGTGGCCAGCGTAGACATCGAGGTAGCTGCGCGCCTGCGGAAACAGCTCGGCCACCCAGGCCACCTCGGCGCGGCTTTCGGCCACATGGGTCTGCATGTAGAGCTCCGGCGTGCTGGCCAGCAGCCGGCCGGCCATCGCCAGTTGCGCATCGCTGCTGGTGGCGGCAAAACGCGGCGTCAGCGCATAGGCAAGGCGGCCGCGGCCATGCCAGCGCTCGATCAGAGCGCGGCAGTCGCGCTCGGCCAAGACCACGTCGTCGCGCAGCTTGTCTGGCGCATGGCGGTCCATCAGCACCTTGCCGGTGATCAGGCGCATGCCACGTTGCTGCGCGGCCTCGAACAGTGCCTCGGCGCTGGCCGCATGCACGGTGGCAAACACCGCCGCCGAGGTGCTGCCATGCGCCAGCAGCGCGTCGAGGAACAGCGCCGCCGCGGCCCGGGCCACCGCCGGATCGGCATGGCGCGCTTCGGCCGGAAAGGTATAGGTGTTCAGCCAGTCCAGCAGTTCGGTGCCCCAGGAGGCGATGACGTCGATTTGCGGGCAGTGCACATGGCTGTCGATGAAGCCCGGCATCAAGAGCCGGCCGCTGTGGTCGATCTTGCGCCAGTCGTCGCCCGGCGCCTCGGCCTGCACCGCGGCGATGCGGCCGCCGGCGTCGATCAGCAGCCAGTGTGCCGGCCGCCAGCGCACGGCGGCACTGTGGCGATCGGCCAGGCCGGGGTCACCGGTGAAATCCAGCAGGTCGGCCAGGATGGCGAGCTGCCGTCCACCGGGTTCGGCCTGGGAAAGTCCCGCCGCGTGGATTGGCGGCGTCATGTCGGCACATCCAGCAAGCCACGCGCCACGTCACGCACCTGCTCGCGCAACCAGCGCACTGCCGCCGAGGCATGGGTCAGGTCATGCCAGAGCTGGTAATAGGTCAGCGGCGGAAAGGCCACCGGGCAGCGCACGATACGCAGCGGTAGCTGGCCGATGTAGCGGGCGCAGAACTGGCGGCCGGTGGTCAGCACCAGGGACGAGCGTGCCACCATCGCCGGTGCCAGCCCGAAGTGCGGGCTGCGCACCACGATGCGGCGTTTGAGCCCCATCGCCTGCAGATGCTCGTCGACCACACCGACGCCGCCGGCGTGCAAAGGCGTGGGCGCGATGTGCTCGCTGTCCAGGTAGCGCTCGGCCGTCCACTGGCGCGGCCGGCGCAGCGCCGGATGGTCCAGCGCCACCAGGCAGACCATCTCGTCATTGACCAGCCGGCCCAGGTGCAGCTCTTCGGGCGGCGACAGCCAGTTGCCGATCACCAGATCGACCTCGCCGCGCGCCAGGTGGCCGCGGTAGTCATAGTCGCGGGTCAGCGGTAGCAGTTCCAGACTGACACCTGGCGCCTGGCTGCGCACCCGCGTCACCAATTCGGGCAGAAACAGCGGGTCAAGGTAATCGCTGACGGCGATGCGGAAGTTCTGCTGTGCCGACTGCGGCTCAAAACCCTGCGTCGCGGCATGTCCGCCGAACAGGGCCTGCGCGCCCTGCAGCACCTGGGCCGCGGCCGGCAACAGCGACAGCGCCACCGCCGTGGGCGCCATGCCGGCACCGGCGCGCACCAGCAGCGGATCGCCAATCAGCCCACGCAGCCGCCGCAACTGGCCCGACACGGCGGGCTGGCTGGTGTGCAGTTTCAGGGCGGCGCGTGAAACGCTGCGCTCGGTGATCATGGTATGGAAGGCCCTGACGAGTGAGAGCTCGATCTTGTCGATTGCCACGCCTGTCGCCATATCCGTGATCTTATAGAGCTTATAGGTTTGCCCGGATAGCACGCCGGGCGAGAGACGCTACTGTACGGGTATGTCCCAGGCCACACCTCCTGCCGAAATCGACCCCGCGCCGCGGCCGATCCGCTTTGTGCACCGCGGCGAGATCGTCGCCGTGCAAGGCCTGGATTCCACCACCTCGGTGCTGTCCTGGCTGCGTGAACACGCCCGCTGCAGCGGCACCAAGGAAGGCTGCAACGAAGGCGACTGCGGCGCCTGCACTGTGCTAGTAGGGCGCCTGCAGGCCGATGACAGCGTCGACTGGAAACCCATCAACAGCTGCCTGCTGCTGCTGCCGGCGCTGGACGGCAAGGCACTGCTGACGGTCGAGGACCTGGGCGGCCAGCATCCAGCACAGCAGGCGCTGGTGGCTTGCCACGGTTCGCAATGCGGCTTCTGCACACCGGGATTCGTGATGTCGTTGGCCGGCTGCCGGCATCGCCACCCCGACACATCCCCCGGGCGACAGCAGATTGCCGATGACTTGTCGGGCAATCTGTGCCGCTGCACCGGCTACCGGCCAATCCTGGATGCCGGCGAACAGATGTTCGAGCAGCCGGCGCCCACGCTGGGCGCAGCCGGCACCGCCGCCGCGCTGGCCCGCCTGCAGGCCGACCCACCGCTGCACTACGCCGGTCACACGCCTTGGCACGCGCCGCGCACGCTGGACGAGCTGGCCAGACTGCGCGCCAAGCGGCCGTCGGCCCGGCTGTTGGCCGGCAATACCGATGTCGGCCTGTGGCTGAACAAGCAGTTCCGTGATCTGGGCGAGATCATCAGCCTGGGCGAGGTGGCTGAGTTGCGCGCCATCTCCGAGGCCGACGGCTGGCTGCAGATCGGCGCTGGCGCCTCGCTGGAGGCCGCCTGGGCCGCGCTGGCACGCCTCTGGCCGGCGGCACGGCAGATGGGCAAGCGGTTTGCCTCGCTGCCGATCCGCGAGGCCGGCACCCTGGGCGGCAACATCGCCAACGGCTCGCCGATCGGCGACAGCGCGCCGGTGCTGATCGCGCTGGGCGCACGCATCGTGCTGCGACACGGCCCGGCGCAGCGCGACATGCCGCTGCAGGACTTCTACCTCGACTACATGAAGACCCAGCTGGCGCCCGGCGAGTGGGTGCAAGCGCTGCGTGTGCCGCTGCCGACACCCGGCGAACTGCTGCGCGTCTACAAACTGAGCAAGCGCTTCGACTGCGACATCTCCGGCCTGGCTGCCGGTTGCTGGCTGCGACTGGAGGGCAAGGCGGTAGCCGATGTGCGTCTGGCCTTTGGCGGCCTGGCCGGCATCGTCAAGCGTGCCGCCGGCGCCGAGGCCGCGCTGCGTGGCCGGCCCTGGGACGAGGCTGCGATGGCCGATGCGATGAACGCGCTCGACAGAGATTTCACGCCGCTGAGCGATCTACGCGCCAGCGCCGCCTACCGCCAGCGCGCCGCCCGCAACCTGCTGCGGCGGCTGTGGCTGGAAACCCGGCCCGACGCGCCGCTGCCGGCCGACCAGCTGTCAGTGTGGAGCCTCTGATGCAAGCGCCTTCAGAGACCGAACGTACCCGCCTGGGCGACCGGGTGGGCGACCGGGTGGGCCTAAGCCGGCCGCATGAGTCGGCGCATCTGCATGTGGCTGGCGCCGCGCCCTACATCGACGATCTGCCCGAACTCGCCGGCACGCTGCATGCCGCGCTGGGCTTGTCGCCCATCGCCCATGGCCGGCTGCTGGGCATCGACGTCGAGCGGCTGCGCGCCCAGCCCGGCGTGGTGGCTATCTACACCGCAGCCGACATCCCCGGCCCCAACGACTGCGGGCCGATCGTGCATGACGACCCGATCCTGGCCGACGGTGAACTGCGCCATGTCGGCCAGCCGGTGTTTGCGGTGATCGCCCACAACCGCGAGGCCGCCCGGCGCGCCGCCGCGCTGGCCCGCGAGGTGCTGCAGATAGAGCCGCTGCCGGCCGTGCTGGATACGCTGCAAGCCCATGCGCTGCAGCAGTATGTGGTGCCGCCGATGCACCTGACGCGCGGTGATGCGGCGGCCGCGCTGGCGCAGGCACCACACCGTCACCAGGGCCGTTTCAGCCTGGGCGGCCAGGAGCAGTTCTACCTGGAGGGCCAGATCAGCTATGCCGTGCCGCAGGAAGACGGCGGCCTGCTGGTGCATTGCAGCACCCAGCATCCCAGCGAGATGCAGCACCTGGTGGCCCATGCACTGCAACTGGCCTCGCACCAGGTGCAAGTGGTCTGCCGGCGCATGGGTGGCGGTTTTGGCGGCAAGGAGAGTCAGAGCGCGCTGTTTGCCTGCATCGCCGCACTGGCGGCACGGCAGTTGCAGCGGCCGGTCAAGCTGCGGCCCGACCGCGACGACGACATGCTCATCACCGGCCGCCGCCATGGCTTCGAGTTCAGCTGGGATGTCGGCCATGACGACGACGGCCGACTGCTCGGCCTGGACATCACGCTGGTGGCCAATGCCGGCCATTCGGCCGACTTGTCGCCGCCGGTGATGACCCGCGCGCTGTGCCATGTCGACAACGCCTACTGGCTACCACATGTGGCCATGCATGGCTACTGCGCCCGCACCAACACCCAGAGCAACACTGCTTTCCGCGGCTTTGGCGGGCCTCAGGGCGCGCTGGCCATCGAGCTGGTGCTCGACAGCGTGGCGCGCCGCCTGGTACGCGACCCGCTGGCGGTGCGCCGCGCCAACTTCTACGGCATCGGCACACGCGATGTCACGCCCTATGGCCAGACAGTGGAAGACAACATCCTGGCGCCGCTGCTGGCCCAGTTGGAGGCGCAGAGCGACTATGCGGCACGCCGTGCCGCCGTCGCCGCCTACAACGCCACCAGCCCGGTGCTCAAGCGCGGCCTGGCGATCACGCCGCTGAAGTTCGGCATCTCGTGCAACGTCGCCCATTTCAACCAGGCCGGTGCGCTGGTGCATGTCTATGCCGACGGTTCGGTGCTGGTCAACCATGGCGGCACCGAGATGGGCCAGGGCCTGAACACCAAGGTGGCGCAGGTGGTGGCCCATGAGCTGGGCCTGGACTTCGAGCGGGTGCGCGTCACCGCCACCGACACGCAGAAGGTGGCCAACACCTCGGCCACCGCCGCGTCGACCGGCAGCGACCTCAACGGCAAGGCCGCCGAGGACGCCGCGCGGCAGATCCGCGAGCGGCTGGTCGCCTATGCCGTCGCCCAGTACAAGGTGCCGCCCGAGAGCGTCGTCTTCCTGCCCAACCGGGTGCGGATCGGCAATGACGAGAAGCGTTTTTGCGACCTCGTGGCGGAGGCTTACCTTGCCCGGGTGTCGCTGTCGTCGACC